>CAYOWB010000103.1:0-12013 GCA_964407515.1 uncultured Bacteriovoracaceae bacterium
TCCCTTCACTTTCTCGATGTTCTTCTTCACGACGTCCATGCCGACGCCACGACCCGAAACGTCCGTAATCTTGTCGGCCGTCGAGAAGCCAGGCTCGAAGATAAGCTTATAGATCTGCTGATCGGTCAGTTCGGCCGGATTACCTTGAACCAGGCCTCTTTCGACCGCTTTTGCGAGGATCTTCTCCCGATTCAAGCCTCGACCGTCGTCCCGAATCAGGATCCAGACTTCGCCCCCTTCGTGCTTCGCCTCGATCGTGACCGTTCCGACTTCAGGCTTACCCGCCTTCTTACGGTCCTCAGGCGTCTCCAAACCGTGATCGATGGAGTTTCGAACGATATGCACGAGAGGGTCAGAGATCTGTTCGATAACCGTCTTGTCGACCTCAGTCTCCTCGCCGATCAGCTCGAGCTTCGCATGCTTTCCGACCTTGTTTGAAACGTCGTACACCAGGCGAATCAGCTTCCGGAAGGTTGCCGACAACGGCACCATGCGAACGGACATGGCGACGTCCTGCAGATCGGAGGTAATACGGCGAAGATGATGAACCGCGCGTTCCAGGTGCTCGTCTTCCACCGAGCGCAGCGCCTGGCTGCGTGTCACCATCGCCTCGGCGATCACGAGTTCGCCCACGAGATTGATCAAGGCATCGAGCTTCTCGAGGTTGACACGAATGTCCTGCTGAACCACCGCCTCGGACTTCTTCACGGCTTTCTCCGCGGCAGGCTTATGGTCCTGTCCAGCGGCGGGAGCCGCTGCTGGGGCCGCAGGAGACGCGGCGACGGGAGCCTTTTCGGGCGACGGAGCGGGAGCCGGTACAGGCGTCTTCGCGGCAGGTTTGGACTTCGACTCCACGCCCCCGGGCGCCTTCGGTGCTTCCGTAGCCTTAACCGGCTCGGCAGCCGGACGAGCTGGAGCCTCCTCCGCCGGAGCGGCCGATGCCAGAATCGATTCGATCAATCCCAGCCGAATCACCGGATCCTGAACCGCGCCCTTTCCTCCGCGCGCGACATCCCCGATGGATTCCCGGAACGCATCAACCACGCCAAGCAGGCAGCGAATGTTCTCTTCGTTCCCGGCGATGTTCCCTTTCCGAATACCGTCCAGGACGTTCTCCGTCTTGTGCGCGAGGTTTTCGAGCTCCGCGAAGCCCATGAACCCGCAATTCCCCTTAAAGCTGTGAACGGCACGAAACGCTTCGTTGATCTTCTCTTGCGATGCCATCGGATCCTTCGAGATCTCGATGAGATCGTTCTCGAGCAGATCCATGAGTTCATCGGCTTCCTGCAGAAACTTCTGCACCATCTCGGCGCTGATCGGGAGCACGGGATCCACGCTCGCGGACGGCGCCGGGTCCGCGGCAGGCGCTTTCTCCGGAGCAGGCGCGACGGGCGCCGCAGGAACCGGCTGGGACGGATGCGCGGGAGCAGCTTGCGCTTCGCCTCGCTCCGCGGCGATCGCGTCATGCAGCTCTTTAAGGAGCGCATCGCGTTCCGCGTCCATTCCATGATCGCTCTGGGTCTTCTCAGCGATCGACATGAGCGTACGGATGAAATCCACGACTCGCAGCAGGAGGTTCACGTGATCTGGCGTGATCTGCGCCTTCCCCTGTCGGAATAGATCCAACAACGTTTCGGCGGAGTGAGTGACCCCGGAAATATTCTTGAGATCAAGTGAGCCGGCGCTTCCTTTCATCGAGTGAAAGAACCGGAAGACCGCGTGAATCGTCTCGTTGTCTCCGGAGCCGCTTTCCGCGGATTGCTGGAGCTCAATGAGCTGAGGCTCGACATCGTCGAGCATGCTTCGCGCTTCGGTCAGGAAAACCTGCAACAGTTCGAGCAGTTCTTTATCCATGGCTGATAAAGAATTGTCTCACAGGCGCGAGCGAAGTCCAGCCTCCGCGCGCCACTATTCGTCCGTCAATTCGCTGACTGCGCCAAGTATTCAGGAAATGTCATCGTGTTCGATTTCGAAGCGCAGCTTGTGCTTCGCCTCCTCCTGGGCAAGCGACCAGAAGGCATGCTTGAGTTCCTTGTCGCTCGTGGCGTTAGCCAGATCCATATACAGGCGAAAAGCCGCCTTCTCGCGCTTCATCGCCAGTTCTAGCGCTTTGCGGTAATCAGGAAACTCGTCAGGATGAATGTCGCGATCACGTTCTTCAATCATCGCCTCAGGCAACGGCCCCGTATAAAGAGGACGGGCGGTGCCCGCGAGAATATCCATTAGCCGTTTCTTATGACTCAACTCCTCAGCCGCGTACTGCTTGAACACCTGAGCCATCGCTGGATTCTCCGAGCGATCCGCCATCGCCAGATAGAAGTCAGCCGATTCCTGTTCCTTCTGGATCGCAAGATCCAGGATATCTTCCACTCTCATTCGCGCGCTCATGTGCCTCCACTTTGCCGTCGACCTGGAGCGGATGCAAGAGACTTCCCAGGATCATTTGTAAAAGCATTCGGCCGGTAGCACCCAGTGCCGATCCAAAAAATTGTACTCCATTTCCAATACTTACATTAAGCCGCCTTGAAATTTTCTTGAAATAATTGTACCGTATTCTAAAGACATGCGTACCGAAGAAGTCGTTAAACTAGGTTTGACGTCCTTCGCTGTCACGGTGGCGATCTTCGCCGCCGCAGGTTGCGGACAGAAGGTCCCTTTGTACGAAGGCCAATACCGCGGAAGCGCGACAGGGGACGGCAGTGACACAGGTGACACCCGGCAGGACGGCACGGACATCGGCGATATCCACACCGTGAACACGGTCATCCCCGCGACGAGCGGCGATTACTACGCTAATGCCGCGGACCTCTCCCTTCAAGGCCAGCGCCGCCTGGCGCCCAATCCTTGGCCTGGGCGCCCCCCTTTCGAGGGCCCGTCGTCGGCATCGGCCAACCGGTCACCAACGGCCAGACCGCGTTCCACTTCCTCTACTCCTACCCGGCCAACAACTACAAACTCGCCGAGGCCCATCTCGTGATCGACACCAGCCGCGACTCCAGCGACACCGAAGGCATCTTCGTCGACGGAGTGTTCTCCGGCCGCCCGCCGACCGGCACGACGAATGGCAACGTCAATCCGTCGTGCAGCAAGACGCTCTACCCGCTTTACTCGGGCCACATCGCGCAATACCCCGCCGCGAGCTGGACCGACAACGTCTACTACATGGACTGGTCGATGCGGCACTACAAGATCGGCGCCGTCAACACCTTCGACCTGCTCATCGACAAGCTGATTGAAACCACCCCCGTGCTCCCGGTGACCACGGTCGATCTCGTTAAGGACGGCGTCCTGCCGGTCGTGACGGGTGACGACTCTCCCGTCGAGCAGGCTTTCCTCGTACTCAAGGGCTACACGATCTCGAAGGACCCACTGACCTGCGTGGACAGCGCGAACTACACCTTCAAGAACGTGTTCGTCCATAACGACGGAAACTCCATCGGCCAGACGGCGTTCACCGGCACGACGCTCAATCCCCTCGCCTCCTGGAGCAGCACTCCGGCCGGACTGCAGACGGTCGAGTGGTACTACGATGCTCAGCTCCCCAACGTAGCAAGATCCAATATCACGCTCACAAAGGGGGAAATCACCCTGACGGTGAAGCGCTCCACCGCCGTGACGGCACAAGCGGCGATCGTCATCAACGGCGTGGCCGTGGCACAGACCGGCTTCCCGACATCGAGCGCGACGTCGTCGGTCGAGCGATGGGTCACCGACGCGGGACAAACCTACTGGGAAAACTGGGTCAATGCGATTCCGGCGGATGACACGCCTCTTGCCGTGACTTTGAACCTCGTCTCACTGCTGGGTGCCGCGCAACTGCGAGACCTGATCGCGCAGGGCAAACTGAATGTCGCCATGGCTGGAAGCCTGGCGTTCGTGCAAGCGACGAACAACACCTCCACTCGCACGTTCGGAGCACCCGTGAGCGGCCCGGAACTTACGCTCGAAGGCACGTACTTCACCCAGCTGTGCACCATCCCCAACAACCCGTCATCCCCCCTGAGCGACGACCAAGCCATCCCGACGGATGTCGGCGATCACTCCAGCCCCGTCATCTCGTCGCTTCAGGCCGTCGAAATCACCTCGAACTCCGCGGTCGTCCAGTGGCTGACCGACGAAGGCGCCACCTCACGAGTGCAGTACGGCATCGGCTCGCCCACGACCTGGAGTGCTGACGACACCACTCTGACGAAGTTCCACCGGGTGAAACTCACCGGGCTGCAACCCTACAAAGTGTACTCGTTCCAGGTCCGCACCGCCGACGGCCGGAACAACATCACGCTGTCGGCCAGAAAAACGTTCGTAACCTTGAGATAAGGTCCAGGAGATGAGCTATGGAGAAGGCCAATACCACGTACACCTTTCTCGTCCTGATCGTGCTCTCGATCGTCGCCCTCACCGGCCTCCAAGCCAGGGCGGGCGATCGCGGCGTCCATCTCGCCATCAGCGGCATGGCGCTCACAAACTCGAGCGAACAAGGAGGGAAGGGCCCCTCGGGCTCGACGCTCCTCACTCACCATGATCTGGTCTATCACGGCTCGTGGTGGGGACTCGGCGCCTTCAGCCAGTACGACAAGCAAGGCTCCAACCAAACGGACTTCGCCGTAGGTCCGAAGATGGAACTGCACTGGTCCGCGTTTTACGTCGAGGGCGGCTGGGCCCCCTACCTTCATCGTGCGTTCACCGACCGTTCCATCGCCCGGCAGACCGGCAACGGTTGGGTCTTCGGCGGCGGTGTCCGCGTGAAACTCGGCGGCGGCGGCAACGCCTCGGCCGGCTATTCCGACGGTTCATCGGGCACCCCGAGCAGCGGCGGTTTCTTCCTGCAGTTCAGTTACAAGTATCGCATTCAGAACATCAACAAGCAGGACGATACCAAACTGAGCGAACCCATCAAACAGAAGGACGGCTATCCCCTCTTCGGGATCGGCTACGTGTTCTAGGAAAGGACACCGATATGCGTAGTTTCAAATCGGTATTCCTCATCGTGTTTCTGAACGCCATGCCACTCGTTCTTCTCGTATTCGCTCTGACGTTCCTTGCCACTGGCTGCGGGCGCGAGCCGTCGCGGCTTCTCAGGCAGGGCCAGCTGCCCGTGAACGACTTTCCGCTCTTTATGAGCGACGGCACCGGCACGATTTACAAGTTCCAGACGGACGGTTCCAAGACGGAGTTCGCCACGGGACTCGACAATCCGCAAGGGATCGCGACAGACCGCTATGGCCACCTGTTCGTCGTCGAACAGAACGCCGGAAGAGTGTGGAAGTACAACGCGGATAGCGGCTCGCGCGCGCTGATGGCTGACGGCCTGGCTCTCCCGAGCGTAATCGCGGTCGATAGCGTCGGCGAAGTGTTCGTCACGCAAGACACCCCCCACAACATCATCCGGCTCTCCGACCGGAAAGTCGTGGCCAGCCACTTCAGCAAACCGACCGGACTCGTAATCGGGGTGAACGATCTGTTCGTCGTGGCGGACTTCACGCCGAACAAGGTCTTCTGGGGATTGACCCCCACCTCGCCGTCTGCAACGGTGCAAGAGCCAGTCAACACGGCCATCGACGGGATGGGACGCGTCTACGTGGCCGAGGGCGTGGCCGCAGCCGGTCGCGTCTTCCGTTATCACCAGGACAATCCGGGTTCCGGCGAGATCGTCGCGACCAACCTCAAGAGCGCCAACGGAATCGCCGTCGATGCGGTTGGAAATATCTACGTCACCGAGAAAGGACTCGGCGCGGTCACGCTGATCACGATCCGAAACACGGTCAACACCTGGGCTAGCGGATTCGCGGATCCGGCGTTCCTCGCCTTCACTCAATACTAAGAACGGAAGTGGAATGAGTAAGCATCAAATCATCGCCATCGATGACGATACCCAAAACCTTGACCTGATCCGGGAAATGCTCTCGGAGCGTTACGACGTTTCCACGTTCAGCGATCCCGCGCAGGGACTGGCAGCGGTCCTTGCGAGCGCGCCGGACCTCGTGATCATCGACCTCGACATGCCGGTCATGGACGGCTTTGAGGTCTGCGAGGCGATCCGGTCCTCGGCGCCCCACGACCGCACCGCCGTCCTGTTTCTGACATCGGACACGGACGCGGCCAGCATGCAGCGCGCGCTGCACGTCGGCGCGAACGATTACCTCACCAAGCCATTCCGTCTGCACGAACTCCTGACCCGCATCGAGTTCCGGGTGGGCCAGGCTCACATTGAAGCGCCTCTTCGTTGCGGCAACCTGAGCATCGATCCGGCAACTCTGTCAGCGGCCATCACCCACGGAGGCAAACAGCGTACGTTCCGCATCACCACCCAGTCGCTCCGGGTGCTTGAAGTACTCATCCGAAACGAGGGACGTCTGCTCAATCGTGAACAGCTTCTGGAAAAGGCATGGTCTGGCGCGGGCGAATCGGTCTCTGACCGGTCGGTGGACTTGACCGTATTCCGACTCAGAAAGCTGCTCTCCGACTGGAGTCACCGCATCGAGTCCGTTTACGGAAAAGGGTACATCGTTCTGCCCAAAAAGAAGGGCTAAGAGACCGGACTCTGCATTCGCTTCAGAATCTCTTGCAGCGCTCCGCGCACGCGCGCGTTCCGGCACTGCGCGAAGCAGATGTTGAGATCCTCAAGCTTGAGACACCGCCCCTCACATTCGTCCGACCCGAACTTCGAAGTCGGGTATTCCGGCCCATGATACAGATCCATGAAGAGCAACACCTTCACCGAGAAGGTCGTACCGCAGTCCAGCTCATGATGAGTGAACAGAAACAGGCCGCGTTCGTTCTGCTCCAGGTTCGCCTGGTATCCGGCCACGGATAAGGAGGAATCCGAGAAGAAGTCCTCTCGACTGTTCCAGCCTTTTCCACAAGTCGGACAACGTTTAAAAGGTTCTGTTCCAGTCACGAATGACGCCAGACCTTTACTGTTTCTTGGCGTCCACTGCCTTCTCGGAGGCCTTCTCCGGCGTCTTCTCGGGGGTCTTCTCAGGAGCCTTTTCCACCGGCACCCCCTTGAATGAGGAACGAGGCATGACTTGCGCGGCGATCACCGCCTGATTGATGTCCGCATCCTTCGGAGCGCGAGCAAACCGGAAACAACGGTCCTCCGTGCCGACCGCGTTCTGAAGCGCGAGGATCAGGTCCGCGGCAAAGGTCGAGTCACGATCGAGCCGGAATATCTTCAATTCCTTTTCCTCGGCCGGAGTGGGAAATTCACGTCCCTCCCCCAGCAGAGGCGGCACGATGATCAGAGCCTTATCGGACGGGGTCGAAACGCTCTCCGCATGAACCGTCATTTCCGGCTCGAGCATGCCCCACTGTTGGCTCGCGGACACGACACGATAACAGTCCGATTTCTCGAGGCGTGCCTCGAGATTTGGAACGATATGCTTGGCTGTGGCGAAACGGCCCTTATTCACCCGGCTCTGCTGCTCGCGCGCGAAGTCGTGCGCATCGCGGACTCCGGGCGAAAAGTCTTTGTACCCCTTCGAGACCGGAGCGGAGCTACAGCATCAGAACACCGACGCCACACGCCCCACCGACGACTCCGAAGAGATTCTTTCGCATATACCGAAATGGTAAAGGAACCCCTAAGCGCGGTCAAACGGAACACGCTCAAGCCGCGCGACGCGCGAGCTTGCGCTCATAGGTACCCATCAACACCGCTTCGGCGATAACATGACCCCGGATCTCGTTCAGGAGCTGATCCCGGGTAGCCCCCGGCCCCAGAAAGACCTTTCGATTCAAGGCGAACAGCCTGAAGAAGTACCGATGACGCCCGTGCCCCTCGGGAGGCATCGGTCCGCTGTATCCTAACCTCCCCGACGTATTCTCCCCTTGAAGAGCGGCGACAGGCAGATCGATCTTCCCGACTCCAGGCATCCCTTCGGGGATGTGAGTCACCTTCGGCGAGATTCCATAGAGGACCCAGTGCACCCAGGCCCGCTCGGTCGGGGCATCCGGGTCTTCACATATCAGCGCGAACTCTTGCGTCTCGGCTGGAACATGGGACCATTCAAGACTGGGATTGAGATTCTCCCCTTCCTGCGAGTGACGCCGCGGAATTTCAGCACCGCTCTTGAACGAAGGACAAGTCAAGTTCATACGAGTTGTCTCCAATGTGCTTTCAGATTCCAAAATCGGCTGTCCCGAGTCGAACATCCACCGCATCTCCTCGGGAAGCTGCGCCTGAATCGACCTTAGTCCGCCTGGATCGAGGCACTCTTCCAAGGCTCCGAAGAACATACCCAGGACATGTCGTGCGAAATCTTCCGGAAACGAGAAGTTCCGCACCAGGCCGGCTGCCATGCTTTTTGAGTCGATGCCTCGGTCAGGGCCAGGCGGCAGACGCAGCAGGGAATCTTGCAAGGCGCTCGGCAGGCGGGCAATGAGATTAGCTGCCGCCGAAAAGGTCGCTCTCCGGCAAAGCGCACTGAGAAGATAAAGCGAAACGTCGGGCACCTGCCCATGAGCCACTCCCGTCCGGGCGGCAACATGATGGTAAAACCGACTGAGCGCCTGGCGCGCCCGAGTTTCAGAACGCGGACTGCGACTGATTGCCGACTCCCGCCTTCTTCCGATCTGCCGGCAAACAATCCGCCTTAAGGCCGCACGATCCGCTACTCCCGACAGGATCAAGTCGTCGAAGCTCACGATTCCGACGCATTTCTGACCTCCCTGACCGTCCTCAGTGACGATGGGAATACGGCGAACGCCGTAGCTCTCCATCAGGTCTACGATCTGCCCAACCCCGGCCGACTCAGAAGCGACCACGGGATTCAGCGTCATGATGTGGGACAATGGAATATCCTGCGCCGGCATCCCGGGATACTCAGCTGCCAACCGGCAAGCGTAATCCCGGTCGGTGACCATACCGACGACCTTTCCGTCCGTATTCGATACGACGATGCAGCCGATGTCGTGGTCGCGCATCGCGCGAGCGGCATCGACGGCTGAGGCGTCCTGCTTGAGCACCACGACTTTTTTGTACAGGTAAGGTTCGAGCGAGCGCATGCCCTGAAGTCCTGCGAAGGTCAGGCCACGGGAGCGGCTCCTCAGCCGCGACTGGCCTTACGGTTGCAGCAAAAACGACATGATGAAGATCATCCGCATGATCCGACGGCAGCCTGCTCTTTACACCGCGATCGCGCTTCTCAGCACACTGACATTAGTACACGTTTCTTGTGGAGAAGGAGACAGCGACCCACCATCCGCTCCGACTCCGCCAACCGCGCAGCCATTCTCTCCGGCCTGGAGTCAAGTCTGGGAAGGTAAGGACTGCACACTGGAATCCTGCCAGGGCGAGGAGGGTTTTGGAATCACACAGGACGGTCAATACTTCACCGGCAAGGACATCGGGCCGCGCTTCCTTTTGGAGTTCCTCTCTTCGACGGAACTCGAGTCCGTGAACCGTGCCGCTCAAGACCTGATCGCGAGCGGACTCAACGGCTTGACCTGCTCTCAGGTCGTCACCACTCCCGAAGCGGAGCGCATCGACGTGACCTTAGTCACTTCGGGAGGTCCTGACCCCGTTCCGGTATTCCGTCTGGATCCCCAGAAAGACGAGCAATGCACGCAGGGAGACCCGCAGAAGGCTCGAGCGCTATTTGAATCGATCGATGCCCTACTCACCAAGTACGCGCCCGCCCCTTCTCCCCAGCCTGCGAATACGAAGCAACCCTCCCCGTCACCCACGGTAACCCCCTCGCCGACGGTGACGCCGACGGAGACCGCGGCCCCCATCCCCGTCACCTGGACTCAGCTGTGGGATGCGCGATTGGCCTTCGGAGTGCGATCCAACGGAGAGTACTTCTTCGGACCCGAAAACCGCTCCGCAAGCCAAGGCAGCATGGATGCCGCTGACCTCGCTGCTCTCAGTAAGGCGATCCGAAACGTCGCATCGGATGACCTCAGCGGTCCGCTCGACTGCCAGGACAGTCCGGCGGCTGGCACTCTTGCCGGTGCGAGTCTCAGAATCGGCGAGGCGAACGGCTCATCGCTTGTTGTCCTCCAGGTTCAAGGTGATGAACTTTGCTCTCCGGGCGATCTGACTGCAGCGCGAGAGCTCTACCGCCAGTTCGCTGTTCTTGCCCAGAAATACGGGCAAATGCGAAGCCCGAGCCCATCTCCCACCTTCACGACCTTTCCCTCCCCTACTCCAACAGAACTCACTCCTTAAGAACAAGGAATGAGAGACAGCAAAGTGCGTCAGCCCCACCGGGGCTGACGTATTTCATTCCCGCACCCACTTTTCAATGTCAACTATTTCGCTTGAGTCCATTTTTCGCTGCGTGCTAGCCTCACTGGGTTAACGCGAAGCAGTCCACTCCAGGATGGTGTGCGCTTCATCAACATCCAGGAGGAGTAGTCATGCAGAAGTATAGTTCCCTATTGCGGCAGCTCGCGTTCGTGTTGTCGCTTTCATTCGCTCTAACGGCATGCATGGGATCAGGAGGCGGCGAAGACGCCGGAATGGAGCCTGATCTCGCAGGCGACAACGGTCCGACCGGACTTCCGGTCAATCCGCACAATCCCGATCAGAAGCCACAGAGTGGCTGTGACCGTTCGAACCCCGACAACATCTGCGTGGGCCTGAAGTACGTGGTCTACAAGGATTCCACCGGGCAGGCGACCCTCAGCCAAAGCGAGGTCAACGAGTTAGTCAAGGGAGTGAACGCGATTTGGGCCACGTGCAAAATCTCGTTTGCAGTGGATCAATATCTGGCGGCGAATCCCGCGGATTACCAGCTGAACTATCAGCCGTCCACGATGGGTGAACTGACGTCCATTCGCAACGCGTTTCAGCCGGACCGGAGCTTCCTCGTGGTGAGCACAGGAACGTGGAATCGCGCGGGAGGAATCTACGCCAATGCGTGGACATCCATGCCGGGTAGCTACCCCTACGGCGTCGTGATCGAGAGACCCGTCAACTCGAACATCAACATGATCGCGCACGAGCTCGGTCACTACCTCAGCTTGGATCACGTCCAGAACAGCTCGTACATGATGAACCCGACGATCTACGCGTCGTCTCAGTACATCAGCGCCAGTGAATGCCAGGCCGCCCGGGATACGGCGGTCGGCTACTGGACCAAGATGCTGAGGTAACAAAAACCTAGTACTCAAGAGCAGTTCGACGGCTCGGGCGCCTTGCACCCGGGCCGTCGTCGTTTTAGACTACAGTTACTCATGCGTCCGACAACCTTCATCCTGTTGTTGCTTTCAGCGATCCCCCTCCACGCGCTCGCGGCCGATCCCGCGCCGACGGCCCTGCCGGATCAGTGCCGAAACCAGTTCAAAGCGCTACCCGGTGGACGCTCCCCCGATTCTCTCGGCCAGATCTGCGCCCAAGCGCTGCATTTGGAGAGCTGCTCCAGCGTAAAAGGCGAGAAGATCGTTCACTTCAACAGACCTGCAAAAGATCCCACGGGACTCAAGATCCTCGTATTCGCTTCCGTCCACGGCGACGAACCGAAGAGTACTTCCCTCGCCCTCAATTGGGTGGAACGTCTTCAGAAGATCGAGCCCCGCAGCGCCTGGCGGATCATCCCGATGCTCAACCCGGACGGCTATCGAGCCAACACCCGCACCAACGAAAACGGCGTGGACATCAACCGCAACTTCCCGACCGTGGGCTGGGACAAGGAGGCGCTTCGCTGGTGGAACGCCAGCGCCGGCAAAGCCCAGCGCCGCTTTCCGGGCAAAACAGCGGCGAGTGAGCCGGAGACCCGTTGCGCGATCCAGCACATCGAGGACTACAAGCCTGACTTCGTCATCGCGGTCCACACCCCTTACGCGGTACTGGACTTTGACGGTCCGGGAATGGCCGGATTCCCGAAGTTCCCCGCCCTGAAATGGAAGTCGCTCGGACACTTTCCGGGCAGCATGGGACGTTATATGTGGCGTGACCGCGGAGTTCCGGTGCTGACGATTGAATTGACTGAAGCCTTCCCCGGAAAGGACTACCCGCTCGGAGACCTCTTGCAGGACATCGCCGGCACCGTAGCCATCCGGACCGCGG
>CAYOWB010000103.1:12033-12224 GCA_964407515.1 uncultured Bacteriovoracaceae bacterium
CTCGAGTGATCGTCGCTTCCGTCCTATAAGTCGCCCATCCACCAACCATTCACCACGCTGCCTGGGGACGGACTCTCCATCGGCACCCGCTCGCCCCGTTCACGCGGAGGCCGGCTCTTCCCCGGGGCACGGCTCATTGCCACGTTCACGCATGGGGTCTTTTTCACTCTCTCCACTGGGGCCGCACATCC
>CAYOWB010000104.1:0-1441 GCA_964407515.1 uncultured Bacteriovoracaceae bacterium
TCGGTCTAGTCAGATCCCGCTCATCGGAGTGATATAGACTCCGCCGCCGCCAGGACCACAGGTGGTCATGTAGAGCGGATCGCGTCTCATGTCACCGTTGGCGGCCACCCACTCGGGGGCGTGTGACCGGAGCCGGACTACCGGCTGGTCGTCAAACAGGAACGGAGACCGAGAGCGGTACACGAAGGTTGCGTCGAACGATACGGGGTAAGCCGTCGCCGACAGATAGTACCAGCCATCGCGTTCGAACACGAACGGGGATTCGGTGTAACCCGAGTTGAACATCTTCTCGGCCCAGCTCACCGTCAGAGCCATGCGGGCTTCCGTCCAGTTCACCAGGTCGAGGGACGTACGGTAAGCGACGCCGGGCTGCTTGTTCTCGTTGCTTTCGCAGCGGGTGTAGTACATCACCCAGAGATTTCCGAATTTTTGCAGCATCGGGTCTCTTGCGACGCAGAAGTCCTCGAACAAAGGGCCCGCAGGAACGCGTTCCCAGTTCACGAGGTCCTTCGACTTCGCGATTCGAAGGGTGACGCGATCATAGGTCGGTCCACTGGACTTGTAGGCCATCACGTAAGTGTCGCCGTCCTTCACGATGTGCGGGGCCCAGATATGAGTCTCGCCGAGCTTTGGGTCCGCGCGGAGGCCGATTCTTTCCGGAAGCGGCGGAACGAAGAAGGCATCCGCGCCCCACTTGGCCGGGACCGGCTCGCTGGCGGTGGCGTGAATGAACTCGTTCTCGTCCAGGGCATCAAACGGCTCTTTATGGAAGATGCCGTACAGATGCCACTTCGAGTCCGGCCCTTGGACGAGGGTGTGGTCGTTGACGTAGTGACGGCCTTCCGGCAGGGCGTGCACATCGACGATGCGTGTGTAGTTACCCTGCTGGATGTTGACCGGCTTCGCGGATTGCTTGAAGAGCAGAACCTCGTAGCCGGCCTCCGTCCACGGAACGACGTTACCCTGGCCGGAGAGACGGCGACGGAGTCTTTCCCAGAAGGTGCCGCCCTCGAGATCCGCGGGATCGACTTCAATCTTAACGGAACCTCCGGTGCAGTCGCCGGGGCGGAGGTCGATCCAGAAGCTGTCCTGCGCGAACCGGCGATGCGGATTCGCATAAGCTTCGTAGATCTCACCGACGTAACGGCCGTTCACGCGAACAAAGGCGTGCTGTCCGGGCTTTGCGGCGTCGTAGGTGCGGATCAGGTACATGCCGTCGATCTTTTCGCCGGCTGGGCAGGTCACCGAAAGGGTGGTCTGATCCTTCACCGTGCGGACTGTGAATGACCGCGGTTGTTCGTCGCGTTCCGCATCGTTGGCTGAAGTGACCCGTGTCCCGCGGGTGACCGGGAACTGCTGAGTCTGCACCAGGACAGGGTCCTCGAACGTATAGGCCATGGCCAAGGTGCGGTGGCGGATCGGAGCGTAGTTGCCCGTGTCT
>CAYOWB010000104.1:1465-12223 GCA_964407515.1 uncultured Bacteriovoracaceae bacterium
CCGAATCGCATCCCGACACGGCTAACGATGGGATCGAAGATGTGGTGACGGTAGAGCGAGTGCTCGAATTGAGCATGTGACCAGCCATCGGACGGGTCGTCGAGGACGAAGCGGCACTGCCCGTTGAAGGGGTTCGAGAACACTCCCATGAAGTACCAGCCACCGTTGTAATAGTCTTCGGTGCCGGTTCCGTGGATCAAGGGATACTGCATGCCATCCAACCGGATCATCTCATCGCCTTCGAGGTACCGGCGATTCGCGCGAATCCCGTCGGAGATTTCATGAACCAGTGAGACGAACTGGAGGGGCTGATTCGACTGGTAGAAGGGCATCGTGGTTTCTTTCCCCGAGCCCCACTGATCCACGTACTGCGTTTCCAGATGAACACCCGGACGAGCGTCGTCGAGGAGGACCCCGTACTGGATCGTCATGGGTTCGGAGTTCGAGGAAACGAACGCCAGTTTCTTTCCCTGCGCGACCGGGATCGGTAGTCTCGTGATGTAGAGGTTCTTGTCCGGATCGACGTGGTGAATCACGCTGGTGCTGTGGTTGAGCCCGTACTTCACTTCGGGCTTGCTGCTCGCCATTCCGAAGAAGAATGCCGCTGGAACGGACTTCTGATCTTCAACTTTGACACGAAGGTGCTTGATCTGTTCCGGGGTGGCGTAGACTGCGAACTGCGCGACGGTTGTCGGGCCTTCCACGATCACGGCGTTCGGGCCCTTGGGCTGAACGACGATCGACTGGTTCGGGCGGACCGCGCGCTGAACCCAGTTATCCGTCAGGAACTCTTGAAGCTCCTCATCGGTGGGGCCACCGCCGGCTCCAGGGCCTTCGCGATACGTGACCTGAAAATAGTTCGGATTTCCGAGGAAGCGGATCTTCGCTTCGCGGCTGTAGGAGAACGGAACGTAGCTGAGATACGCGCCGGACGCTTCCTTGAACGCCATGACAAGCGGTGACTTCCACTTCGCTCGTCCTTCGAAGAAGTCGATAGGGCGGCCCTTGAATACGGTGCGTCCGTCCACCTCGATCCAAAGCTCTTTCCACCAGGAGTTAAGGTTTTCGTTTCCGACCGTCATCCAGATGCGCTGAATGCGGCCTTCACCCTTGTCGTGGAAGAGAACGCGGTAACCTTGTTCGTCGGCGATCCCGTTGCCGGCGCCATCGGCGTTGCCGCCCCACTGGTCGTGACTGGTCAGCGTGCGCGTGATCCAGCCCGGATGGTAGTCCATCAGGGAGTCGAGAACGAATGGGACCTTGTATTCGGCTTGAGCGGAGGAAGATGCCGCGAAAGCCGCAACCAGAGCCAGAACTAGGAATTTCAGGTTTTGGAGTTGCTTCATCCGCAAAACATACCGAAGCGTTGAGGGAAGTCAAAAAATCCTTCGGCGAAAATGCAGGGAATGAGAAGAACGCGATGCATTACCTGGTGCGCTCCGGCGTGGTTGACACCCAAGTCTATGGTGTTAGCATCGCTGCGGTTAACGAAGCGTGACAACTGGAGGGGAATTCCATGAGCAAGATCGTCGAATGTGTTCCGAATTTTAGCGAAGGCCGCAGGCCGGAAGTGGTTGATGCGATCGTCGCAGCCATCAAGAGCGCGGGTGGAATCACGCTTCTCGATAAGGAAATGGATGCGGCTCACAATCGCGCCGTCGTGACGTTCGTCGGCGAGCCGGAGGCGGTCCTTGAGGGGGCCTACCGAGGAACCGCGAAGGCAGCTGAACTCATCGACCTGACTAAGCATCAGGGCGAGCATCCGCGCATGGGAGCAACGGACGTGTGCCCCTTCATTCCGATTGCCGGCGTGAGCAATGAAGAATGCGTCGATCTGGCGAAGCGCCTGGCGAAACGGGTTGCGGATGAGCTGAAGATTCCGACTTACCTTTATGAGATGGCGGCTCAGCGACCCGAGCGCGTGGACCTCGCGAACATTCGCAAAGGCGAGTTTGAAGGTCTGCGTGAAGCCATCAAGACCGACCCGAACCGTAAGCCTGATTTCGGGCCGAGTGAAGTGCATCCGACTGCCGGAGCGACCGTGTTTGGAGCCCGCTTTCCGCTGATCGCCTACAATGTGAACTTGAATACGAATGACGTTGAGATCGCGAAGAAGATCGCCAAGGCCCTTCGGTTCCGCGATGGTGGCTTCCGCTATGCGAAGGCCATGGGCTTCGAGATTAAAGAAAAGAACTGCGCTCAGGTCTCGATCAACATGACGAACTACACGGGAACCCCGCTCTATCGGGCGTTCGAGTTCGTGAAGCGGGAAGCCGAGCGTTATGGGGTCGGTGTAAAGGAAAGCGAGATCATCGGTCTCGTTCCGCAGCAGGCATTGATCGATACGGCCGTCTGGTACATGCAGATGGACTCGTTCAAGAACGAGCAGATTCTTGAAAGTCACCTGGCCAAGGCTCCCGGGAAGGCGAGTTTCGTGGACGAGTTGGCAGCGCCGACGGCGACTCCGGGCGGGGGATCAGCTTCGGCTCACTCGGGCGCTATGGGCACTGGGCTCCTGGAGATGGTCGCGGGTTTGACCATCGGCAAGAAGGGCTATGAGGAGTTCAGCGAGAAGATGGTCGCGGCGAAGGCGGCGCTTGCTCCTCTGCGCTCGAAGTTCGAGACGCTGGTGGATAGCGATGCCGAGGCTTTTGAGCAGGTAATGGGAGCCTTCCGGCTCCCGAAGGGGACAGACGCGGAGCGCTCGGCACGTGCCGAGGCGATCCAACAGGCGACCCAGGGTGCTTGTGAAGTGCCGGTGCAGGTTATGGAGCTTGCAGTGGAGGCTCTTCAGCACGGGATGTTCGTCGCTCAGCATGGGAACAAAAACTCGATCACGGATGCCGGGGTGGGCGCCATGTGTTTGCGGACTGCGATCCAGGGAGCGCGTTACAACGTGCTCATCAACTTGTCGGGATTGAAGGACAGCGAGTACGTGGAGAAGATCCGGGCAAAGACGGCCGGCTTACTCCAGCAAGGTCTGAATCTCTGCTCAGCGATTGAAGGTCTGGTCGAAAAAGAAGTCGGCACCTCCTGAGGGTGACGACAACATAAGAAAAGGGGGCGGACCGAAGTCCGTCCCCTTTTCCTTTTCAGGCAGCTGTCCGCTTATTCCATCGGCTCAAACTGGTCTTTGCCGACGCCGCATTCGGGACAAACCCAATCGTCCGGAATCTGCTCAAAGGGCGTTCCCGGCTTAATTCCGCTATCCGGGTCACCTTTGGCGGGATCGTAAACGTAACCGCAAACCACGCACTGATATTTTTTCATGGTGTAATATTCTCCAGGCGGTCGATCTTGCCAGAGACATGGGGTGAGTTCAATAGGGGGAAAGTGCGCTCTGCGTTATGTTTCGCAAAATGAACGCCGACTCGGACGGGACTTGAATTTGAACCCCGTGGAAATACAATTGAAAGATGATGCCCGAGCAGAGCGCACAAGGGAGTTGGATTCCCCTCATGGACTACGCCATCAAGAATGGCGTCAGTCTTTCCACGTTGCGCCGCTATATCAAGGCAAACAAGGTGCAGTTCAAGACGGAGAACGGCCGTTACCTGCTCTTGGACTCCGTGCCGGCGGAGAGCCCCGTGAAGGCTGCTCAGGACACGCCGGTTTTCCGAGACTCCCTAAACACCCGAGATTCCCACGATCTTCAGATGCGCATGAAAAAGCTGGAGCGCGAACTACGTGAGGCACACGAGGAAATCGCGGAATTGAAGATGCTCGTGGCTCTTTATGAAGAACAGACTTCCAGTCAACGGTTGGATCACTAGAGTTTTGCTTCTTTCTCTTTCGCTTGCTGCCTTGAGTGGCGTCGGCAGCGCCGTGCCCGCGTATGCTAGTCCTGAGCTCGATCGGCAGTATTCCCTGCATACCGTCGGTTTCTTGAAGTCCTGGGATAACGTAGATGGCTTGTTCTCCGGCTATGTCGCCGACGCTTATCGTGACTTCTTCGCGAGGCAGAGCCGATTTGTTCTCCAGGATCTGACCAACGCCGATGCGGTCCTCGAGCGCAGCAAGATTTCGTATGAGAAGCTCCTTGCGGACCACGAGATTCTTGGAGAAGTAGCCCGTGCGACTCGTTCGGAAAGCTTGGTCCGGACTCGTATTTACAAGGAAGGCCAGCGTTACCGGTTCGTGATGGATTGGCTCCATTCCCCTCGGATGGACCTGATGGCTACGGAGTCTTTTCAGCTTGATGATCTCAAGGGCATCGAAGAGTCGCTGAAAAACGGAATTCTCCGGATGATCCGCAAGGTGCCCTTTTTCGGGCATGTCACCGGACGGGATGGTGGCTCCGTGACCGTGAATATCGGTGCGACGGCCGGACTCAGAAAGGGCGATGTTCTTGTCGTCGCGACCCTGGACGAAGTGAAGCGTCATCCTCTGCTCCGGACTGTCGTCGATTGGCGGATGGCCCGGACGGGACGGGTGGAAGTCGAGACCGTTGAAGAAGGGATTGCCTTCTGTAAGGTCGTTGAAGAGGAAGAGGGTCGTCAGTTGGGCCGTTTTCAGAAGGTCGTTGAGATCATTCCTCGACCCGAGCCCAAGGTCGCGGCTACTTCGCCTCAACAGGAGGCAGAAAGAAGACTGGACGAGCCTCCACGTTTCGGTTGGGGCTCGGCAGCGCTTTGGGTGGGCAGCTTCAGCCGGCAATACAGCTCCTTGAGTGCCACTGCCGGCAAGTCGGGTTCTGGCCTGTTTATGGGGACTCGTGCGGAAGGACAGCTCTGGTTGAATCGGGAGTTCTTCGTTGAGGCTTCGGTAGGGTATGGATTCGCGGGCGGCTACTCACAGAGCGACTTGACGACTGGAGAATCATCAGCGGCTGGCAGTGTGAGCGCCAGTATCTTTCAGTTCCGCGGTGACTTCGGATACACCTACTTCGTATCCGATCAGCTGACTGGCCCGAAGGCGTGGGCCAGGGCGGGTTACCAGGCGACCTCTTACAGCTTGCCCAGAAACGATGCCGAGCGACTGGGAAGCAGTTCATTCAAAGGTTTCTTGATTGGTATCGGCGGCGACCTGCCTGTGCGGGGGGGTTACGGTGCCATGATCTCGCTGGATTTCGGTCTATTGACCTCCGCCTCTGAATCGGACTTCACGCTTGGAGCGTTGAGCGGTGCTTCGTCCATCGCCTTCGCGGCCGGGGGCTACTATCGCCCCAACCAGAGGATGATGCTGAAGGTGGGATTCGACATTCTCGCCCAGGGGGCTGACTCAGCCGCTAGCGCGACACTGACGCATCGGGTAGTTACTTTCGGCCCGACCCTTGTCTACTTCTTCTGAACCTCTGGACGGCGGTTCGGGGGTATGCGACAAAGACCGGCATGTCCGTGAAATCGTCCCATACCCAAGCGCAGACGCGCATTCATGAGCTGACCGACCTGATTCATCATCACGACTACCGCTATTACGTCTTGGATGCCCCCGAGATCTCGGATGCGGACTACGACGCCCTCTATCGTGAGCTTCAGAATCTCGAGGAACTGCACCCGGACCTTCGTCGGCCCGATTCGCCCACGCTGCGAGTCGGTGGCCGTGCGCTCGACAAGTTCAATAAGCTCAAACACCGTGTTCCGATGTTGTCGTTGGCGAACGGCTTCACCGAGAGTGAGCTCCTGGATTTCGATGCACGTGTTCACCGTTTCCTGGATGTGCCGGAAGGCAGTGACCTGGAGTATTTTGTCGAGCTCAAGTTCGATGGACTGTCGATCAATCTAACCTACGAAGACGGAAAGCTGGTCTCCGCCGCTACCCGAGGCGACGGCGAGACGGGCGAGGACGTCACGCAGAACATCCTGACGATCCGTTCGATTCCGTTGTCGTTGAGAACAGAGCACCCGCCACGCTTGATCGAGGTCCGTGGTGAAGTCGTGCTTCCGAATGAGGATTTCGAGAAGCTCAATGAGCAGCAGCAGGAGAAGGGAGAAAAACTCTTCGCGAATCCTCGCAACGCCGCGGCCGGTTCGCTTCGTCAGCTGGATCCCACGGTTACGGCTTCGAGGCCTTTGTCTGCTTTTTTCTACGGGATGGGGCATGTCGAAGGGATGCGCTTCGAATGCATGTCCGAGTACGAGGAAACTCTGCGCAAGTGGGGCTTCCGTGTCGGCAAGTGGCACCAGGTCTGCCACGGTCCGAAGGCCGTGATGGATTTCTACCGGAAGATCGAGTCCATCCGGGATGAGTTGCCGTTTGAAATCGACGGCGTCGTCGTGAAGTTGAACCGGATAGAACAGATTGATCGCGCGGGTTATGTCTCGCGCAGTCCGCGCGGCATGCTTGCGTTCAAGTATCCGCCTCGGCAGGAGACGACCGTGATCGAGGACATCATCGTCCAGGTCGGTCGTACTGGAGCGTTGACTCCGGTCGCGATGGTGGCTCCAGTGCGCCTGGGCGGGGCGACTGTCCGACGCGCGACCTTGCACAATCAGGATGAGATCGATCGAAAGGATATTCGCATCGGGGACCGTGTTCTGATTCAGCGCGCGGGCGACGTGATCCCTGAAGTCGTTAAGGTCGTCGATCATCTGCGTACTGGTGAGGAGAAGAAGTTCCGTCTCCCGGACCATTGCCCTGTGTGTGGAAGCCGCGTGGAACGGAGGGAAGGCGAGGCGGTCGTCCGCTGCGTCAGCAAGAACTGCGTGGCGCAGCTGAAGGAGCGCATTCGTCACTTCGTGATGAAGGATGCTCTGAATATCGACGGCATGGGCGAGAAGATGGTGGAGCAGCTCGTGGATGCCGGACTGGTGAAGGATTATGCCGACGTGTTCCGGCTGACCAAGGACGATTTCCTCGGGTTGGAGCGTTTCGCGGACAAGTCGAGCGGGAAGATTGTCGATTCTATTCAGGGTGCAAGGACGCCCGAACTGTATCGCCTGATCTTCGGCCTTGGAATCCGCCACGTCGGAGAGCGAACTGCCAAGATTCTTGCAAACCACTTCGGGTCCTTGGAGCCGATGTTCCAGGCAACACAGGAAGACTTTGAACAGATCCACGAGATCGGCCCCGAGGTCGCCCGTAGCCTTTGTGAGTACTTCTCTTCAGAGGAAAACCGGCAGGCCGTTCGGGCCTTGGAGAAGTACGTCGCACCTAAGGCGCCCTCCCGTGGGGCGGGGAAAGGGAAGCTGGCTGGAAAGACGGTCGTTCTCACCGGCACGTTGCCGACGCTCTCTCGTTCGGATGCCACTCGCATGATTGAGGAACACGGCGGACGGGTTTCTTCCAGTGTTTCAAAGAAGACGGATTTCGTAGTCGCCGGGGAGGCGGCCGGCAGCAAGCTGGATAAGGCCACGGAGCTCGGTGTTCAGGTGCTGAGTGAAAACGATTTGCTGACGATGCTGAACGGCTGATCAGCCGTGGCGACGGCCGGACTTCTCGTGCTGCTTCAGGAGCTTCTCCCAGCGATCCCGATGCGTGATGTACTGGGATTGGAGCGTTGAGAATCTGAACTGAAGCGCGGGTGTCGGCTTTGACATCAGCTGCAAAGTCGCCATCAGCTGGTCGAGTTGGCTGCGTCGTTCGATCGGTGGTCGCTTCTCCGCACCAGCGAAGTACATATTGTACAAATTGTTGAGCTGCTCGATCATGGGCTCGGCCCGTTGGATGAGCTCAACCAGTTTCTCGTTGCTCGAGTCTTTAGGTGTCTGCGCGACTCCATGGCGGGACGTTAGACCGCCGTCTTCTTCATCGTCCTCTTTATCGCGCAGACGCCGCCAAGGATCATCATGTTTGCTCACGTGAAACCTCTTTTCAACTAGTCTCTCGATCATGTTAATCCATGATTGATGAAGATGAAAACGCAGTATTCCTGTCAAAACAGGGAGACGACCAGCACCTAGGACAAAACGCGTCTGACGGCGTGATGCCAATGCCCAAGTAGACGCGCCCGCTCGCTTTCCTCGATTGAAGGTACGAAGGCGCGCTCTTCTTTCCAGGTGCGTTCGATGTCGGAAAGGTCCGTCCAGATTCCCGCACCGAGGCCGGCCGCGAAGACCGCACCGAGGCTTGTGGTTTCCAGGTATCCGGATCGTCGCAGCTTCACGCCGAGGATGTCCGACTGAAATTGCATGAGCAGGTTGTTCGCCGATGCGCCGCCATCGACATTGAGCACCTGCATTGACTTGCCGATGTCCTTCGTCATCGCTTCGAGTATGTCGGCGTTCTGATAGGCGATCCCCTCAAGGAGCGCACGGGCCATGTGAGCGTGAGTAGTTCCTCGCGTGATTCCCATGAACATGCCCGTGGCGTTGGGATTCCAGTACGGGGCGCCCAGGCCCGTGAGTGCGGGAACGAATACCACGCCGTCCGAGTTAGGAACGGACGCGGCCAGGGACTCGATTTCCGCCGAGTCTTGAATCAGTTTGAGGCCGTCACGGAACCACTGTACTGCCGCTCCTGCGATGAAAGCGCTGCCTTCCAGTGCGTAGGTGTATTGATCGTCATCCAGGGCCCAGGCAACCGTTGAGATGAGCCGGTGCCGGCTGAATGCCGGTTTACGTCCGGTATTCACGAGCATGAAAGCGCCCGTGCCGAAGGTGCACTTGGCTGACCCTTCGCGGACGCAGGCTTGTCCGAGGAGCGCCGATTGCTGGTCGCCAAGGACTCCCGTAATAGGAATGCCATCCGGGATTCCCGGCACGTTGCTGGTCAGGGCGAACACGCCGATGGACGGTCTAATCTCCGGCCAGATATCGATGGGGACGTCTAATGTCTTGCAGAGGTCTTGTGTCCACTCGTGACGAGTCAGGTGAAAGCACAACGTCCGGGAAGCGTTGCTAGGTTCAGTGACGTGAACGGATGCTCCTGACAAGCGTGAGATCAAGTAGCTGTCGATGGTTCCGACCGCTAGTTCACCGCGGCGGTGGGCCGAGCGAACTGCGTCCCAGTTCTTAAGCGCCCAGGCGACTTTGGTGCCGGAGAAGTACGGATCGAGCACCAGGCCGGTGTTCTCCTGGAAGAACGGCTCGAGGCCACGGCTCTTGAGTTCCTCGCACTGCTTCGCTGTCCGGCGGTCTTGCCAGACAATAGCCCGAGCAACCGGTTCGCCCGTGGTTCTGTTCCAGAAACAGACCGTCTCACGCTGGTTCGTGATTCCGATCGCGGCAATCTTTCTCGGGTCGGCGTGCTTGATGACTTCGCGAATGGTTTGCAGAACAGTTGTCCAGATCTCCTCGAGGTCGTGTTCGACCCACCCTGGCTGTGGGAAGTGTTGCTCGAAATCAACTGAGGCTTCCGCGATGCGGCTCAGTTCACGATCGACCAGAAGGGCGGTTGTTCCCGTCGTGCCCTGGTCTATTGCGAGAATGTATTCCATTGGATTCTCCGCCTGCCTCCCAATAGCAAATCATGAACCGGCCGGATCGGAAATTGCTCAATACTTTTGCTTTTTGGTACAGTACGTTGCGCTAATTTTCTGTGCTCGAGTGTCGATAAGTCAGTCGGATGCGTGTGAATCGTGTTGTGCGTATCGCTATCAGTGCTTTCATCGCCACGGGATTGACGGTGGGAGTCTATCTGGTCGACGCCAAGCGCCTGTCGATGCGGGACAGCAGCTTCGGATTGCGGTGGGCCAGACAGGTGGCGGATCAAGCCGAAGGGCTTGCTCTGGCGGCCAAGAACCGTGCGGAGCGTGATCCGGTAGGGCGCGCCGCGGAAGCGCTTACGCAAAGCGCCGGATCGCGAGTGATGCAGGTGACGCGTGCGGGGAGTGCCCCGGGCGCGGCCACTGAGCGATATGAATACCGTGCCGGGATCGGCGTGTTCGAGTACACTCGCGTGCTGTTTCCTGAAACGGGAACGGGCATCCGGGTCTCTTTGAATCTCGGGAAACCCCGGTTTCTCGGAATGTCGAGCCGTGTCGCCGCGGATCTTTGGCTGGGTGTCGTTTTTTTGACGATGACTGCCTTGGTGTTCTTCGGTTGGCAGGCGCGGAAAAAGTCAGAAGCCGAGGTAATCCCTGAAGCCGAGATGACCCCTGAAGTTCCTCAAGAGCCGATCTCTCCTCGGATTGATCTGGAGCTGGAACGCTGGAGACACGAGGCGAAGGCTCTCGTGGTCAGACAGGGAACAGTCATTCGTGATTTGCTTCAGGAAGCGCGAAAACTCTCGGGAACGATGGGGCAGTCCTCCGAACTGATCCGCTCGCTTCGAGCCGGCTTGCATTCCGGCATCAATGAGTTACGCGATGGAAAGGCGATGTTCCGGAACACCGGAAAGACGGTGGAGCAGGCCGAGGCTGCCGTGCTGAATCTGATGATTACCGGACAGGGGCTTGGGCCGGCAGGGCAGGCTATCGCCGCTCGCGCTGAGGAAGTCTATCGGATGATCCGGCAGATCAGGACCCAAACCCAGAACGGCGCGAAGCTGCTGGAAAGCCTGGAAGTGCGTTTAGAGCCCTGGGCGACGGATGCGGACCTGGTCCATCACGCCCAGGGAGACCTCATGCAGGTAACCGCGAAGCTTGAGGCTTGCGCCAAAGAGTCCGGTGTCGTGCTGGTGGATCAGGCGAAACTCTTCAAGCAGGTCGCCAGCCGTACCGACGCCGCATAAACCTGCGCAGCCCTGATTGATCTGGGCATTTTTTTCCCATACACTTTCATGTGAAACGGGAAAAACACTATGGATGGTTTTCACGAAAAGAAGTGGTTCGTTTATCTGGGCGACCATCACGAAGGTCCGTTCTCGCTGGCCGAAATTCAGCAAAAGATGACCGAAGGCCAAGTGACCACGGGCTCTTATGTCTGGTCGGAGGGAATG
>CAYOWB010000105.1:0-2472 GCA_964407515.1 uncultured Bacteriovoracaceae bacterium
CCGGTGCTGGGGCGGCAGTGGCGTCAGTGCGGGGAGTGCGGGCTCACGGCCCGATGGTCTGTGTGGCGGTACCGAGAATGGGGTGAGCGGCGGTGCTGAGAATGAGTTGAGTGGCGGTACTGAGATTTGAGGCTGGTGTTCAGAAATGCCCGGTGCAGCGAAGCTGTGACCCCAAAAACTGAACACGGTGTTCGAAAATGTGGGTCACAGAGGGGCTGTGACCCCAAAAACTGAACGTGGCGTTCAAAAACGCGGGTTACAGCTGGGCGGCGCCCCCGATGCACCCTGAGTTGCGATCTGCTCGCCGCCGCCTGCGGCCCGGCCGAGCGGTGGAGGTACGTAGACGGCGCCGAGTTAGTGCCCCATCTGACCGAAGAGGTCTTTGTAGCGGGGATCGGCTTCGAACTTGGCACGTTGGGCGAGCCATTTCTCTTTGAGCTTCTTGTATCCCTCGGTGGCGTGAAGGTCGTCGTTGTCTGAGAGGATGAAGTCTTTGAGGAGTTGGTGGTATTCGTCGAAGAGTGGAAGGGCTTCTCGGGGCCAGGCCAGAGTGGGTGCGCCAATCCAGTCGATCACCTCCTGTTCAAGATCGATCATTTCCCTAAGCTTTCTCGGGAAGTCGTCCTCATGATTCTTCATTTTGAAATTACGGTAGAAGTCGACCTCAGCAACCCGGAGTACTTCCCCGACCTCGGCCCTCCGTTTCGTCGGATCAGGTAATGAGAGAGCGCGAAGTATTGATTCGATGATATCTTCAGTTCGCATGCTAGATCGCCTTAAGAGTCACGATACAGGTCGAGCCGGGATGCCGGGCTGACTCATAAAGAATGGCGTCGAACCCCATCTGCGCGGCAATGTTACCAATAGCTTGAGGGATGTCATATGCCGAGGCAAGTCTCTCGAGTCTGGAGTTAATTGAGCTTAGGTCATTTATCCCCAAATGCTTCAACACGCCCGGATCAGTGAGGTCCAGTACTCGATCTCCGGAAAACTGCTTCGATGCGAATTCCACTGCCTCTGAGGGATTCCTCATCTCTTTCATGATCGTCTCCTTGACGCTCTCAAGAGAGTCGCCGACAACGGAGTATACACCGTTGTCGCCGCCGCCTGCGGGCCGGTCAATCGGTGGAGGTGCGCAGACGGCGCCGAGTTAGTGCCCCATCTGACCGAAGAGGTCTTTGTAGCGGGGATCGGCTTCGAACTTGGCGCGTTGGGCGAGGAACTTGTCTCGGAGCCTGGCGTAAGCCTCGCTTGAGAGGAGGTCTTCGGAGTTCGAGACGATAAAATTGCGTAGCAGCCGGTGGTATTCCTCGATGAGATCTGTGAATTCGGGGGTCCAGGCTAGATCTGGCGCGCCGATCCACTGGCTCACGTTCGTGTCAGCGTCCACAATACTTCGCACTCTCTGGTCGGTTCTTGCCTCTCGTGCAGCTTTGGTGATCGCCCATGAGACCATAGCCCGCCTCTTTTCTGCGTCTTGTTCTTCAATGCTATTTAGAATGCTTTCGAGTGAAGGATGCATGGAGTTTCCCTATTTGAGCAGGACAATGCAAACGCCTCTGTCTTTTTGAGCAGAGGGGTATTTAATCGCGTCAAATCCATTCAAAATGGCCAGATTCCCAATGGCCTGCGGTAAGTCGTATGCCGACATGTCGCGGTCAAGCCTTCTTGTTAGTAGATCAGCGTCCATGATCCCGAGGTGAGTGAGTGTCTCAGGATCCGTTAGGTCCAATACGCGATCTCCGGTGAAGTTTCGTGCCTGAATCAAATATTCCTCCCCAGCGGCTAGCTTGCCATTTTCTTTTCTAATCCGCATCTCCATCTCAATGGTCTCTCGCACCTCACCCTCGGAGTCCCCGATGACCGCATAGACGCCGTCATCGCCGTCCTTGCCTCCGAGCGTATACCGGTTCTCGCCCTCCCGGGTCCACTTGTTGCGTTCGAAGAGGTCGACTTTGCCGTCGCTGTTTCCCAGGCTCGCTTTTCGCTTTCCTCGCCACATCGTGACGGGCTTATTTCTGAAGGAGACGGTTCTGACGGACTTCATCTTCGCTTCCAGGTCTCCATACCTCTTGATGAGTTCAAGTATTTCGCCAGCGTTGTACGGGCGGATCGGGAGATTCTTACTCTCGCGGTAAGAGTTGAACGCTTTGATGCTCGCAAGCTTCTTGAAGAGGAAGTCCCTCTGTGTACGAGACGCTTTCGGAAGGGCGCTCAGTACGCTGTCTGCTGTCTTTCGTGCCGCCTCCGACAGCGACTCGGAGATCCGGGCCATTCCGAGCGCCGCTTCGCCCGCCGGTCCGCCCACGAATTCTCCTAACTTCCGCCAGTACTGGCCGGTGCCGATGAAGAGGCCGAAGGCTGACATCACGCGATCCGCGACGGAAAGGGTCTTGCCGTTTGGCGCGCAGAGTTCCTTGCCGGTGACCAACTCACAGAAGTCGACGAGGTCGTTCGCGGGGGTGACGGCCA
>CAYOWB010000105.1:2605-9580 GCA_964407515.1 uncultured Bacteriovoracaceae bacterium
AGGCTCCGAATGACATGGAGAACCAGTGCTCGTTCGGGCGTCTCGGGGCTGCCTTCCCAGGAGTTTAGGGCGTCGCGAAGCTGCTTGGCTTTCTCGGGAGCGCGGGGCGCGATGTCGGAGCGGATCGCTTCTTTCACGTCCCATATGGAGCCGGGACTGAGTCGCGTGGTCGGGAATAGGTGAGGGCTTTGCGCGGTCCGGTGCTGGGGACCGCTAGTGGTGTCGGCGCGCGGAGTGCGGGCTCACGTTCCGGTGGGTTGAGCGGCGGTGCTGAGGTTTGAGGCTGGTGTTCAGAAATGCCGGGTACAGCGAAGCTGTGACTCCAAAAACTGAAAGTGGCGTTCGAAAATGCGGGTCACAGAGGGGCTGTGACCTCAGAAACTGAACACGGTGTTCGAAAATGTGGGTCACAGAGGGGCTGTGCACCCAGAAACTGAACGTGGCGTTCGAAAATGTGGGTCACAGAGGGGCGGCGACCGGATGCGGCCCGTGTTACGGTCTGCTCGGCGGCGCTTGCGGCCGGTCGAGCGGTCGCTATTCGGCTGTACCCGTACGGGGAAGCTCAGATCGCTAAAGTCACGCTCTCGCTCGAACCGTTCAGGTACAAGAACACGTCCTGCATCGCATTTCCGCTTCCACCCAGGAGCAGGTCCTGGCTAGTGACGTTCAAGATCAGCCCTGCACCACTCACGCAAAGGTCCGAAGAGGGTCGAGTCGCGGGGGACGGTGCAGAAGGGAAAGGGAAAGCTCTCGGGTCGCTGTACTTCATCCGAATCGCCGAGATGACGTCAGAGCGGAGATACATCGTACCGGTTCCGCTCACCGCATGGTCCACGAAGCCTCCATCAGCCTTGGGCAGGTCTGCGTTGATGACGATCATGGCTTCGCGTCCGGAGGGTGTTTGGAGGTTTCCGCGCTCGGTAACCGCGCCGCCTACCACGAGTTGACCGGAGGGCCTGCCTGGAATCGTTCCAGCAATCAGCTTGTGCATGCTCGTGAATCGCGCGCCAGTGAAGGTGAAGGGGATGGGGCCGTCCAGCGGGAGGCAGCTGGCCGATGGAGTAAGAGGGGCCGAGGGCGCTTCAACAGGTTCAGCCTTTGAGACCGCCAGTAGGCCGACGGCGGCAAAGGTGATCATAAAACCGATTCTGGACTGCGCCCATTTACTCTTCATGACTGCCTCCGTTCGTTCTTAAAAAAAAGGGACCAGCGCACGGTGCGATGGTCCCTTGAGAGAAAGGGAGGACTGTGCCGTCCCTTTGTCATCACGGGGGAAGATCGTTAGATCGGCCCCTGATTTTGTGCGGGCCGGAGGAGTCGCGGCCTCCGGCCCTGAAACCTTTGCGGATGCTTTTTACGTGCTACGGACGTTTCTGCTACAGCTTGTACTCTTCGTGATGCGGGCCACATCTTCACTTCATTCTACTTGCCCCAGCTTCCACTTTCACTTCAGCTTGAACAGTCGCGATCCAACTGCATCCGCACGGGAGAGGATCAGATCGTCAGGGTCACGCCCTGACTCGAACCGTTGATGTAAAGGAACACGTCCTGCATCGCATTTCCGCTTCCGCCGATGAGAACGCCTTGGTTCGTCACATTGAGGATGAACGCGGCGCCGCTCACGCAGACATTCTGCGTCGGTTGCTGCGGGTAATATCCAGTTTGCGGGTATCCAGTCTGCGGATAGCCCGTCGGGTAGGGATATGCGCCCGGCTGGGTGTAACCGGTCATGCCGCCGAACTTCATGCGGATTCCCGCGATGACGTCGGAGCGGAGAAACATCGTGCCGCTGCCATTCACTGCGTAATCCTGGAAGGTCCCGTCGGCCGGGGGCGCAGCCATATTGATGGTGATCATCGCTTCACGGCCGCCCGGCGTCTGAAGATTTCCGCCTTGAGTGGTTGCTCCGCCGATGATCAGCTGACCCGCAGGAACGCCAGGTACTGCGCCTGCAATCAACTTATGCATGCTGGTGTAGCGTGCACCCGTAAAGGTAAAAGGAATCGGCGCTTCGAGCGGGATACAACCGCCGCTCGGATAGGCGCCTACGCCGCCGGGAATGTTCCCTACGCCGTTCTGACCACCACTGCCACCGCACCCGCTTAAGAGTGCCGTAGCGCTTACGGCTGCGATGAATGCAGCCTTTTTAATCCATTTGCGACTCATAACTCCTCCAACTAGGTTTCCGCACATTCGACGGCGTTTCCGCTTCTACTGCTCTGCTGCCGCCGCTTGAGCAACTCTCTCAGTAGCTAACTAAAGCAAGGGGGGTGCCAGGTGAGTCAGAGATGACCTGTGTCGGGGGTGACCTGTAAATACTGGAAATCGCAGTGATCGCAGGGCCAGGGGTGTGCAGTCCCGCAGCATGGGGCTGTTAATGGATTTGACACCTGCTCAGCACTACAGTGGCTTTAGGCGTGTTCTTTTCGCGGCTGAAACGCAACATCGCCTGCGTGATGGCCTTGGCGATCTTCTTCTGTCCGGTGGGAGAAAGGACCAACTCGCGATCTCGCGCGCTGTTGAGGAAGCCGGCTTCGACGAGCACGCTCGGCATGTCGGCGCCGAGCAGAACGTAGAACAGGGCCTGCTTCACGCCGCGGTTCCGTTTGTTCGTGGAGAGCTGCTCTTGAATGGAGCAGGCCAGGCGCTTGCTCTCCGAGAGGTTCGCGTCGAGTCGCAGATCCTTCAGAATGAGGGCGACGTCGTTTTCCACCGGATTCTGCCCTTTGACTCCGCCGAGCACGGCGTTTTCGAGCTGGGCGAGACGGCGGGAGGAGGCGTCAGTGGTGTTGTTGAGAATGAAAGTCTCGACACCCTCGACGATCGTCGCTCCGGCCACGGCCGTGGAGTTCATGTGAATGGAGATGAAGACGTCGGCTTTGAGTTTGTTCGCCATGGCCGTGCGTGCGGGGAGTGGAAGCTCCTGGTCCTTGGTGCGTGTGAGGATGGCTTCGATGCCTTTGGCTCTGAGTTCGCGAGCGGTCTCCTGCGCGAGGGCGAGCGTGACGTCTTTCTCGGCGATCTGAATGGTGCCGTTATCGAACGTGGTGCCAAGATCGGAGCCGCCGTGGCCGGGGTCGATGACGACGCGAAAGGCGGCGGAGGCGCTGAGTGGCGTGAGGAACAGGCAGGGCAGACATAACAGGCACAGGGTGACAAACGGGGAAGCCCTTCGGCGCGATCGGCGTTTAGAAGCGTGAAGGACGGTGCCGCGTGACCGCGGGATGGACTGGGTCTTGGGTAGAGTCATGGCGCGCCTTCCTGGCTTAACTTCAATACACCCTTCCTTCCAGGGTAAGGGATGGGAGCGCCCGGAGCAAGTGCCCGGAGCAAGGGGCTTGTACGGCGACGTCCCGTCGCGCGGCCATGGGTGGTTTTTTGACAGTTTCGGACCTATTCTAAATGGATGAGGCGACATTATTGGATGATTCCAGCAGGGGTTGCGCTTTTGATCGCGGGTGCCGCGCCGGCTTCCGCCGAAGAGCTGGAAGGTGAGGCCATTCCTCCGGTTTTGGAGTTTCCTGGCCCTTCGAAGGCGGATACGCGGCCTGCCCCGGCGAGCGGCCCTTCGCGCACGGCGACTTCCGCCGCGACTGTCACTCCGGCCGCTCCGGTAGCGCGGCCCGTGGGTGCGACCGCCACGGGAGGAAACAGTGGCGCGACGCTAGGAGGCGCGCCTCCCGAAGCGGCGGCCGCGTTCGGTGGTCTCGTCAGCACGTTGCTCCCGGTGACGAAGAACTCGGGCGACATGAGCTTCAAGGTCAATGGCTGTACGCGCTGGACGGATCAGGACCTGATTGACTTCTTCCTGAAGAAGAAATCGATGCAGAAATCGTTCACCTTCAAGGACGGCTGCGACCTGCAGGGAAGTCTGACAGCGGGCGCTGATCAGATCATTCATGGTGACTTCAAGGTGCGGAATCTGCGTGACGTGGAATCCGCGATCCTGACCGTGAAGGTCGAGAAGGCGTTTCACTTCGATACACAGGAGGTCGAAGTCGGCATCGTGGCGCAGGAGGGGATCCTCACTTCTCCGCGTGGGGAGCAGACGAAGTTTCGCGGGAGCTACACGCTCGTTTATCACATCCTCAAGAAGCAGCTCGATAACAGCGAGGGCGGCGAGATCGAAATCACGGAGTACAAGGGGAAGAAGGTCTCGCTCAAGCAGCGGATCATCCTCGACAAGCACGTAGACGTGGTGAAGTTCTGATGGCGGCTACTGCCTGACCTCGCCCTGCCATCTCGCGAGCAGGTTGAGCGCCTCGAGCGGGCTCATGCGATTCAGATCCGTCGTGCCGAGTTCTTCGATGATCGGATGCGGTGCGATCACGCGCTCCACGCGTTCAACGACTTTCTCAATGACGCGAGGAGCGGGGTTGGACTCGGCAGCCACGAGTCCGCCGAAGAGCGACAGTTGCGAGCCGCCCGTATCCTGTCCGGAGGCATGCGCGCGTCCACCCGCCTCGAGTTCCTCGAGCACCTTCCAGGCGCGCTCGATCACGGGCCCGGGAACGCCGGCCAGCCGGGCGACGTGCACGCCGAAGCTCTCGTTCGCGGGGCCTTCCTTCAGTTTGTACAAGAAACGCAGGTTTCCGCCGCGAGATCCGTCCACGGCCATGTGGGCGTTGGCCACGCAGGGGAGCACGCCTTCGAGGCGCGTGAGTTCGTGGTAATGCGTGGCGAACAACGTGCGGGCGCGGACTTGAGTGGCGATCCACTCGAGCGCCGCCCAGGCGACGCTCATGCCGTCGTAGGTGCTGGTGCCGCGGCCGATCTCGTCGAGCACGATCAGCGAGCGCTCGTCGGCGTTGTGCAGGATGTGCGCAAGCTCGCTCATTTCCACCATGAAGGTGCTCTGTCCGCGAGAGATGGCGTCGTGCGCGCCGATGCGCGTGTGAAGCGAGGAAACCGCTCCCCAACGCGCGCGTTCGGCCGGGACTGGCGCACCCATCTGGCCGAGAATCACGATCAGCGCCACCTGGCGCATGACCGTCGACTTACCGCCCATGTTCGGGCCGGTAATGAGCAGCGACAGGCGAGTCGCGGGAGAAAGCGAAGTGTCGTTCGGAACGAACGTGCCCCGCGCCGTACTGTCGACGAGCGGATGACGGCCGCCGACGATTTCAAGGTCGAGCGAGTCGTCGATCGACGGAAACACCCAGCCCGGCTCCAGCGCCAGTCGCGCCAGGGAGGCCTGCGTGTCGAGTTCGCCGAGCGTGCGCGCGGCTTGCATGATGGCGGGGGTGAGTTCGCGCGCGGCTCCGAGCAGGCTCGCGAACAGCTGCTGCTCGAGGGCTTTGCGGCGCTCGGCTGCGGTGATGATCTCGTCTTCGAATTTCTTCAGCTCGTCCGTGAAGAAGCGTTCCGAACCCACCGTGGTCTGCTTGCGCTGATAATGGGCGGGAACGTTCTTGAGGTTCGCCTGCGTGACTTCGATGTAGTAGCCGAAGACGCGGTTGTAGCGGACTTTCAGCGTGGGAATGCCGGTTGCCTGCCGTTCGCGGGCTTCCAGTTCGATCAGCCAGCGTTCGCCGTCTTCGGTGAGCGTGATGAGACGGTCGAGCTCCTCGGAGGTGCCCTTGTTGAAGATGCCGCCTTCGCGCGCGACGAGAGGGGCGTCCTCGCGCTGCGTGCGGAGAATCCGTTCGGCAAGCGAGCCGAGTGCCGTCTCCGCATCCACGAGTTCCTGACGCGCGGTCTGCAAACGAACGGACTGCGCTGAAGCGAGCTTCGCGGCCAGACGCGGGAGCAGGGCCAGCGAGCGGCCCAGTGCCAGAGTGTCTCGGGGGTTGGCGAGGCCCGTGTTGATCCGGCCCGCGATGCGCTCGAGGTCGTAAAGCTCGGCGAAATCCGCCGACAGACGTTCCGCGAGAACGCGATCCCGCGCCAGCTCCTGGACGGCGATCTGACGTGCGTGAATTTCAGCAGGGTCCTTCAGCGGCTCGAGCAGCCAGCGCCGGAACTGACGCGCGCCGAGCGCGGAGCGCGTGCGATTGATCAGGTCATAGAGGTTGGGCGTGCCATCCGGCGCGGGCAGAAGGTCCAGGTGTTGCGGCGTCCGCGGACCGAACGCCATCGTCTTGGGCTGATGAAGCGGGACGGGGAGACGCAGGTGCGCGAGCCGGTCCTGCTTCTGGCTTCGGACGGCGTAGGTGACAAGGATGCCGAGCGCGTGGGCCGCGGCGGTGGATTTCAGGAACGCGTCCAGATTGCCGAGCACGTAATGCTTGAGCAGCGTCTCTTGCGCCTGTTCAGCGGAAAGATAATTCGAAGGGATTTCCTCGATGAGGGTGCTCGCCGGAGCGAGCTGCTGAAGCGCCGACTCCGGAAGCTGACGAGCCACGCGCAGAAAGTGGCGGATCGGCATTGCGCCGAGTTCGTGAGCGAGGGCCTCAGGCGTCAACGGATCGGAAACCAGCGTCTCGCCCGTGGAAGGTTCGAGGCAGGCCAGTATCCAGTGCGTTTCGGACGCGGGGAGAACGGTCGCGAGGTAGGCCGCTTCAGACCCTTCCTGGTCGAACTGGACGGCGGGCGTGAAGACGCGGGTGATCTCGCGGCGGACGAGCGTCTTGCCGGGCTTGCCGCCCGGGGCTGGTTCTTCGAACTGCTCGCCGATGGCGACTTTCTTTCCCGCTTTGAGAAGACGTTGAATGTAGCTCTGCGCGCTGTGATGGGGAACGCCTGCCATGGGCACGGGGTTCGCCTTGTTCTTGTCGCGCGAGGTGAGGGTGATTTCGAGAATCTGCGAAGCCGTGATGGCGTCGTCGTTGAAGAGCTCGTAAAAGTCGCCCATGCGGAAAAGGAGCATGGCGTCGCCGGCTTGAGCCTTGAGTTCGGCATACTGCTTCATCAACGGGGTGAGTTCTTCGCTAGCGCTCATAGGAAAGGAAGAGGACTACCTGAGAAAGGCAGGCATGACAAGGTGGCTCAAGCGGGCGGGGGAGTTGGATTGACGCTGAGCGGCTAGGCCTTCTT
>CAYOWB010000105.1:9598-12190 GCA_964407515.1 uncultured Bacteriovoracaceae bacterium
TTGGTCCGCTTGAGCTTCTCGATTTCGTCCTGGTAATTCTGGTTCGCGAGGCGTTCGCGCTCGTTGAACTGGAATTCCATCTGGGCGATCTTCTGCTCGTAGCTGCGCTGCTGTTCCTCAATGGTCTGCTTCATGCGCCGCTCAGTCTCGCGGTTCGTGGCGTCGGACTGTGACTTGACCTCGTGGACGAGGGCATCGTAGTCGGCCTTCATCTCGGTCATCTTTCTCTCGTACTCGCGGATCATGTCGGTCTGGCGGACGTTGTTGTCGCGCTGGGCGACGCGGGCGGAATACTCGTATTGCTGGCGCAAAGAGGTGATCTTCGCATCCGCGTCGTCTTTCTGCAGGCGGAGAAGTTCTTCGTATTGGCGGCGCTGGCGGTCCAGCATGCTGGTGAAGGTGCGCTTCTGGTCCTCGAGCTCGCGCTCGTGGTTGTAGTTCTGGGATTTGAGGGTCTGATCCTTCTGGAACTCCGTCTCCTCGATGTACTGCATGAATTCGCCACGGTCCCGGTGGCGCTGGGCGACCGTGTCGCGCACGATGCTGTTCTTTTCGGCTTCCGCGTCGCGCCGGGTTTCTTTCATCTGATCGCCGTAATGGCGGGCGAGGCTGTCCATGCCGTCACGGAACCGTTGCTGGTGAGCCTCGGCGGTACGGGCCTGTTGGTCGAGGTGCTGATATTCAGCGCTTTGAAGTTCTTTGCCGGAAGAGCGTTCGCGCAACTCCTCCTCGAGGGTGGTGATTTGGTCCCGCATCTCGGCGCGGTTGCGGGTGAGGGTTTCCTGGAAGGACTTGGCCTGACTGGTCATGGCCTCGTTCTTCCGTTCGTCGGCGGATTTCAGCTCGGTGTCGAGCACCTTGCGCGCGGCTTCCTTATCGCGTTTGAGCTGCTCTTTCATCTGGTCAATCGAGGACTCGAACACGCGCTTCTGATCCGCCTGTTCGGCGCGCGCCCGTTCGTTCTGCTGGGCGATGAGGTTCGTGACGTGCTGCTCTTTTTCGTTCACCACGGCCGCATTCGTCTTGGCCATGTGTTTTTCCGTCAGATCCTGCTTGCTCTTGATGTTCTTGATCTCGGACTCATAGGCCTCTTGCAGGTTCTTCTCGCGCATGCGCGCTTCGGATTCGTACGTGCGGACGGCTTCGGTCATTCCGTCGCCTTTGTCCTGCATGTAGTGGTCTTTGGCTGAGGTCAGCTTCTGGAGTTGTTCGCGCAGTTCGTTCGTTTCTGATTCGTGGGACCGACGCATCTCGTCCGCGAGGCGACTCATCTCTTCGCCGTGACGGCCCTCGCGATTGTCGGCACGCGTCTGACTGTCGAGGCGGTTTTGCCGGAGGCTCCGCTCGTAGTCGCGTTCCATCTCGGACATGGCTCGTTTGTAGGTTTTGCGTTGGGTATCCCGTTCCTGCAGATGGGACTGGGAGTTGCGATTGAAGTCGTTCTCCGTCTTCTCCTTGAGGGCGCGGTAAGCGGCGCGCTGGTCTTCGTTGGCGCGTGCGTGCGACTCGCTCGCGAAGTCGCGCGCGGCCTTGACGGTGTCTTCGAGTTTATCTTTGTGCTCGGTGTTGAGGCGGTCGACGCGATGGCGGTAGTTGTCCTCGAGGTCGTCCAGAGTCTTGGAGTGGCGACGCTCGTTCTCTTCGTATGCGGCACGAGTGGAGGCGAGGGTGCGCTTGAGCGTGTCGGCGTCTTCGCCGTTGTAGCGGCCGTAACGGTCGTAAGTCTGCTTCTTGAATCGGGAGAGTTCCGCGTCCGCGGTTTCGCGAGAGCGGGTGAGTTCCTCGCTCGCGGTTTTCTTGACCTTCTCTACGGTCTCTTCGTGCTTCTGATTCTGACGGCGGAGTTCGGCCTCGTGACTTTGCTCAAGTTCCTTGAGTCGTTCTTCTTGCCGACGACGAGACTCTTTCGCCTCGGCGCGCAGGTCTGCCTCGAGTTCGCTCAGGGCTTTGTAGTACTGGCTTCCGCCCCCATCCGTGGGAGTAATACCGGGCATTTCCTGGCCTCCGTATTCAATTACAGCAAAGGAATGGGATTGGGGCAATCCGGGCAGATTTTGCCGGGTAGGTGGGGGGGCGCCCAAGCTCTCAAGAGGCATCGGTTGGACGTCTCTTGAAAGCTCGGGCGGAAGGGCCGCTCCCGGAGCTTTGGGCTCCGACAGCGGCTTGGACTGTGGGGTTTAGTAACCGGCGCCTTGGCCGAGGTTCATCTTGAAGTTGTGCGTGCCGTTCATCGGATCGGTGAGCCACTGGCCGTCGACGACGATGGCGAGCTCTTGCCAGGTCCGGATCCGGCCGCTGTAGCCGAGGTAACCGAGGCGCGGGTAGGTGCTGCGGTCGAGCTCGTCACGGCCCGGCTTCACGAGTTCGCCTTCGAACGTGTGGTTGCCGGAGTGGAAGTACAGGTCGGTCTTCATGACGGAGGCGAACGGAGCGGACACCGGCTTGTCGCCGAGGAACTCGAAGCGGTAGTAGCGGCTCTCGGGCGACAGGCCGTGCACCAGGTCGACCACGGTGATGACGCCGTCGAGATCGAAATGCTGGGCGATCGCCGGATGGCCCATCACCGACTGCATGACAGGCGCCGGATCGGCA
>CAYOWB010000106.1:0-3965 GCA_964407515.1 uncultured Bacteriovoracaceae bacterium
GGTGACTGGATTCGAACCAGCGACCTCTTCGTCCCGAACGAAGCGCGCTAACCAGACTGCGCTACACCCCGAACCTAAAGGAGGCCTTACAAATAGGACAGACGAGCTCGGATGTCAATTACTCAGATCCCGCTAGAAGAACAAAAGCCGGATCAGGAAGCCCACACCGAGCCCGAAAAATACCGTCGCCATTAGCGGATGGCCCAGCAACATCGGCCCTGACGCATGCTGAAGAGACAGCGCACTGGCCACGAAGAGGCCTCCGACCAATACACTCAGACTTAGACGACGCCCATTCGCCTCCATCTGGCGACGTAAGCGATCCACCTCGGGAACCTTCACCTCAATCGCGAAATCGTTGGCGTTCAGCTTCCTCAGCATCCACCGCACCTGCCTCGGCAGAACCTGCATCAACGAAGCGGCATCCTTAGCGACCCACAATAGTTCCGTCGTGAGCTTCTGAACGGAATACTGATTCTTAACTAATTCTTTAGCCAGATCCTGCCCGGTCGCCAGCACGTCGAACTCAGGATCAAGCGTCCTCCCCATTCCCTCGATCGTCACGATCGCCTTGAAAACGATCATCCAATCGCCTGGAACTCGGATGTTGTGTTTGGCCGCGATTCTGGTCGCTTCAATCAGAATCTGGCCGGCATTGATCTCATCAAGCGTCAATCCGAAGTAAGGAGCGAGCGTATGGCGCACTTCCCGTTGGAAGGAGTCAAAGTCAGCTACGGGTCCAGCCGACGCGAGTTCGGCATACTGAAAACAGAGGCGCTCGAAGTCCTCCGTAAGCAGCGCGACCACCATATTTGCCAACTGATCACGCGCCTTCTGGGACAACCGCCCCATGATCCCGAAGTCAATGATCCCGATTTTATTCCCGGGCAACACGAAGAGATTCCCTCCGTGCAGGTCTCCATGAAAGAGCCCATCGAGCATGACGGACTTGAAGAAGGCGCGGGCTCCGATCTCCGCGACCTTCTTTCGGTCGATTCCCGCGGCATCCAGCGCCTGAAGATCGTTGACGCGAATGCCCTCCAGCTTCTCGAGCGTCAGGACATGCATCGTACTGAAGCGCTTGTAGACCTTCGGCACGACGATTTCCGGAATGCTTTCCATATTCCGGGCGCTCTTCATGATGTTGTTGGCTTCCACCATGAAGTTCCGCTCCAGGCTGATGGTACGGAAGAATTCCTCCACCACGACCTTCGGCTGAAACACCCGGCTCTCGGGAACATACTTGTCGAGCAATCCCGCAAGGAAGGAGAGCAGCGAGATATCCGTCTCGATAATCCTCTCGATCTCGGGCCGCTGCACCTTCACGACGACCTTTTCACCCGAATGCAGACGTGCTTCGTGAACCTGGCCAATACTCGCCGAAGCCAACGGCGTGGGATCGAAGAACGCGAACGCACCCTCGAGCGTCATTCCGAGTTCCGTCTCCACCGTCTTCTTGATGACATCGAACGCCAAGGGAGCGACGTTGTCCTGCAGTCGCACGAACTCTTTAAGATAAGCTTCCGGGACCAAGTCAGGACGCGTCGAAAGCAACTGGCCGAATTTGACGAATACCGGGCCAAGCTCCTCAAACGCACGCCGGAAGCCTTCCTGCGTGGTGCTCTTGACTCCCGGCTCCTGACCGCGAGGCAGGAACTTGCCGAGGTTCATCCGTTGAACGACGTCAGCATAGCCGTACTTGGTAAATACCGCGATGATCTGACGCAAACGCTGCACGTTCTTCACGGCAGTACCGATTTGCATTCCTGTACGGATCAAGCGCATAGCGGTGAATCCCTTCCCTAAAAAACTAACAGGGCGGGAGAATCAACGCAAAATCAATCTTCCGGAGGTCCAGATCCGCTTTCACTGCTCGGATGCGGACCTGATCGCCGAGACGGAAACGGCGTTTCTTGCGCTGTCCGCGAAGCGCAAGCTGGTCGTCATCATACTCATAGAAGTCATCCGAGATCGTCTCCTTGGCGACGAACCCTTCGAGGAACGGATCTTCCAGTCGGACAAAGAGGCCGCTTTCGACAACACCCGAAACACGACCGTCAAACTCGTCTCCAAGCCGATGCGCCATCAAGCGCACTTCCTTGATGCGATTCGCCTCCCGTTCTGCCTCGTCAGCCAAACGCTCGCGATAACTGGAAAGCTCGGCAATCTCCTCCAGTTCAGATTCCATGCGCTCGCGGGCAGCTTTAACCGGAGGCGTCTGCTGCCGGCGCGCGGCCTTCAGCGCCTTTCGGATCAAACGATGAACGACCAGGTCGGGGTACCGCCGAATCGGACTCGTGAAGTGAGTATACGCCTCGGACGCCAGTCCGAAGTGGATGCCGTGAGTTGCCGTGTAAAGCGCTTGTCTCATGGATCTGAGAAGCATGAGATTCAGGGCCGCCTCGGCCGGGTGCCCTTCCATCCGGCGGACCAACTCCGACAGATCGCGCTGAAGCCCCTCTCGCGGAAGGGCAAAGGAGATATTGAAGTTCGAGAGGAACTTCTGAAATTTCTCCAGCGACTTCATGGACGGCTCCTCGTGAACGCGGAAAACAAAGGGCCAACCCCGGTCCATCATCCATGCGGTAACCGCTTCATTCGCTGACACCATGAACTGCTCGATCAGCCGATGAGAGTCATACCGGGCATATCGCTCGATGCGAGTCGGCTCGGCGCTCTCGTCCACCAGGATCTGCGCCTCAGGCAGGTCAAAATCGATCGATCCAAGCTCCCGGCGACGCTTTCTGAGCGCCTGATAGAGCTCAAAGTGCGGATGAAATGCCCACTCTTTGTTCTTCTTGTTCGCCTGCCACTCGGACTCGATCTCCGTGTAGGTCGCCCGACGGTGACTTTGAATGACCGCCTCGAGCATCTCCGTGTGCTTCCGCTCACCGTTCCGGTCGAAATGCATCTTGGCAACCAGGGCATAACGGGGGACATTCGGCTTCAAAGAACACAGGTTCTCCGCCAGGCGCCTGGGCAACATGTGAAAAGCGCGCTCCGGAAAGTACACGCTCGTCCCCCGGCGCCGGGCTTCCAGGTCCAGATCGGAATTCTCAGTGACGTAGTGACTGACGTCCGCGATTCCGACCCAGAGGATGTAACCCGACTTCTCGCGCTCCACGTATATGGCGTCGTCAAAGTCGCGCGCCGTCTCTCCGTCAATGGTGATGAAAGGAACTTCGCGAAGGTCGGTACGCCCGTGCATGTCGATGTCGGGACTCAGGCGGAGCGCCTCTTCCTCCGCCAACACGCTGTGCTTCTCTTCAAGATTGAACTCACTCGCAATGACAGCCAGATCCGCGGTGGCGGGAATGGACTCACCGTAGACCTCCACGACCTGAGCCGTCACACCGAAGGCGTCCTCTTTCTCGAACTTGAGCTTCGCGCGGACCCAGTCACCCGGCTGCGCGCCCGGGGCCCCCTTGGGCAGATAGACTTGCTCGCGCGAGCGCTTTCGCTCGTAAACCACCCAGCCGCCCTTTCCGGAACGGCCGCTCTGCGAAGGAACGTAGCGGCCCACCAGCTCACGGAACCGGTGTTCGACAACGCGGATCTCTTCAATCTCACCCCACCGGTTGAGATCTACCTCCACGCGATCGCCGTGAAACAGGCGCTCGGACTCCCGTGGAGAGACGAACTTGTCCTCGACCTTCCGGTTACTAAACACCAGAAAACCTCGTTCGAGAAGAAACCGCGCGGATTCTTCTCGAACGAGGCGAGGTAAGTCCCCTCCGAAACGACAGAGGGACGCGGCTTTCGCGCGTCCCTCTCGTCTCTACTTCGTCCAGCCTCGGCTTTTCGCCGAGCCCGGCCCCGTGTGGAATGCCCACGCGGGCCTTGCTTTTCTTCACGATCTTTCGAGCGATACGTTCTACGGGTTCGAGGGCTCATGCCTCGACTCTATCTGATCGTGCTCCGGATCACTAGGGGCACTGAATCGTAGCGCCGCCCGGAATTTCGCA
>CAYOWB010000106.1:3980-11959 GCA_964407515.1 uncultured Bacteriovoracaceae bacterium
CACATACAGCTTGCTAATGCTTAGCTGATAACAGCTTCCTGTGATCGTGTTAAATCCGATCTTAAGATCACCTTCCTGAGCCATCACCCTTCCGCTTTGCGAAGAGCCCAGCAAAAAGACATCACTTCCCACCGCGGCAAACAGACCGGCAGGCTGCCCCTCGTTGGTAAGCTGCGTCTCGCCCTTTGAACCGCTGAGCGAAACCGCATCGCAGTCCCAGCTCGTCGACGAGAAGGAGAAGGGGCCCCATTCGGACGTCTTCGTCACCGCTCCGCCCCAGCCACCACTGCCGGAGAAGAACAGCTTGTCACCCGGCTTCACATGGAGACCGGCATTCATGGCATAGGACTGATTCGAAGGCGTCAGCACCAAACTCCACAACGAGGAGCCATACCAGAAATTCTGATAGGCTTGGCGCTTCACCGAGCAGTACTTCTGACTTCCGCTCCACGCCACCGTGCCGTAGGCGTAGAAACAAGCGGTATCGAAGTCGACACCGCACACACCGGCGACGGCCACCTGTCCGGCGGGACAACTCACGGTCGGATAAGAGCCGACGCCAGGCGCCCCGGGCGCCCCAGGCGCCGCCGGATCACCATTGCCAGCGCCGCCGCACCCCATGAGCAGGACGAGCAGTCCTACAGCCGCTGAAAAGGCCACTTTCTTTCCAAACTTGTTTTTCATCTCTCTCTCCTTCGCGTGATTCGCGTCCACATCTCTTGGGATGTCGTCTTCCAAACGACGGTACCCGACAGTACCTGGTGTTTCAGGGGACGTGCCAACGACGACACAGGAGGAGTGACGGAGAAACCCTTGCAACGTCAACAACATGAGCCGACGGGCCCCTTCTTCACCAGGGCCGTAAGTGTCTAACGCTTTGACAGCTGTTTTAGGCCCGATATAGTGAAAGCTCGAAAACGGTTTGCGAGGGAGACACGCATGGATACGCGTTCAGTCCGAAGACTTCTGGTTCTTTCTTTCCTTCTCTTTCCATCTTTCGCGATGGGAGCCCGAGAGTTCCGAGTCCACGCGATACAAGGCACCATCAACAACTACACGGGACTCCCATCCCATCAGCTGAAGGCCACCGCCGTGGTGACCTGCCACAAGCGAGGACTGATTAACGCCAAAGTATGTGGCCGAACGGAAACAGTCGCGACTGTCCGTATCGCTAACATGGAAGGGACTCGCCTCGAATTTCAGTTTCCTGGAATCACCCTCCGCAAACCGCTCTTGGGCGCCAAGCGGGCTTACTACGGCGTTCACATTGAGTTAAAGATCCGTGGGCTCGACCCCAAAGATCCAGACCAAGTGGCACGTGTGGTCCTGCTCTCTAAGAAGGTGCACCCGGGAGAAGCGGGAGTCGAAAGCTTCCGCGAAAGATCCATCTACTATTTGAGGCAGACGCCGGTCCGCTTCGCCATGCAGGACGGATCCTCAGTCGAGGAATGGATCTCGCGGACATTCCGAAAACCTCTGCACTACATCGCCGAGGTCTCACTTCCGCAAGATTGCGCTGAGGAAAACGGCAGTACCTTGATGAACACCTGTGGGGTGGCAGACAACACCTTCTTCCACTCACGGCCGCTCCACGACTGGATCCCCACTCCGGCTCAAGTGAAATTCCCAATGAATCGGAAGTCTCCCTGGAAGAAGGGCGAGTTCTTTACGGTTCTGGGCGACCCGGGGCCATATCCGACCCTTCGCTTGAAGTGGCGTGTCGCGCAGACGGTCGCCGATCCTGCCGTGGACGGCAGAATTCTTTCCAAAACAGTGGATGTGAATTACGGCGAAGAGCTTGAGCAGGAACTCTCCGCTCCGATCGTCTTCGATCCGGCTTACTCGGCAATTCAAGAGTAACGAAGGCTTGGTGTCGCCCGGGCGGACCAGCGTATCCTTCCCCTTCATGTCCTGAAGAAGGACGACAGTCCTGATCTGAGTCGCGTGTTCAGCGGACGGGCTCGAAGGAAACGTGATAGTTCCGCTCCAAATCCGTGTCGCGGTGTCCGTGGCGATCCACGAAGAAGATGTCCAGGTCCCAACGATTCATGTTTCCGTGATCGTCATAGGCCCAGAAGAAGAGGTCGCGCATCTCGCGATCACCCGCGCGCTCGTCGAGATAGACTTCCGAGAAGTCGTGGTTCCGGGTCAGCTCAAACCCATGAAACTGCCCCGCGCGGTCATTCAGGCGAACAAAGACGCTGATGGACTCCGGATTCGACTTCTGCAAATAGCCTAAGTAGAAGACGTTCAGAACAAAGCCGCGGCCCCCTCCGTACCAGAGCTGCCGACAGACTCCGCCGATCACCGTCCCGTCACTCTGCTTGAGTTCCTTACAAGGCTCAGGCCGCATGCCGCCTGGGCGGCTCGTCGCTGAAGCGTTCTGCATCGAAGCAGTGAGTAGGACGAGCGCAAAGAGCGCGACTGTCACCTGACTGAACCGGCGAATCGAGAAGACCATATATTCCCTCGTTCATCTCTCCCAGACATGAGTGAGTACACCTGGCCCCAATGAGGGTCAAGGGAACACAAAAAAGAGAGGGACGTGACTCAGTGAGTCCGTCCCCCTCGGTGTGTATTGACCTACGCTGCCGCGGAGCGGCTAGAGCCCCATGCCGCGATTAATCTCGTCCGGAGTGCGGTAATCATAGCACTCGAACGGAATCCCGAGTTCCTGCGCCAACGCCTTCAGCTCGGCGAGGTAATCGCCAAACACCGTGATCGGGTGATTGGAGTTGATCTTCCATTCAATCCGGCCACAGAGCTTGAGGTACCAGTGCGGCCAGTCAGGGCTGCAGCGCTGAGAACGAGCTCTCCACTGTTCTTCGTTCGGAACATCGGTCATGCCGCGTCCCGCACAGAGATAGAGCTGACCGTCCCGATACGAGAACCGCGCCCAGGTCACTGGGCCAGGCTTACGCACGACGACGGACGAAGTGCCGCCTCCTTCACGGAAGTACATGTAGGTCTGACGTTCGGACCAAGCACCCTCGAGGCTGTCGTTGCGCCCCTGCGCGAAGAACGGAGCAAGCGCGCCGGAGTTCACGAACCAGTACAGACCCTGGCGAGGATCCCAATAGCGAAGGTCGTTGAAGCCGACCGGATCACCGCCATTGAGTAACTTGAGCACCTGCATCGTGATCGCTGCGCCGTCATCTGCCTCGGTGGAGACGACGAACGTGTCGCCGTTCCCTTCGGGGCGCAGCTTGTTATTCAACATGCCCAGCGTCAGATCGGTCGCCGGATAGTGTTCAATCCAGTCGAGCTGGTCCTGAACGCCGGCGAAGCTCAGGCCATACTGCTTCTGCAAATCGAGCATCGCGCAGTAGACCTTCATCTGAAACAGCACCATGTCCTTGGTGAGGAACTTTTTGGGATCGTCGCCGAGACGCAGATCCATTCCGTTCTTCACAAGGAAGTCCATCGCGGCCTGAGCGCGTTCGGTCGGAACCTTCTCAGCCATCTTCAGAAGCCGGAGACCGTCAAAGCCTTCGCGGGCGATCCCGAAGGTACGCAGAAAGTCCGCCTCGGAGATCTTATTCCACATCTGCATGGACCGAGGACCGACGGCACCGTAGATCTGCCCCTTCAGCTGCTCCTTCACTTTGCGAGCGCGCATCTGGGCTTCGTGGGTGACCGGAATATCGATGGTCGGAGGCGTCGGCGGCTCATATTTGCCGTCGCGCAGGAAGGTCCCGATCGCGTCGGAGTATTCGTCCTGGTTCTCGAACTTCTCGACGAACAGGCGGCTGGTACGAATGCCGACATGTTCCGTGCCGGAAGCGGCGGCGAGCAGGCCAACCGCGCCCGGGAAGTCCGGGATGGAGCTTCCGAGCATGAGCTTCGGGACATCGCGGTTCAGCTGCCACAGCGGCGTGACCGTGAAATCCGGATAGGCCCAGCCTGCGATGAAGCAGATGAACCGCTCACCGCGGGCCTTCTGAACAATGCGAATGCCCTCCGCAACACTGGAGGCCGGCCATTCAGGGTTGAGCACGTTGGCCTTCCAGCCGTGCTTCTCGATGACCTGAACCAGGTGCTTGAGCTGTTCGGTGGCGACGGGCCAAACCGTCTTGTTCGGCGCTTCGCGAGCGTCGAGTGGCAGATAGATATCGACTGTCTTAGACATGTGCGACTCCTTGAGCTTGGCAGTTGATTTCCTTCAGGCGCTTCATCAATCCGGGCTGAGTCACTCCGAAGAAATCATGTGCCTTGAGGTAGACCTCGTACATGGCGTCGTAAACGCGCGACGCCTCCGCGGCCGGTTGATACGTGCGAACGTGCGGACGAGTCATTCCCTTGATGGCGTCTTCGATCGTGGCGAAGCCGCCCTCCGCGGGACCTGCGGCCAATGCGCCAAACATCGCGGCGCCGAGGGCAACCGCTTGATTGGAAGCAGCGACCTTCACGGGAAGTCCCGTGACGTCCGAGTACACTTGCATGATGAACGGATCCTTGACGAGGCCGCCGCAGACGACGAGCTCCGACACCGGCACGCCGCCCGAGCGATACGACTCGATGATGCGACGAGTGCCGAACGCGGTTCCTTCGATAAGCGCGCGGTAGACCTCCTCCGGACGGGTCTGAAGCGTGAGCCCCATGACCACTCCCGTGAGGTTGGCATTCATCAGAACGCTGCGGTTGCCGTTCATCCAATCCAATGCGATCAGTCCGCCGGTCCCCGGCTTAAAAGCAGCGGCTTTCTTTGAAAGCGCCGTGAACGGATCACCTTCGGGCTTCAGGAAGTCCTTCGCGAACCATCCGAAAATGTCACCGACGGCCGATTGCCCGGACTCATACCCGTAAAATCCGGGAATAATCCCGTCCTTCACGACGCCCGCATAACCGTCAAACAGCTTGAGCTGCTTGGAGAGCACCATGTGGCACGACGAGGTCCCCATGATGATCGACATCGGGCCTTCGCCTGATACGCCGACGCCCGGCACACCGCTGTGCGCGTCGATCGTCGCCGCGGAGACCGGAGTTCCGGCCTTGAGGCCGCTCTTGTTCGCGAAGTCAGCCGATACCACGCCCGCCTTCTTGCCAGGAGCGACGATGTTCTTGATCCACTTGTCCGCGAGGTTCTCGATCGCAGGGTCCAGCTCCCGAAGAAATTCCTGGGACGGAAATCCCAGCTCCGCGTTCCAAAGACCTTTGTATCCGGCTGCGCAGGAGTTCCGGGTAAACGCACCGGTCATCTGCTGAACATACCAGTCGCCCGCATCGATGAAGTAGCGAGTCGCTTCAAACACGTCCGGAGCGCGCCGGGCGATTTCCCAGCACTTGGGGAGCATCCATTCGCTGGAGATGATTCCGCTGTAGTAGCGCAGGAACTTTTCGCCCCGCTTGTGCGCGAGTTCGTTAACCCGGTCAGCCTCAGGCTGCGCGGCGTGATGCTTCCAAAGCTTCACCCAGGCATGAGGGTTCCCGCGGAAGCGCTCAAGCATCATCAGCGGCGTGCCGTCCTCCAGGACCGGCAGCATCGTGCAGGCCGTGAAGTCGACGCCGATACCGACGATGCGGTCGGCGGGAACTGCCGTCAGGACCTGCTTGATCGCACGGATACTCGATTCAAGATAGTCGGCCGGATGCTGAAGCGCGAAATCCGGCGGAAGCGTAATGCGGGAGCCCGGAAGCTCCCGCGTGATCACGCCATGTTCATAGCGGACGGAGGCCTGCGCAGCCTCCGCCCCGTCATGACAATCAATCGCAATCGCCCGGACCGACTCGGTTCCGAAGTCGATGCCCAGGGCGTAACGTCTTAGTTGAGCCATTCGCCACCCTTGGCCACGTTGGCCTTAGTGAAGACGCGCGACTTCAACGTGATTTCCTTCGCTACTTTCTCGCCTTTGAAGATCTTCGCAGCCGTCTCGATCGCTTCACGGCCGCCCGTGGGGTACTCGAAGCTCGCTTCGAGCAGTCCCTGCTTCACGTAAGCCTGACCTTCCTGTGGAAGACCATCGATTCCGACGAAGAGGATCTTCTTGTCGCGACCCGCGGCCTTGGCGGCCAGATAAGCGCCGTGCGCGCCCGGATCGTTGTGCGAGTAGACAAGGTCGACCTGCTTGTGAACGGCGAGGGCCGACTCCATTTCCTTACGCGCTTCAGGCTCGAGCCACTTCATATCGGCCTCGAAGATGACCTTTGCGGGGCTACCCTTCAAACCTTCGACGAACCCGGAATGACGATCCTGACCGGGTGTCGACGTCATGAGTCCCTTCAGCTCGACGATATTCCCCTGATCGCCGATGCGCTGACGAATCCACTTGCCGGCCGCGAGACCGATCTTGCGATTGTCAGCACCGATGAACGTCGTGAAGTCACCGCCCAGAACCTTGCGATCGAGAACAATGACCGGAATGCCCTTCTTGTACGCAGCCGCGATGGGCGGCGTCAGTGGAGCAGCTTCCTTCGGCGACACGATGATGAGGTCGACCTTCTGATTGATGAACTCTTCAACCTGCGCGCGCTGCTTGAGCGTATCGTTCTGCGCGTCTTTGAAGATGACCTGAAAGTCAGGATGCGCTTCGGCGGCCTTCCGGATATCCGCGTTCATTTGCACGCGCCACGGCTCACCGAGGTTGCACTGGCTCATGCCGATCACGAACTTCTTGGCGGCAAACGCCTGCCCCGACAGCACGAACGCTGCCAACATCGAGAAAACTACGACTGCCTTTTTCACGGTTACCCCCTCCGGCACGTCTGGCACAGCACTGCCGCAGCCATGATTCCGCCCGTCAGCATCAGGCGACTCGCTTCACCCACAGCGTTGATGCTGAGGATTTTTTCGAGATACCCTATGGTCATAGCGCCGATTAGCGTAAAAACAAGCCCCCCTCGGCCGCCATTGAGGCTGGTCCCGCCGATCACGACAATGGCGATGGCTGTCAATTCGTACGAAACACCTGCCTCTGGATCGCCCTGTTGTTCTTGAACTGCTTGGCAAATTCCCGCTACCGAGGCCATCAATCCACTGAGCCCGTAAGCCAGCAACTTAACCCAGTGCGTCGGAATGCCCGAAAGTCTCGCGGCCTCTTCATTTCCACCGACCGCATAGATGTAACGTCCCCACTTGAGCTTCGCGAGCAGCACCCAGCACAGGAACAGACACACGAGGAAGACAATCGTCACCACCGCGATGTTTTCACCGAAGATCTTCCGATCGAGCAATTCGAAGATCCGCGGAAGGTCGAGATACTGATAGTTGCCATCCGGCAGCGCCACAGAGCGCGAGATCTTTTGTCCGCCCGAGAGCCACTTGGCTGCACCACGCGCGAAGACCATCATCGCCAACGTCGCGATGAACGGTTGCATCTTGAACCGCGAGATCAAGCCGCCGGAGATCGTGCCTGCCACCAAACCGACCGAGAGCACGAGGGAGATCGCCGCCCATGCCGGCCAGCCCCGATGAATCGACAACCAGGAGAACAGCACTGCCGCCATCCCGAGCAAGCTGCCCACGGAGAGGTCGATGCCGCTCGAGACGATCACGACCGTAAGACCCGAGGCCAGAATGCCATACACGGCGACCTGCCTGAGCATGTCGCGATGAGTGCCCCAACTGAAGAACGTCCCGTTCGCGTTGAAGATAGCGCCGATGATCAGGACGAAAACCAACGCCGTCAGGGCACGAACCCAGGGCTCGGCGAAAACAGATCCCAGAGTGGAAACGAACTTCTTAGCTCCGCTCATACGTGACTTGCTCCCATGGCTGCATGAAGGATTTTTTCCTGAGTGGCCTCGGCACGGGTGAACTCAGCGGTCACCTCGCCCCGGTGCATGACGATGATCCGGTCCGAAACGCCGAGCAGCTCCGGCATCTCCGTGGAAATCATCACGATCGCGTAACCGCGCTCGGTCCACTCGTTCATCAGTTCGTAGATTTCGTGTTTGGCGCCGACGTCGACCCCGCGGGTGGGCTCGTCGAGTAACAGCACTTTGGGCTGGGTCTCGAGCCACTTCGCAAGGACCACCTTCTG
>CAYOWB010000107.1:0-3735 GCA_964407515.1 uncultured Bacteriovoracaceae bacterium
TCTACGTACCACGCAGGTCCGCTAACGGTCGCAGAAGAGATCTGTGCGATTGAGGTTCCGAAACGAGCGCGCCGGATTCGCGTCATCCTTTGCGAGCTGACCCGCATTTCCTGTCACCTGGGATATATCGCCCGGATGGCGAAGGCGGTCGGAGCGGAGACGATGGTTCACTACGTCTTGCGCGACCGGGAAAAGATTCTCGACCTGTTCGAGCTGTTGACGGGAATGCGGTTTTCCCTGAACTTCCTCCGTTTCGGCGGAGTGACAGCGGATGTGACGGATGGATTCATCGAGCGGGTGATCGAAGTTTGCGATCTCATCCGCGTCCGATTGAAGGAGTATAATGACCTGTTCTCCTTCAATCATGCGTTTCTCAAGCGCACTGGCGGAATCGGCGTGATCACGCAGGAGCTGGCCCGGCGGTATGGCATGACCGGCCCGAACGCCCGCGCGGCGGGAATCTGCTGGGACGTGCGCAAGGCGCATCCTTATAGTGGTTATGATCTGGTCGACTTTCACGTCCCCGCTGGTCATGGCGAAAGCGGCGTCGTTGGTGACGCACATGACCGGTTCATCCTCCGTCTTCGGGAGATCACCCAGAGTGTGGAGATCCTCCGGCAGGCGGTTGACGAAATTGAGGACGGGGACTTTTTCGTGGGCAAGGTCGCGCGTGGATTCAAGGCTCCGCCCGGAGAGGCGTATGCGAGAATCGAAAGCTCGCGAGGATTGCTGGGATGTTACGTCGTTTCGGATGGTGGTGAGCGCCCGGCGCGAGTTCAGTTCTCCACGCCTTCGATGGCGCAGGTCATGGCGATTCCGAGGCTTCTCGAGGGAGCGATGATCGAGGACCTGCCTGTTATTTTGAACAGCATTGATATCGGCGTGTCGGAGGTGGATCGGTGAGCTGGGAAACCGCCTGGGAGGGCATTGCCGGTCTGTCGAGTGAAGTTCCGCAGGGCCTCGTGGCGACGATCGCGTTGGCATGCACGTTCGTGTTTATCGTGGTGCCGTTTGCCGCGGCGTTCTCCTATCTCGAGAGGAAGCTCTGCGCGGATCTTCAGGCTCGTGTTGGGCCGAATCGCGCCGGTTATGGAGGCGTGCTTCAACCGCTGGCGGACTTCCTGAAGCTGCTTCAGAAGAGCGGACGCGAGAAGGAAGGCCGTGGCCGGACGCCGTGGTTTATCGTTCACGGCATGGCCCTGTATTCGACGATTGCCATGCTCCCATTCGGTTCGGCGCTGATGTTGTTGAACACCGATATGAGCGCGTTTCTTCCGTTTGGCGCGCTGCTGGTTCTTGCGCTTGTGACCATGCTTCTCGGCCTGAATGAGCGAACCGTTTCGGGTTGGTTCGGCGGTGTGCGAGTGGGATCGATGGCGCTCGCCTCGGCATATCCTGCCCTGGTTTCCATTCTCTGTGCGGGTGTTCGCGCGGGAGGGTTTGAGTGGTCGCTGCTTGCGGAGTCACAGGCCGCTTCACCGCTTCATTGGGCGGCGCTGACCAACCCCTTCGAGTTCGTGGCGTTCGTCGTTTACATGCTGAGCGGCATGGTGCTGCTCGGCGTTCCCCCGTTCGAGGGCGGAATGTCGGTTCAAGATATGCGCGGTGGCGTCTATTCCCACCTCCACGGGCGCAGATTGAATCTCTTCCGTCTTGGTCGCTTTTACAGCTTCTTTCTGTGGTGTGCCGTCGCCGTCGTGATGTTCCTGGGCGGCTGGCTCCTGCCGGCAACGGTATCGGAGCCGCTCAAACACTCGGAGTCCTGGAGAACCGTCCAGGCGCTTGAGCTGGTTGTGCTTCTGTCCAAGACGCTCGTGTTGATGTTGTTGGCCTCGATGCTGGCGACGGTGACGCCGCGGACTAGGGCCGACCAGACGACGGACCTGGCCTTGAAGGTGCTGGGGCCCGCTTCCTTGGTGGCACTGGTGGGTACGGCATTCTGGGTAGGATGGAAGGCTTTGTTATGAACCGTCCTTTAGGGGTTTCAAGAGGCTACTTCAAGAAAGTGTTTCGGGGAATCAAGTCGGTAATCGGCTCGTTCTCCACTGCGGTTCCCTATCTTTTCGGGAGCGGGGACCTTCGCAAGGAAGTGACAGAACAGTATCCCGATCCGGTATCGTCCCGCACGCCGGATGATTTGCCTCCACGAACACGTGGACTTCTCTTTAATGACATCGAACGTTGCACGGGATGCCAGGAGTGTGAGCGGGTATGCCCGGTTCAGTGCATCACCGTCGCCAATGAACTGGGGGCGGATCCTTCGAAGATGTGGGTGGCCGTGTTTGATATAGATTTTTCGCGCTGTATTTTCTGTGGATTGTGCGTCGAGGCGTGCCAGCCGGCGTCGTTGACGCACACCAAGCAGTATGAAGGCGCTGTCTACGAACTGCCAAACCTTGTCGCCAGCTTCGGCCGCGGGAGAATCACTCCTGCGCAGCGAGAGAAGTGGGCTCAGATGAGGAAGGAGAAAGAGGCAGAGGATCTGTGACCATGGTGTTCTGGGCATGTAGTGCGGTTACTCTTGGTTCGGCTCTGCTGGCGGTGTTCGTTGGAGACATCCGGCGGGCGGTCTTCGCGCTTTGGGGCGCTGGAATGGGCGCGGGCGGAATCTATTTGTCGCTGGGTTTCGAGCTGCTCGCGGTGGTCCAGTGGATCGTGTCGACGCTCGTGGCGATTTCCTTCGTCTTCTATTCCGTCATGTTCGGCGAGTACGGCGTGGCGGACCCCAGGCCACTCGGCAGACGCGCGGTGTCCGCCATCCTGCCTCTTATTATCGGCCTTGCCGTGACGGGCGTGATTTGGCTCGGCCTACGCGGATTGAGTGATTTGCCGGGTGCCGTGGCCCCGGCACAGGGCCAGAATCTCGGAGGCTTGGGCTCGACGCTCATTGAAGAGAACTTTCTCTCTCTTGATATCTTGGCGCTGACCCTGTTCTTGGTGATTGTCGGGGCGGGCGTGATTGCCCGGCCGGAGGTGATGGACGAATGATGCTCGTTGCCGCCGCCCTCGGAGGAATGGGGCTCTTTTGCATGCTGTTCCGAAAGACGCTCCTAGGCTTCTTGATCGGCCTTCAGCTCATGGTCCTTGGCGCGACGACGGTGTTCGTGCTGGCCGGGGCATTGTCCGGAATGGCGAATCGTGGCCACATCTTCGGCCTGTTCATCGTACTGGGAGGAGTGGCTCAGCTGGTTGCGGGTTATGCGCTTGCTGTCCGGCTCTTCTGCTTGAAGAAGAGAGTCGAGATGGACGAGTTGAGGTCACTGAAACACTGAACGGACGGTCGGATGGTGTCGAATCTTTCGGTTTGGATCCTTGCGGCGCTCTCGGGCGCGTTTCTTACGGGCCTGGTAGTGCTCACGTGGGGCCGGCGGATTCCGCGTAACGGCGATTGGTTCGTTGGCGTCGGTCTCGTCGGGCTTCTGGTGGCGCTAGGCGCTGGCTGGAATGCCGTCGTTTCCGGCGACCCTCAACTCATCGATGCGGCATCATGGCTTCGCGGTTGGATCTGGCCCCGGCAGGAAACGGGCGCGATTACCGCGGGCCTGTGGGTGGAGCCGCTCGGTGTGGTGTTGTCGGCGGTGGCTACGGCGCTTGCCGCGATTTTCATTCTCGATCGTGCGATGATTCTCCGTGAGCCCCGACCGGAGCGGCTCTATTCGGCGGCGGCCTTCGGCCCTGTCGGCGTAATGCTGTCCTGGGTTTCGTTGACGCCTTGGCTGTCGTTCGTCGGTATCG
>CAYOWB010000107.1:3768-11936 GCA_964407515.1 uncultured Bacteriovoracaceae bacterium
GTGGACTACGAATCATGAGGCCGCACTGGCCGCGCGCTATGGCCGTGAGCGTGCCTTGGGACTCGTGTTGGTTCTTCTCGGGGCGTCCGCGTTGGTCAGCTCGGGTGCAAGCCTGGTGCTCGGTTCCGCCGACCCTTGGCCGGCTGACACGCTCTCCCATGTTGGAGCGGTCTTGCTGACTCTGGGGCTTCTCGTTCAGTTTCTCCCGTTCCCGTTTCTGGGCTGGGCGGTCACGCCGTCGGAAGGCCAGTTGGAAGCTCGTGTCCTCTTCGCACAGGTGTTCCCGGCCTGGGCCGCCTTCGCGGTTCTTCTGCGCCTTGAGCCGCAGCTTCGTGCGATCGGAGTCTTTCCGGTCTTTGGATGGGTTGCGATTGGCTCGGCGGTACTATCGGTTTTCACTGGCCTGCTTCAGAAGGACTGGCGTCTGGGGGTCGGCGTTTGGGCATCGGTTGGGTTTGCCCTCAGTGTCGGGGCGCTTTCATTTTCGGGTCAGCCGGCCGGGCTCGCGTTGCTGATCGGGACGGGCTTGGCGGCGACCGCATTGATGCTCTTTGGTCGTGCGCTGCAGCTTCCTGGCGGAACGCTGGCAACCCACCGCAAGCGAGCCATCTGGGCGAAGGTCGGGTTGGTCATTTCGGCGGCAGCTGCCAGCGGGATGATCGGCTTCATTTCGTGCACGGGTGGACTGCAATGGCTGTCGTCAGGTCTCGCCGCCGATTTGACCGAAGGGGCACTCTTTGCTCTGGTCTTTTTCCTTTCGGCGCTCTTGGTTTGGCGACAGGCGTGGGCTGCGGTGAAGTCCTTTAAGTCGACCGGCGCGGGCTGGTTGTCCGTTCTGATGCCCTTCCTGATCATCATCCTTTCCTTGGGTATCATCTGGACGGGAAGCTTGGCTGGCGGCGCGCTTCAGGGCGGCGTCGATCAGGTCGCCAGCGGGTCTGCATTGGATTTCTTCTTCAAGAAAAAAGTCCTCGATTTACCCGGAGAGACCTTTGGGCCGGCTTCGTGGCTCTATTGGGGTGCATTCGTTTTGGCGTTGGTCACGGCGTACTGGACTTCGGCCGGAAAGCAGGACAGCTGGCTGCGGCTCCATCACGGCATGCCGAGAACCTCCGCCTTTATTGGTGGCGGATATGGAATTGATACTGTCACCAGCAAAGCATTGAACGGCGTCATCTGGATGGGAAGAGGGATCCGCCAGGTTGTCGATGCGCGCATTTGGGGCGATTGGCTGCCGACCGGTTTCACTTCGGCCATTCGTTGGACCGCGCGAAACGTGAATCGTTCGGATTCGTGGCTGTCGAGTCATCTTGCTCTTGTCGTTCGCAAGAGTGCGGATGGACCCGCGAAGCTGTTGCAACTTATACAGAGTGGGGACGTGCAGTGGTATCTGTTCTTTGCCGTTGGCTGCGGCATAGCGATGCTGCTACATTTCCTGAGATTCTGAAGAACTAATGCTGCTTTTGCAGCACGGGGAAGGCGATGAATCATTACTGGATCTCTTTCATGGTATTTCTTCCCTTCATCGGGGCGATCATGCAGGCCGTTATTCCGGCTTCGTTCAGTTTCTCTGAGCGACTGAAGGAAACACGGGGGCCGGGGTTCGCAAGCCGGTGGATCGCGCTCGGTGCAAGTCTGGCGAGTGCGCTGATCGGCATCGGCCTGATCTTCTCGATGAAGGCGGCGCCCGAACCGCAGGCGGTCGAGACCCTCTCATGGATCGGCGCCTACGCGATCAGCTACGAGATGGCGCTTGATGGATTGAACGCCCTTCCGGTTCTTCTGGTTTCCATCATCTTTCCGTTGCTTGTCGCGTCGGAGTGGAATCGTCGCGTGGGTTGCCGGGAAATGCACGGACTGCTTCTGATGCTTCAGTCGGCAATGCTCGGTGCGGTCTGCGCGCAAGATCTCTTTCTCCTGTTTTTCTTCTGGGCGCTGGCCGTGCTGCCCTTCTACTTCCTGATCGGCATTTGGGGTGGCGAGAAGCGTGAGTCGGCCGCCTTTCGTACCATCGTCGCCGCTTCAATCGGCAATGCGCTTTTCTTTGCCGCGCTGGTTCTCGTCTACTATGCCATTGAGCCGCACACCTTTTCGTTGCGTGAGCTTTCGGGCGGGAAGCTCGCCGGAACGACCTTCCAGCTTCTGGGACAGAGCTTCTCGGTCTCTGGAGTCGCGTTCGGATTGATTTGCGCCGGTCTTGCGTTGCGGGCGCCGATCTGGCCGGTTCATGGCTGGTTCACGCAGGCTGCCGAAGAGGCGCCGCCCTCGGTGTTCGTCGCGCTGTCCGCGGTTTCGGTGCCGGTGGCGATGTATATCTTCGTGCGGCTTTCATACTCTTTGTTTCCGGATACGGTCGCGCACGCCGCTCATGGCATCGTCATCGTCGGAGCGCTGAATCTGCTGATGGGCGGGCTTTGCGCCATCGCTCAGCGAGGCTTGCGCATGTTGCTTGCTTTCGTCTGCTTGGGCGAGGTGGGCTGGATTCTCCTCGGCGTCGGATCGTTGAATCCGGCGGGAGCCGTGGGCTCAGTCTACCAACTGTTGGCCGTCGGCTTGGCCATCGCGGGATTCGGACTCTATTACGGCATCATGGTGGACCGGACCGGGCAAGCGGAGTTTCTCGATGAGAAAGGCGCGGCACTGACTGGCGGCATCGCGACGCGCGCACCCGCCATGGCTCTCGTCGCCGGCGCGGTGATTGCCTCGCTGCTCGGCTTTCCGGGGCTTGGCGGCTTTGTCGGACATTCTCTCGTGATGATCGGCGGATACACCGTTCATCCATCCTTGGTGATTCTGGCCGGCGTGGCCATCCTGCTCGCCGTCTACTATCTGTTCATGATGTATCGTCACGTGTTCCTCGGAAAGGTGACCGAGGCGTCGGAAAACTTCGCGGATTTGACCCTTCGGGAGCGCGCTTACTTGTTCCCGCTCGTGGGTGCGTTGTTGGTTTTCGGCGTATACCCCAAACCATTGATCGAGCTGGTCAGGCCGACCGTGTTGGCCTTGCTGTCCAACATCAAGTGAGGAGGCCGGGTTGAAAGACATTATTCTGCTTCTCCCCGAGATTTTTCTCGTCGCCACGCTTGCGGGGCTTGTCCTCGGAGAAATCGGCTACCGTGGCGAACGCGTCCGGCTGATCACACCCACGGCGCTCGTCGGGCTGGGTGGCGCATTCATTCAGACCCTGCTGACCTACCGGTACGGAGCCACGGAGGTTTTGGGCCGGGCACTGTCCTTGGATGGTTTTTCCCTGTTCTTCAAGCTGTTCTTCATCGTTCTTGCAATGATTGCCGTCGTCTCGTCCTCGCACAGCAAGGAGATCAGCCGCGAGAAGCGCGCCGAGTACTGCGCCCTCGTGATTGCCGCTGCTTTGGCCATGTGCCTTTCAGCGGCGGCGTCTGATTTGCTCGTGGTCTTCCTGTCGCTTCAGTTCCTGAACTTGGTCGGATTCTTCCTGGCCGGATTCGGAAAGCGTTCGGTGCTATCTACCGAGGCGGCGGTAAAACACCTTGCATTCGCTGCCGTGGCCGCCGCGCTGATGCTTTATGGGATTGCCACCCTTTTCGCAGCCACGCACACCCTGAATCTTTACGAGATGCACAGGGTCCTGGTGACGCATCCGTTGCCCGAGATGACCGGAATTGTAGTTTTCGTGTTGATGTTCTTGTCCTTCGCGTTTCAGTTTGCGGCGTTTCCGATGTACCTGTGGGCGCCGGACGTGTTGGAAGGAGCCCCCACCCCCGCCTCCGCGGTGATCGCCCTCGGGGCGCGAGCTGCCGGGTTTGCCGTGGCCGTTCGTTTCCTGGTGGTTGTGATGGCGCAGCCCGCAGCGACGCCTGGGCAGTGGCAAGTGCTCGGCGGTGTGGATTGGACCGGTTTTGTCGCAACCGTTTCGGGACTGACGATGATCATCGGAGCCCTTCTGGCCTTTCGGCAGTCTGGAGCGAAAAGACTCGTTTCTTATCTAGTAGTTGCTGAGACCGGGTTCCTGCTGCTTGGTCTGTTGGTACTGGACGAAGTGGGGATTGCCGCGCTGCTGTATAATTTGGTGGTGGAGCTCTTCGCCCTGATGGGCGCGTTCTACGTCCTTTCGTTTCTGCGCGATGAGCTTCAGTCGGATCGGCTGAAAGACTTGAACGGAATGCTCGGCCGCGCGACTGCGGAGAGCATCGCCCTGGTGTTGTTCCTGGCTTGCTTGGTAGGATTGCCGCCTTTCCCTGGTTTCATCGGTAAGTTTGCGCTGATCGGTGCCGCCATCCGGCATCAGTGGCATTTCTTGGCGGGCGTCGGTATCGTGGCGAGCGCGATCTCGGTCGTTGCCGTTGCTCGGCTTGCCTACAGCCTCATCGGTGACATTAAGGTCGCTCGTGCTAATCCGGTTGCCGAAAGCGTGCCGAGGCGAGCATTCCTTGCGGCGCTTTTTATCCCAATGGTCTTGGTCGGGATTTTTGCCGAGCAAGTTTTAAGTTGGGCTGGCCAATCACTCCGGTTTATTCTTTGGTGAACTCCGGGTAAAAGGTATTGCTCGGAACGGGAAGGGGTGACTGCATGTCCTACATTCCTGTCTTGATCTTGTTGGCGCTCGGGCTGGTCTTGGGCGTCGTGATTCTCGTGGCTTCGCAGCTGCTCGGGGCGAGACTGCCGAACCGCAGGAAAAATATGCCGTTCGAGTGCGGGGTTCCCGGTGAGGGAAGCGCGCGGCGGCGGTTTTCCGTTCGGTTTTATCTCGTGGCACTGCTCTTTCTCTTGTTTGACGTCGAAGGAATCTTTTTCATTCCTTGGGCGATCGCGTTCAAAAAATACCTAGGGTTCGGTCCGGTCATCATCATCGAAATGGCGTTCTTTGTGGGGGCGTTGTTGGTTGCATATTTCTACGTTCTCAAGAAGGGCGCACTCGAATGGGAGTAACGAACTATGGGCAAGGACGGAGCGTTTTCCTTCCTCACGACGAAGCTTGAAGACATCATTAGATGGGGGCAGAAGAACTCGCTCTATCCCCTTCCCTACGGAACGAGCTGTTGTGGCATTGAAATGATGTCCACGCTTGCGTCGGATTACGACCTTGCGCGTTTCGGCGCCGAGGTCGTCCGGTTCTCGCCGAGACAGAGCGACTTGCTAATTGTCGCCGGAATCATTAATTGTAAGATGTCTCCGGTGCTTCGGGGCGTATGGGAACAAATGAGCGATCCCAAGTACGTCCTGTGCATGGGGGCATGCGCCTCATCGGGGGGCTCTTCCACGTTTATAGCGTTACTCAGGGGATCGATACGGTCATCCCTGTGGACGTTTATGTTCCTGGTTGTCCGCCGTCACCGGAAGGGGTGATGCACGGTCTTCTGAGGCTTCAGGAGATGATCGACCGGGGAGAAACGAATGCGCAGAAGCGCCTGGCGGCTGCGCGGGAAGGGACTTAACCGATGGATGTACGTCAACCCGTTCCGACGAACGGAGGCGATCTTCTCGCCAAGTTCGGCGACCTTTGGAAGGCGCAGATCCAGCAGCTCAAGCAGAAGTTTGCCGCGGATATCGAAGAAGTGAGGATGTCGCCGGAGCACCCGACGGATGTTCCGATTATCTACGTACGCCGGGAGCGAATTGCCGGAGTGCTGGCCTTCGTGCAGAAGGACCCTGGTTTCGACTATGGATTCCTGGCCGACATCACGGCGACCGATGAGCTGCCGAAGCAGCCGCGGTTTGAAGTGGTCTACAACCTCTACTCGATGACCCGGAAATGCCGAATCCGCCTCAAGGTCCGTGTTGCGGAGAACGAAGAGGTTCCCACGGCCACGGGAGTCTGGGCCGGCGCGAACTGGCCTGAGCGGGAAGTATGGGACATGTTTGGCATCCGCTTCTCCGGTCATCCGGATTTACGAAGGATCCTCATGGATGAACGCTGGGAGGGGCACCCCCTTCGAAAAGACTATCCACTCAGAAAGTACCAAGTCTTCGCTACACCTGAGCCAATCGACCCAGATCGGTTGAAGTGAGGGAGCCATGGAGGGGCCCATGAACGAAGAGATCAAGAAAGCTTCCATCGAACAGCACGACCCGGACGACCTGTGGAGTGATTCGCGCTCGATCATCAATATCGGGCCGATTCATCCGGCCATGCACGGTGCTCTCCGCGTGGTGGCGCAGCTGAACGGCGAGACGATCGAAAAGACCTACTGCCAGTTCGGCTACACGCACCGGGCGAAGGAGAAGCTGGGAGAGCATAAGACGTTCCACCAGTGGATCGTTTATAGCGATCGCCTGAACTACTGTTCTGCGCTCGCCAATAACGTGACCTACGCGATGGCGGTGGAACGATTGCTCGGACTTGAGGTTCCCCCGCGTGCCGTGTGGTTACGGATGATGTGCGCTGAAATCGCGCGGGTCACCGACCATCTTGTCTGCATTGGCATCAATGCCGTCGATCTGGGGGCCTTCTCGTTCTTTCTGTACGGCTACCACCAGCGAGAAGAAGCCTACACCCTGATTGAGCGGCTTTGCGGCGCCAGACTGACAACGTCCTACACGCGTATTGGCGGAATGATGGCCGATGCGCCGGAGGGTTGGGAAAAAGCTGTTAGGCAGTGGGTTGTAAAGACGCGTAAGACCGTCGACGAAATGGACAACCTACTCACGAACAACCGGATCTGGCGTCTGCGCACCGAAGGTGTCGGGGTGTTCAACAAGGAGCAGTGCCTGCAATACAGCTTTACCGGCCCGAATGCCCGCGCCGCTGGCATCGACCACGACCTGCGCCGCGACCAGCCGTGCATGTTCTACAACGCCGTCGAGTTTGATGTGCCCGTTGCGCAGAACGGAGATGTCTTCTCCCGGTACGCCGTGCGAGTCGCGGAGATCCGCGAGTCACTGAGAATCATCGATCAGTGTGCCGACAAGATCCGCAAGGGGCCGATCTGGGTTGAAGACAAGCGTGTGAGAATTCCGGAAAAGGAAGTCGTTCACAACACCATGGAGGGGCTGATTCATCACTTCAAGTTCTTCATGACCGGCTTCGACGTGCCCGAGGGAGAAGCGTACAGCTGCTTTGAGGCTACCAACGGGGAGTTGGGATTCTACATTGTCAGCAAAGGTGCGCCCCGCGCGCACCGCCTGCGCATCCGTGGACCATCCGTGTGGCACTACCAAGGGCTCCCCGAGATGGCTCGCGGTGAGAAGATCGCTGACATGGTCGCGACGCTGGGAAGTATCAATATTATCGCGGGAGAGCTTGACCGCTAGTTAGGTGGAGTCGTTATGGCAAAGGTACTTTCTGAGAGCTTTTACCGAAAGATGAAGGAACTCGACGCGAAGTATCCGCGAAAGACGGCGCAGATGCTGCCCGCGCTGCATGCCGCCCAAGAAGAACTCGGGTGGCTTCCCGCCGAGGCGATGGACGAGATCGCGGCCTATCTTGGCGTACACCCGGCGCAGGTCCGCGAGGTGGCGACGTTCTATACGATGTACAACACGAAGCCGGTCGGAAGGTACCATCTTAAGATTTGTACCAACGTTGCCTGTACGCTTCGTGGTGCCGAGCGGATCGTGAAGTACTGTGAGAACTCGCTTGGCATCAAGGTGAATGAGACGACGCCCGACGGCAAGTTCACACTATCGGAAGAAGAGTGTCTCGGCGCCTGTGGAACCGCGCCGGCGATGACAATAAACGACGATTATCACGAGAATCTCGACGAAACCAAGATCGACCGGATTCTGGAAGGGCTGGAATAGCATGTCGGAGACACTCTATATCCAGCACTTCGGAAATGACGATAACCGCCGCCTCTCCTATTACCGCGAGGAGATGGACGGATATCAGGCGCTTAAGAAAGCGCTCAAGATGAAGCCCGAGGATCTGATTGAGGAAGTGAAGAAGGCGCAGCTGCGAGGTCGCGGCGGAGCGGCGTTCCCTGCCGGGGTGAAGTGGGGCTTCATTCCGAAGCAGTCGAAGATGCCGAAGTACTTCGTCTGTAATGCGGACGAGTCGGAGCCCGGGACCTTCAAGGACCGCGATCTCATGCGCTACACGCCGCACCTGCTTATCGAAGGGATGATCATCGGCGCATATGCCGTCGGATCGAACCAAGGCTATATCTACATTCGTGGCGAGTACAAGCGCGAGGCGGCGCTCCTCCAAGAGGCAGTCGAGGAAGCGCGCAAGGCGGGCTTCTTGGGTAGCG
>CAYOWB010000108.1:0-4433 GCA_964407515.1 uncultured Bacteriovoracaceae bacterium
GGACGCCGATTGGCCCAGGGCGTGAATCGGGAGCAGGAGGACCTGTTCCGGTCGCTGATCGACGGTTCTCAGGCTGGAGATATGGACGGCCGGTTCATGAGTCGGATTCTCCGGACCATTCTGGAGAAGGACCCGAGGCGCACGCTGGCCTGGAGCGTGATCGACCAGATGTTCGCGTTGCCGGATGACGCCCAGGACTCGCTTCAGGACATCATGCTGTTCGGTGCTGCTGAGTTACAGCGGTTCGGCGTCATGCCCGGGTTCATGCTCGAGGTGAATCTGCTGACCACCCGGCACTACGGTTATCTCTCCCAGGAAAAGGACTGGGTGAGTTGGTTCGCGGAGCGCAGATTTTCTAAGCTGATGAAGAACCTCTTCCAAGTCAGTGAGAAACATCCGGAGAAGAAGGTCGTCCGGCAGTGGGTGCGAGAGGCATTCGCTCGGCCTCAGCTCGGTCTCGACGCGATGTCGGTGCTTCGTGAGGCGGACTCCGAGCATCTGCAGCTCTTCAAGGCCCGCTTGGATGTGATTCGTCCGCGTCTGGAGCGAATCCAACGGGACTCCCTGGGGCTCTGGTCGTTCCTGATCGATCCACCGGCGGCTGGTGCCCCGGATAGTGCCGACGTAGTTCGCCAGTATGTGGCGTCGTTGTTCGAATCGCAGGGTCGCGGAACGAAGGCGGGCTTCATGGAAGATCTCCTGTTGCTCGTTCATCGGAAGGTCGGGGAGTGCGATCGTGACCGAAGCTGCAAGGTTGATGAGTTTTATCGGACTTTGATCGCCTTGGCCGAGTCCATTGAGAATCAAACTCTCACGGACTTCCTTCTGATGGCTCGCGGAAGCATCGCTGCTCAGGCTCGTTAAGCTCCCTCCTTGACGCCACTTCCGTCGAGGCGGAAGATTGAGCGTATGTCTAATGTCGACGTGCAATCGCTGACCGAGGAAATCAAGCAACGGAGTCAGTTCATCGATGCCATCCTAGGGGAGGCGTCGAAGGTGGTCGTTGGCCAGAAGGTTCTTCTGGAACGGCTGCTGCTGGCGATGTTGTGTGACGGCCATGTATTATTGGAAGGCCTTCCGGGCCTGGCCAAGACGCTGACGATCAAGACCTTGGCGGATATCATCGAGGCCGAATTCCAGCGTATTCAGTTCACGCCGGACCTTCTGCCCGCCGACTTGGTCGGCACGATGATCTTCAATCCCAAGACCGGTGAGTTCCTTCCGAAGAAGGGTCCGATTTTCACCCAGATCGTCTTGGCGGACGAAATCAACCGGGCCCCCGCGAAGGTGCAGAGCGCGCTTCTCGAAGCCATGGGCGAGCATCAGGTCACGATCGGCGAGACGAGCTACAAGATGGCTGATCCGTTTGTCGTCCTGGCCACCCAGAATCCCATCGAGCAGGAAGGTACGTACCCGTTGCCTGAAGCGCAGCTCGACCGTTTCTTGTTCAAGGTGAAGGTCGGTTATCCGACGCTCGCCGAGGAAAAGAGCATTCTGAACCGCATGTCGGGCGTGGTTCCGCCCCGGGCCTCCAAGGTGTGTAAACCGGCATCGATTTTGGAAGCACGCGAGGTCTGCGCCAAGATCTACATGGACGAGAAGCTCAAGGACTATATCCTCTCGCTGGTGTTCGCGACTCGTACGCCGGAGAAGTTCGGCTTGCCCGAGCTGAAATCGATGATTCAGGTCGGCGCATCGCCTCGCGCGACGATCGCTCTCGCCAAGGCGAGCCGTGCGAACGCGTTCATTCGTCATCGTGGATTCGTCACTCCCGAAGACGTGAAGGCGGTGGCGTACGACGTTCTCCGCCATCGCATCATCGTCTCGTTCGAGGCGGAAGCTGACGGCGTGGACAGCGAACAGATCATCAAGAAGATTCTTGAACGCGTCGAAGTTCCGTAAGGGGTGTTGAAGCTTGCTGCCTGAGGAGATTCTCCGCAAGGTCCGGCTCATCGAGATCACGACCCGCAGGATGGTCGATGATGTCATGTCCGGCAGCTATCGCAGCCATTTCAAAGGGCACGGAGTGCAGTTCTCCGAGCACCGGCTGTACGTTCCGGGCGATGACATCCGTCACATCGACTGGAAGGTCAGCGCGCGCACGCGCGACACGCTGGTGAAGAAGTACGAGGAAGAGCGCGAGCTGACCGTTTTCCTGATTGTCGACGTGTCGGGCTCGCAGGCCTTCGGGAGTTCCGGCAAGTTGAAGAGCGAGGTCATCGCGGAAATCGGCGGCATGCTCTCGTACGCGGCGGTTCACACCGGCGACAAAGTCGGTGTGCTGCTTTTTGCTGACGATATCGAGCTGATTATCCCTCCGAAGAAAGGCCGTCAGCACATTCAGCGGATTATTCGTGATCTTCTCGGATTCAAGCCCCGGACCACGGGAACGAATCTGACCAAGGCGCTTGAGGCGACCAACCGGATCATGAAACATAGCGGGATCGTGTTCGTCCTGAGTGATTTCCTCGCGGATGATTACGATGTGGCGCTGAAGCGACTGGCGCGACGGCATGACGTCGTGGCGATGAAGGTCGGGGACTTGCGCGAAAATGATGTGCCGCCGGTCGGCCAGCTTCTCCTTCACGACCCGGAGAGCGGAGAAGACCGGCTCGTGGATACGCAGTCTTACGCATTCAAGAAATGGTTCAAGGAACAGGTGACGGCGCATGAAACCGATGTGCGGACTGCCTTCAAGGGGAGCCGCGTGGAGGAACTGCGCCTGATGACTAAGGATGATTATGCGGAAGCCGTCGTGCGCTTCTTTCATGCGCGCAACCGTCGTCGGAAGTAGAGCCCTCGCCTGGCCGCTTTTGCTGATGGCGGCGGTGGGGTCCGCCGGCGTGGCCGGGGCGCCATTCGCTGCTTCCCGTGCGTGGGCCGCCTCCGCGGTCGCGGCACCGGGCGCTGATGCGGCTCGCGAGCTGGATCAGGCTTTCTTGACGCTTCCCGCGCATGATCTCCAGCTCGCCACCCAGGCGGATCGGAAGCTCACGGTCGGAGATCGTATCGAGCTGAAGCTTTCGGTCCCGCCGGGAAGCGTTCTCTCGGATGCAGGCGAGTTGAAGTACGAAGTGCCGCCCGGAATCGAGTCGCTCCACGAACAGGGCTGGGAAATTCTGGCTCAGTCCCGCGAGGGCCTGACTGTCGTGGCCATCAAGTCCGGCCGTCTGATGCTTCCGTCCCTGGTCATCCGCGATGCGGCGGGAAAGGACCTTGCACGGACCAATCCTGTCCCGATCGAGATTCTGTCGGTCATTCCTAAGGATGACCCGAAAGCGAAGGAGCCTGCGCCGCTCAGGCCGCCGGTGGGATTGCCTTTTCCCTGGTGGGTATTGCTGGCCGGAGCGCTTCTTCTCCTTGCGCTCGTCACCGGCGTCGTCCTGGCTTTGAAGCGGTGGAGTGACCGTAAGCGCGCGGAGATGCCGAAACCCGTGCTCCCTCCGAAGCCCATCGACGAGCAGGCGCTCGAGGCTCTCGCGGCGCTTGAAAAGCAAGGGTTGATGAAGAACGGGAAGTACAAACTGCACTACTTCACGGTGTCCGATATTTTGAAGCTTTATCTGGGAGGGCGCTATCAATTTGATGCGCAGGAGTCGACCGCTTACGAGATCGTTCAGCACCTGGAGCAGAATAAGATCGCGACGGATTTGGTGATCGACCGGATCGAGATGCTCTTCGAGAGGTTGGATCGCGTGAAGTTCACCGATCACGTGCCGGCTGAAGCGGATGGCGGCGAGGTGCTGGCCGACGTGCGCAAGCTCGTGTTCGAGACCCGTGTGGTCGCCGCGCCGTCCGTGATGGTGAGCGCGGCGCCCACGGTACGCGCGGGGGGGAAGCCGGATGCGGTTTGAGTCCTGGTGGGTCCTCTTCCTGTCTCTGTTGATTCCTGCTCTTTACCGATGGTGGTCGAGACGGAATCGTCCGGCAAGGGTCGCGTTCCCGCTTTCCGTTCCTGGATCCGCTTCGGCGAAGAACCCGATGCGGATCTTGCTGGTCCTGAAGTGCTTGGCGCTTCTGGCGTTCATCGTGGCGCTTGCCCGGCCTCAGATGAGCTACCGGCAGACGGAGCGCACGGTGAGCGGCGTCGACATCATGATGGTCATGGACGTGTCGGCCAGCATGAATATCGAGGATCTGGCCGAACGATCGCGCCTGGATATCGCCAAGGAGACGATGGAAGCGTTCGTGAAAGGACGCGAGAACGACCGCATCGGCTTCGTGGTGTTCAGTGGTGAGCCCATCACCCTCGCTCCGCCGACGTTGGACTACGGATTGTTGCTGAAGGTTCTTCGGGATGCCGCTACGGGCGTATTGAAGGATGGAACCGGAATCGGCGACGGCCTTGCTCTTGCCGTGAATCGCTTGCGAAACTCCACTGCGAAGAGCCGAGTGATCGTCCTTCTGACGGATGGCGACAACAATGTCGGCCA
>CAYOWB010000108.1:4443-7383 GCA_964407515.1 uncultured Bacteriovoracaceae bacterium
CCCGCGACGGCCGGGGAATTGGCCGCGGGATATGGAATCCGCGTCTACACGATTGCCATTGGTCGCGAGGGCCGCGTGAAGATGCCGATCCGTCAGCGTGGCATCTTCGGGAACACCGTTACGACCTACCAGTACTTCGAAAATGCGCTTAATCCCGAGTTGCTCGAGCACATCGCCAAGTCGTCGGGCGGGAAGTTCTATCGCGTGACCGACGCGGACGCTTTGAAGGGCGTCTTCTCGGAAATCGACCGGCTGGAGAAGAGTGAAGTGAAGTCCACCGAGAAGGTTCGCTACGAGGAGGCGTTCCAGACTCCTTTGAAGATCGGAGTGCTGCTTCTGATTCTCGAACGCATCCTGGCCAGCGGTTGGTGGAGGGTGTTGCCATGAGATTCGGCTCGCCTCATTGGTTGTGGCTTCTGCCATTCCTGGCCGCCGGCTTGGGTTTCCTGCTTTGGGAAATCCGCCAGCGTCGGAAGCGGCTCAGTCTTTTCGCGGCCCCTTCGGTTTGGAAAGTGATCGTTCCGGAGCTCAGTTGGGTCGCCCTGCGCCGAAAGGTGATCCTATCCGCGCTAGCGCTGATGCTTGGCGTGGTGGCGCTCGCGCGCCCGCAGTGGGGACGTCATGAAGAGACGGTGCAGGTCACCGGACTTGATGTGATGATCGCGCTCGACCTTTCCAGCAGCATGGAAGTGGAGGATGTCGTTCCGAGTCGCCTGAAGAAAGCGAAGCACCTGGTTCGCACTCTTTTGGACCGGCTGGACGGCGATCGCGTCGGGGTGGTCGCGTTCGCCGGAAGCACCTATGTCGCCTGCCCGTTGACCACGGATCTCGATTACGCCTACGAAACTATCGACGTGATGACACCGAAGATGGTGGTCAATCAGGGGACGGATGTCGGCCTGGCCCTAGAGACGGCGGTCAAGGCTTTGGAGCGAGGTGCCGAGGAGCCGGGCAAGCGAGAGAGCATGCCCACGCAGTCCAAGGTCGTGATCCTCATCTCCGATGGTGAAGACCATGAGAAGCATCTGGAAGATGGAGCGCGTCTGATTAAAGAGGCAGGGGCTAAGCTTTATGTGTTTGGCGTGGGAACGCAGAAGGGTGGCCCCATTCCCCTGCGTGATGACCGCGGTCAACTCGAAGGGTACAAGAAGTCAGGCGGGAGTCCTGTCATCAGCTCTTTCGATCCGGATGCATTAACGCGACTCGCTTCCCTGGCGGGAGGACGTTACTGGAACGTGACTGTCGGTGAAGCCGAGGTGGATGACTTGCTCCAAGACATGGGGGCGCTCAGCCGTGGTGATTATGCGGAGCGTAAGGTCGTGACCTATCAGGATCGGTATCAGTGGCCGCTGGCGCTCGCGTTGATCCTGCTGCTCGTGGAAATCTCGCTTCCCGCGCGCCGGATCCTTCCATTGCTGCTCGTCGGCATGTTCTTTCTTGCAACTTCCGGTGCTCGCGCGGACGGGGGAGCCTCGCGCGGTCAGGTGCCGCTCAATGCTTATCTCGAAAACAAACGTGGGTTGAAGGCGTTCAAGGAAGGCAAGTTAGAAGAGGCGAAGAAGAGCTTCGGATCCGCGCAGGCTCTGGATCCGACCCGCCCCGAGTTGAGCTTCAATGAAGGCGTGATTCAGGCCGAGGAAGGGAACCTTGAAAAGGCGGCGCAAGGATTTGCGCAGGCAGGAAAGGGTGCTCTGGAGATCGGGAATCCCAAGCTGGCTGCTCGGTCCTTCTTCAATCAGGGGGCGGTCCTCTCGAAGAAAGGGGACTTGGGGGCGGCTGTGCGCTCTTACGTGGATGCGATTGACGCAGCGGTACAGGGACGGGATGCCGAGACGGAGCGGGACGCCCGGAAGAATCTCGAGCTGTTGCTTCAGGAGCAGGAGAAGCAGAAACAGCAGCAACAACAGCAGCAGCAGCAACAGCAAGATCAGCAGAAGCAGGACCAGCAGCAGAAGAATCAGCAGGATCAGCAAGATCAGCAGGACCAAAAAGATCAGCAGCAGAAGAATCAGAATCAGCAAAGTGGCGACGATCAGAAGAAGGATCAGCAGAAGAAGCCGGACGAGGGGAATCAGGAAAAGCAGCAGCCGCCTCAGGGCCAGAGTAGCGCGAGAAAAAGGGAGTTTCGTTCATCGAAACTATCGAAAGAGGATGCTGAACGTGTTATGGCAGAATTGTCCAATCGGGAACGTGAGCTGCAGGCCAAATTGAAGAAACAACGTGGCCGTCCGCAGGGGCAGTCGAGAGACTGGTAGCTCAGGAAACGGCGCCGATCCAGCGGTGCTGGGCTGAACGGTGCCGAGCCGTAAGTTAAGATAGGAATACATGACGAGAGCGTTTCGTCTGCTTTTGCTGGCTTCCCTCACCTGGTCTTCGTCGGTGCTCGCCGCTGACCCCGTGCAGTTCACGGTGCGGGCGGATCGCTCGGAGATCTCGATGGACGACTCCGTGTCTTTGAAGTTCACTATTCGCGCCGAGGGGACTGCCTCGGTGGAATCCGTCAAGTTCAACGCCCCCGAGTTTGAGACGATCAACGAGTACGTCGGGACGTTTATTGAGTCCTTCTACGAGAACGGACACTTCGGCGTTCGAAATAACCACAGCATCACGAAAGTTCTTCGGCCGAAGCGCGTCGGCGACTTCAAGATCACTGGGATTGAAGCCCGCGTCGGTGGAAAGGTCTACAGCGCATCTCCCGTGGAGATCTCCGTCCAGCCGGGCGGAGCCGGAACTCCTCCGCCTCGTGGCTATGGCGGCGGCGGGATTGGGCTGCGTGGCGCTGGAAAGCGCGTGAGCTCGTCGCCCTTCTTCATCCGAGCCGAGATCGATAAGCAGCGCGCCTACAAGGGCGAGCAGATCGTCGTCAGCTATTACCTCTATCAGCGGGTGCGGGTCTTCAATCTTCAGGTGGAGAAGTATCCGGTGTTGACCGGTTTTCTG
>CAYOWB010000108.1:7421-11861 GCA_964407515.1 uncultured Bacteriovoracaceae bacterium
TGCTGGGACAGCGACTGAACGTGGAAAACGTGGTCCTCGACGGAACTCCCTACGCCCGAGCCCTGCTGGTGCGATATGCCGCCTATCCTCTGAAGGAGGGCAAGCTCAAGATCGACCCGCTCGCGGTGAAGGCCGCGTATCACGGCAGCGTCAACAACAACCTCGACGATGATCCCTTCATGGCGCTTTTCAAGCAGATGGCGCCACGGTCCTCGTCCGCGCGAAGCGAGCCGTTGACCGTGGACGTTCTGCCGCTTCCGCAAGAAGGCCGGCCCGAATCGTTCTCGGGTGGGGTGGGCGACTTCGCGGTGACTTCGGCGGTCGACCGCTATGAAGTTCGGGCCAACGAAGCGGTCACTCTGACCTTGAAGATCGAGGGACGTGGCAACGTTTCGGCGATTCAAGAGCCCAAGGCGCCCTGGCCTCAAAACGTCGAGCTCTACGAGGCCAAGGGGCATGCGAAGACTGGTCCGGGTGGAGTGGGTAAGAAGGTTTTTGAGTTTCTTCTGATCCCGCGCCAGCAAGGGCAAATCACACTTCCGTCCTTGGAGATCTCTTTCTTTGATCCGCTGAAGAACAAGTACGTCACGAAGAAGACGGAGCCCGTGAACCTGAATGTTCTCGAGGGGGCACCGGGATCCGCGTCGGGGCCAATCATTCGTCCGCGGGCTGTGCAGCCCGGGGTGCCGTCTTCGGCGCCCGCGGCCTCTGACCAAGTTCACTATTTGAAGCCGCCGGTAGCTCCGGCGACGAATCAGCAACCGTGGTGGCGGTGGCTGTATTGGCTGACTTCCGGAACTTTCGCGCTATTGGCCGGGCTGGTGCTTTGGGATGCCACGCACCGAGGGATTTCGACGGCACGTGATGCGCGTGAAGCGCGCAAGGCCGCGCAGTCGCGAAGCTGGCAGCGCCTGCAGGCGAGAGCGCGAGAGGCGGAAGCCGGCGCTCCCTGGATGGAAGTGCTTCGGACTTATGAACTCCTGACCGACGTGATTCACGATGCGCTGGATGCGGCCTTCAAGATCGGCGCGCGCTCGCTTTCGCGGTCAGAGCTGAAGAATATTCTGGTTGATGAGGGGAAAGTGGGGCGAGCCGAATGGGATCGGCTCGAAGCCCTGCTCGAATTTGCCGAGATGGTTCGCTTCGCTACCTCGGCGGGTGCGGTTTCCGAACAAACGGCAAGAGCCAAGCTGGCGCACTGGGTAAAAGAGGGGCAGGCGCTGGAAGGGATCTTGTTTTCAACTTCGGAGCAAAAGGGAGATAGCAAAGCATGAGTACCGGAACGGGTGCCAGCGCAAGGTTCGAGGCGATCCGGACGATCGCGTCCAGGACGCCGCGGAAATACGACACGCCAAAAGACGAGAAGGGGCGCGCGCAACGGGTCTCCGAATACTACGGGGTCAATGTATTTGACCTTCGTAAGATGAAGGAGAAGCTGCCCTCTGACGTCTACAACAAGCTTCGTAATACCATCGAGATGGGGAAGAAGCTGGATGCCGACATCGCGGCGACCGTGGCCAATGCCATTAAAGAGTGGGCCCTCGCTAACGGTGTTACCCACTTCTGCCATTGGTTTCAGCCCCAAACCGGTGCGACGGCTGAAAAGCACGATGCCTTCCTCTCCCTGGATGAGCAACGGCGCCCCGTCGAGAAGTTCACTGCCTCTCAATTGATCCAAAGTGAACCCGATGCCTCGAGCTTTCCGTCAGGTGGCATGCGCACCACGTTCGAAGCGCGCGGCTATACTGCGTGGGATCCCACGAATCCCGTGTTCATCATGGATACGGATAACGGTCGGACCCTTTGCATTCCTTCCGTCTTCATCTCCCACACCGGAGATGCGCTCGACGAGAAGACGGGCTTGCTCCGCAGCGTGGAAGCGCTTTCGCAGAAGGTCTGCGAACTCCTTCATACGATCGGACAGAAGAACGTGAAGCGCGTGTCGCCGACTCTCGGCGTAGAACAGGAATACTTCCTGATCGACCGTGCGTTCTACAGTCTGCGTCCCGATCTCATCATGACCGGACGGTCCTTGATCGGCGGTCAGCCGCCGAAAGGGCAGCAGCTCGAAGATCACTACTTCGGCAGTATCTCGGCTCGCGTTCAGTCTTTCATGGGTGAAGTGGAGCACGAGCTCTATAAGCTGGGCGTCCCGGTGAAGACACGGCATAACGAAGTGGCACCGAGTCAGTTCGAATTGGCCCCGATCTTCGAAGACGCCTCCATGGCGGCTGATCACGATCAGCTGGTGATGGAAGTGCTGCGCAAGGTCTCGCTTCGTCACAATTACGCGGTCTGCTTGCATGAGAAACCGTTTGCGGGCGTGAACGGCAGCGGCAAACACAATAACTGGTCGCTGGCAGTGACTGCGAGCGGTCCGGACTATGATGGCGACAACCTCCTTGATCCGGGTAAGACGCCTCGCCAAAACCTGCGCTTCTTGCTCGTCCTGTCGGGCATCCTGAAGGGGGTGCATAAGCACGCGGGCGTGCTCCGCGCGGCCGTTGCTTCCGCCGGAAACGATCACCGCTTGGGGGCGAATGAAGCGCCTCCGGCGATCATCTCGGTGTTCCTCGGTGATCTTCTCAATAAGATCCTCGATGAGATCGAGACCGGGGCCGGGATGGAGCAGAATGCCGAAGCTGCAGTGATTCGCCTGGGCGTCAGTAAGCTCCCGGAGGTCATGCGCGACAATACGGATCGCAATCGCACCTCGCCGTTTGCGTTCACGGGTAACAAGTTCGAGTTCCGCGCGGTCGGATCTTCCGCGAACGTCGCGTTCCCTGTGACCTTCCTGAATGCCGTGATCGCCGACGGTATTACCGAGATCACGGAGGCCCTGAAGAAGAATCTGCAGGCGAATCCCGCGATGGAGACGGCGATCCTGACCACGGTTCGTCAGATCATCAAGGAGACGAAGGCCATCCGGTTCGAGGGCAACAACTACTCTGATGAGTGGGTGAAGGAAGCTGAGAGACGCGGCCTGCCGAATCTCCGTAAGACGCCCGAGGCGTTGGACCAGCTCGTCGCTGCGCCAACGATCAAGATGATGGTCGGTCTCGGTATCTTCAGTGAGGCCGAGCTGAAGTCGCGTCATCATGTTCGTGTCGAGCGGTATGTCAAAAACATGCTAATTGAAGTCGATACGCTGCGGCAGCTCGTGGATACCATCGTGTTGCCCTCTGTCTACTCGTACCATGGCATGTTGGCGGCCACGGTCGCGAACGCCAAGGCGGCGGGAGTGACCGCGCCTCAGACGGAGTCCCTGCAGAAGATCTCGTCGCTGATGGGATCGTTGCAGTCTGCGCGCGGTCAGTTAGAGGCGGTCTATCGTCGTTCCGAGGAAATGAGCTCCGAAGATGAGAAGTCGAAGCTCCTCTCTCGCGAGGTGTCGAAGGCGATGAGCGACGTACGTGTCGCCTGTGACGAGCTCGAAGCCATTGTCGCGGACGACTATTGGCCGCTGCCGAAGTACCGCGAAATGCTCTTCGTTTCCTGATTGCGATTTTCGGTAACTATAGAAGAATTGTCAGGCTCGGGTGAGAACGATGTTCTGCCCGGGCCTTTTTCTTGGTTCGCTGCGTCACCATTGGTGCGCGCTACGTCGGACTCTCTCTTTGCATACGGTCGGGAAGGGGCTTTTCTACCAGGCGGCTTCAGGTATCATGATTAGCTCCACTCCAAGGAGGAGATGCAAATGAAGATCAATATCGGAATTGAAGAGAAGGATCGTAAAGAAATCGCCGACGGGCTATCGCGGCTTCTAGCAGATACTTACACGTTGTATCTCAAGACTCACAACTATCACTGGAATGTGACTGGCCCGATGTTTCAGACGCTCCATCTCATGTTCGAGACGCAGTACAACGAACTCGCGCTGGCAGTCGATCTCATTGCCGAGCGCATTCGTGCGCTGGGTTATCCCGCTCCTGGAACGTACGCCGAGTTCGGCCGGCTGAGTTCCATTAAGGACGAGCAGGGTGTCCCCAATGCGAACCAGATGATCCGCAATCTCGTGGATGCGCAGGAGACCGTGATTCGCACCGCGCGATCCGTGATCCCGGTTGTCGATCGGGTGCATGATGAGGCGACGACCGACTTATTGACTCAGCGGATGCAGACGCACGAGAAGACTGCATGGATGCTGAGGAGTTTGCTGGTCGACTAAGCTTATCTTCGGTTCACGGCCACGCCAGGCGCTGTGGTGCGTTCGCCATCTGGCGAGCGGGCGCCCGGCGTGTGCTGTGAGTTGAGTGGATGTCTGTTTCCCATGGCGAGTGTGGGGAACTCAGCGTTGGCGATCGGCCATCGCAGACCGACGATGGGGGCACTTCGAAAAGGAAAGATGGAGATCGAACTTCGCCAGCGGAGGAAGGATGGAGATCGAACTTCGCCAGCGGAGGAAGGATGGAGATCGGACTTCGCCAGCGGAGGAAGGAT
>CAYOWB010000109.1:0-6771 GCA_964407515.1 uncultured Bacteriovoracaceae bacterium
TCGTTCGGACCTCGATCGGCTATCGGACCAGCTGAGCAACGCGATCGATAAGATCGATGACTTCAGCTCGAGTCAGTTGGATGTGGGCAGCGTCAGCTGAGCGCCGGTGAGGCGGGGCGGCGCCGGATGACCTCCAGTGCCGCCTCTTTTTATCGGTTTGTTACCAGAACGTTGCGAACCGGACCGGTCCTAAGCTATATCCGTCGGATATGGCACAAAAGTTTGCGTACTCCATGTTCCGCGTGGGGAAGATGTATCCCCCCAACAAGCAGGTTCTCCGCGATATTTCGCTCTCCTTTTATTATGGCGCCAAGATCGGTGTCCTGGGTCTGAACGGCGCCGGCAAATCGACGCTCCTCAAGATCATGGCGGGCGTCGAAAAGAACTTTAACGGCGAAGCCCATCCCGGCGACGGCATCACCGTCGGATATCTGCAACAGGAACCGCAGCTCGACGACTCCAAGACCGTGAAGGAGAACGTCCAGGACGGCATGGGGGAGATCGTTCACCTCATGCGCCGCTTCGAAGAGATCAACAACGAGTTCGCCAATCCGGATATGGATCCGGACAAGATGGAAAAGCTGCTCGCTGAGCAGGCCGACGTACAGGAGAAGATCGAGCACGCCAACGGCTGGGATCTCGACCGGACCCTCGAAATGGCGATGGACGCCCTCCGTCTGCCCCCTCCGGAGGCTTCCGTGAAGCATCTCTCCGGTGGTGAGCGCCGCCGTGTGGCGCTTTGCCGGCTTCTGCTTCAGAAGCCTGATATCCTGCTCCTCGACGAACCGACCAACCACCTCGACGCCGAATCGGTCGCCTGGCTCGAGCAGCATCTGAAGAATTACGAGGGAACCGTCGTGGCCGTCACGCACGATCGTTACTTCCTCGATAACATCGCCGGCTGGATCCTTGAGTTGGACCGCGGTCACGGCATTCCCTGGGAAGGCAATTACTCTTCCTGGCTCGATCAGAAGCAACAGCGTTTGGCCCAGGAAGAGAAGGCCGAGACGAAGCGTCAGAAGACGCTCGAGCGTGAGTTGGAGTGGATTCGCATGTCCCCCCGCGCCCGTCAGGCCAAGAGTAAGGCCCGTATCAGTGCCTACGAAAAGATGCTCGCCGAGGATCGTCCGGATAAGGTTGATGAGATCGAAATTTACATTCCGCCGGGTCCCCGTCTCGGAAAAGTGGTCATTGAGGCTGAAAACATCAGCAAGGCTTACGGCGACAAGGTGTTGTTCGACAACCTGTCGTTCAAGATCCCGGCGGGTAGCCTGGTCGGCGTGATCGGCGGCAACGGCGCCGGTAAGACGACTCTATTCCGCATGATCACCGGGCAGGAGAAGCCGGATACCGGCGACATCCGCCTCGGCGACACGGTTCAGCTGGCCTACGTCGATCAGAGTCGCGACGCGCTCAATCCGGAAAACACGGTTTGGGAAGAAATCTCCGACGGTAAGAACGAGACGATCCTGCTGGGTAAGCGCGAAGTGAGCTCACGCGCTTATTGCGCGCGGTTCAACTTCACCGGTGCCGATCAGCAGAAGAAGCTCGGCATGCTCTCCGGTGGCGAGCGTAATCGCGTTCATCTCGCAAAGATGCTCAAGTCCGGTGGAAACGTCCTCCTGCTCGACGAGCCGACCAACGATTTGGACGTGAACACGCTCCGCGCTCTCGAAGAAGCGCTCGTGAACTTCGCCGGCTGCGCGATCATCATCAGCCACGACCGTTGGTTCCTCGACCGAATCTGCACGCACATCATGGCGTTCGAGGATGAAGGCCGCGTGGTCCTGTTTGAAGGAAACTTCCAGGAATACGAAGAGGACAAAAAGAAGCGACTGGGGCCGGAGTCCGTTCAGCCTCACCGTGTGAAGTACAAGCGGCTCACCAGCTGATCAAGAAGGGGAGCGACGCGAGGCGAATTTAGCCATCTGGGTGACCGTCTCGCGGAGCAGTTCCACTTGGGCGGGATCCCGCAGATCGCCCAATCCCAGTTCGTGTAAAGCCACACCTGAGAGCGGTACGCCGTAGCGTTCCAGGAAGTAGTGCGCCGCCAGAACCGCCGAGCGGCGATTCGCATCTTTGAAGATGTGAGCGAGCACGAAGGCGACGTAGGTTTCCACGGCCGCATCGACCACGGCACCTGCCTCCGCGAGTTCGGTTGCGTGATGGAGTTTCTCGCGCGTGAGGAGTACCGCATTCGTGAGGATGCCAAGAGTTTCCGTGCGGCCGTTCGGAAGCGTGACAGTGACCTCATCGTGTCGCCAAGGATCTTCATCGTTCTTGCCTGTAAGGATGTTGTTCAGGCGAGCAAGCTCCGCCGTCGTCAGCAGAACGCGACGTCTGGCCATGCTCTCAGAGACCTCAAGCGCCCTCTCAAACCGAATCCGGTCGAGCTGATGCTGCAGCGATTTTGGCTTATTTTCAGGATGATCCACGGTCCTCACCATGGACTGATTCTAAGGGTTCGGTCAAGCCTTGCGACAGCATTATGAGACGGTCGTATCAGAAAGTGAGAGGTTTTCAGATGAGGGCAACGCGCTATGTCATCAGAATGTATTGATTGACGCAGAGTGTTGTACTTGCATGTGAGACATTGAGAATCGGTGCGTCAAAAGATTGTTTGGATAGGGTTTTCCCCGTAAATACTCTGAAAACCCTCTAGGGGTGGAGGTCAAAATGAAATCGAATCGGGGAATTCTGGCTTTTGTTTCTCTGGTGATGCTCGTGGGGATGAGCGCCGCCATGCCTGCTTTTGGCGCGGATGACACTGTTCAATCCTATTACTCCATCGCATCGACGACCGTTGAGGAGCTGTCGGTCGGTCAGGACCTATACGGCCAAGAAACTCAAGATGGTGAGTTCGAGACAGGGGCGCCGATGTCGAACGGCACCCCATCCGGAGACGGGTTCGATGGGCAGCTGGATAAGTACGCAGTCATTCTCGACAAGATCATCGTGATTGGTGAGAAAATCTGGAAGATCGTCGACAAGGGCCGCCCTGTCGTGAGCGTCAGCACGAAGAACGCCAGCGCGCTTCCCTCGGGCGCCCAGAACTGGGATAGCCTCGAAGGTTGGCGGATGCCGAAGGTCGGCCTGTATCGGATCTATCACCGTAATGGATTTGGCGTTATTATCGCCGATCTCACGGTGCGTATCACGTTTACGCCGGGTGGCAGCGTCGAAGGCGTGGGGCAGTATCTTGCGAACGTGAGCGTCGTTCCTCACAGCCTCTATGTGGCTTGGGGCTTCAGCTTCAATTGCGAAGTCCAGGTCATGAATGCAGTGAATATGGGGACGAAGGTGAAGCCGATAGCCGGAATGGAGCTCCTCCTGAAGTGGACGCTAGATTCGCCGCTCAGTCATCGTGAGGAATCTCAAAGCTTCTTTGTTCGCGGTGATGGTCTGGCGCGGGCTCTGTAGTGAAAAAAACTCTGGTGGAAACCAGGGGCTGTGGTAACAGATACGTCACTACTATTTGAGGAGACGATATGAATCAGACTGCAACGCAAACGGCTTCCAAGCCTTCTCGCAAAACGTTGCGCGCTCTCGGTCGTAAGAAACGCCAGCAGAAGCTGAAGACCGATAAGGAGTTCGCAAAAACCTTCTTCGCTGCTAAGTCGAAGCGCTCGACCGAGAAGAAGTCGGCCTTCCGTAAGAAGAAGTCGAAGAAGAAGTAATCGGAAGACATCAGTCGGCCGAAGTCCCCGAGCGGAGGGGGCGCCAAAAGTTCAGAAGCCCTCTAGAGAGAAGTTCTCTAGGGGGCTTTTTTTGTGTGCGCCGCAGCAAATAGTCAGGTCATTATAATGGACATTTCTCGTTTTGTGAAATTTTTAAGTCACTGATATTTCTGGAAAAATGTCGACCGGGTTAAATCCATTGCTTAAGATCGTGGGGGAATGGTACCAAACAGCACTTATCGGAGGACTATTTTGGTTTTCTATTCCCGGCTTCAGAAATGGCTTTTCGCGTACGCGCTCTCCAGCGTGTGCATGCTGCCATTGCTTTTCTGTACGGCCGCGCAGGCGGCCGGCTCGCTGGGGATTGATACCGTAAGTTACTTCAGTTCCGAACGATTGAAGCAGGAGAGCCTCGCTTCCACCTTTAATGCCCGCTGGAAGGGGTCGAACCAGGGGGATTGGTTCCAAAGCTCCGCACAAGGATTCGTTAATCTCAGCTTGAACAAGACTTCCTACTACGGGTTTGAGTTTCCCGAGGCCTACGTCGGTACTTCGGCGAAGCTGAGTTCTGCGCAGGTGTTCATCGGCCGGAAGCTGGAATCCTGGAGTCATTTGGATGAGAAGTGGCGTCTGGGAATCTTTCAGCCCTGCTTCCGTTGGGATCACATCCAGCCTGATGAAGTCGGTCTGCTTGGGGCGTTCATCACTGTCGATCAGCCGTACTTCCAGCTTGTCGCTTACGGTAGCCCGATTTTCATCCCCGAGCGAGGCGCTCAGATGGAGTTCAAAGACGGGAACATCAGTGCTCCTCCTAACAATCCGTTCGTGGTGACTCCGAGTTCCAGTACGACCATCAAGGCTGGGGATAAACCCGTGCAGACGCCAATCCGTTATCGGCTGAATATGCCTTCCATGGCGGATCTGGTCCTGAAACCTGGCGCTGGCGTGATGACTCGAGTGGGGGGAAAGAAAGGCGCTTGGGGATCCGCTTCGTATGCCTATAAGCCGATGAACCAGGTGTTGATCGGTTATACGGCGAAGCTGGATATCAACTCGGCGGCCGCGGATGCGAACCTTTATCCCCGCGTCGCGTACCATCATGTGGGAGCGCTTGAAGCCGGCTTCGCGGGACAGCGGATCGGGGCCTGGGTATCCGTGCTGGGGGAACGTCCGATTCGGGATCAAACGCCTGATGCGTGGACGACACAAGAAGTCTCCCCCTCGATCGCGGTGAGTTCGACGGTAGACGTGGACGTGTTCGGGAAGGGCGCTTCGGCGACCAAAGTCGATGTCAGCTACCTCCGTCAGTGGGGGGGCGTGGCGCCGGATGCGGGTCCCTATTCCTCCGGGGTCAATACTTTTGACTCGCGATATCCGTATTCAGATGCCATCAGTGTGGGATTGAAGACTCCGCTGCATGGCGTGTTCGGCGATTGGGCCCGTAAACTCGTGGCTAGTTCGCGGATGCTCTATGACGTGCGCACCGAGGGGACAATCGTATCTACTGAGGTCAAGTTCCGGCACAAGGAGTCGTGGACCCTCGGCCTGGGGGCCGACATCCTGACGGCTGGCGTGGAAGGACCGCGGGACGGCAGTGCCCCGGACTTCATCACCCGGTTCCGGGCAAACGACCGAATCCACGGCGGGGTATCCTATGCTTTCTAGGTGGACGTTCCGGACCCTGGCGTGTGCCGGCGTGGCGGCGCTGTTGATCGCGACCTCATCCTGCTCCCTGAAGCTGAACGAGAGTCCGTTTGAGGCCGGTGAACTCGAACTCAAGGGGACGAAGCTCGACTGCCTGCAGGATGCGCCAAAGGTGATTCAAGATTACCTCGATGGCAACTCTTCGGAAGAAAAGATCAGCGCCGTGATGACGTGCGCCTCCGATGGCCTCAAGATCTTCTCGGATCTGACTCGTGGCGCGCAGGAAGGCCGCTATTCCGCGGAAGAGCTGCGGAAGTTCTTCGAAACATACCTTTTGGGTGATCTCAAGATTTCGGACAAGCTTCTCGCCGAGGTCATGGAGTTCAAAAAGGCGATTCTGGGTGGCTCATCGGAGTTCCTGACTACGGGAGAGATTAAGCAGGCCCGGACGCTCATCGAGGTGGCTCGAGTTCAGTTGATGAAGCTGACACCCTATATGCCACTGACTCCAGAGCACGTTTCGAAGAATGTGCGGAGCGAGGCCAAGCTGTTTCAGATGACCAAAGCGCTGGAAGAAGCCGGCGAAAGGATGGGCGCCGCACTCGAGGAGACAGGCAGTCCTTACTCCCTGGATCGCATCGTACCCTTCATGGAAGCGATTGAAACGATCTATTCTGGAAATCAGCCCAGGGTGATTCGCGAACGAATCGATCTGATCCGCGCCTTGAAGACCGTGATTGTTTCCTCCGCTCAAGAAGGGTTCGTAGCCGCGGATTGGCGCAAGCTGCTCGGACGGGGTTGCAAGTGGTACGCGCTGGCCCTGCGAATGGCCTTCTTGCAGGAAAACTACTCCGAGATCTTCAGTGGCCGAGGTTATGAGTTCTTCGTGGCGCTGATTGATGAGGCCTATCGCGTCCTTCGGGAGACTCTCCGGGAAAGTCGCGACCAGGAAATCACCACGGAGCAACTGAAGGCTATTGTTCTCGCGTTGAGGCCCGAGGAGCTGCAGACGCTCTTTGGTTCTCAGAAGCCCATCAAGCCGCAGGCCGTTGCCGCATTGGTGGAGCAACTCATGCTTTTGAAGCCCGCGCTGGTGGGCGGGGCACCAGACACTCTATCCATCCGGGATCTCGATGTGGCGTATGGCGTCGTGACGCAGGTGCGGACGTACGCCGCAGCGTTGCGGCCCTATTGGCCGCTGGGTATCCAGGACTTGTCCACACTCGATGCGGAAAAGCTGAATCAGGTTGCGCAGATCATCGTGAATGCCGGCGCGGCGATTTCGAATTCCGTATCCGACAGTGGACGGCAGCTTTATACGTTCCGGTCGCTGCGCAATCTTCTCACGGTCGCGGCCGCGGTATTCCGCGGGGAACCGTTGGAACACGATATTCTGCAGCTGCGTGATCGCGTGCCGTTGATTCAGGCCGCGAAAGGCGTTGTCCTTGGG
>CAYOWB010000109.1:6783-11809 GCA_964407515.1 uncultured Bacteriovoracaceae bacterium
CACTCCAGAGTTTGAAACGCTATCGGGATACGCGCTCGCCGTTCGTGCGGCGCACTTCCAGAAGAATTACAAAGATTGGCTGAAGGGGCCTGGTTACGAGGCGCTGACGCCGCTGTTGGACGAGGCCTTCGCGCTACTCGAGCTCGCGGCGGGAAATTCGGGACGCCCGCAGATCGACGCGACGGAGCTGACGGATGTGCTGGATGCCCTGAGGCCTCAGGATCTGGAGCTTTCCATTCCGGCGCTGAAAGACACGGTCGTTGAAGCGCTTCGCTTGAAAGCGTCCATTGTCGGTGGAAGTCCGACGGGCTTGCAGCCAGCGGAGATCCCGAGGATCCGAAACATCGTTTCCGAGGTCCGGAAACAATGGATCGCGCTTGACCCTTATATGCCGCTGACTTTGGAGCGGTTCGCGAAGATCAAAGACGATGACCGGTACGTGCGGGGCGCGGTGGACGCTTTGACCACCGCTGGGAACCGGATCGCCGACGTGGTGGATGCGAATTCGTCTTCCGACGCGCGGTCCTACTCCTTTGACCACGCGCTCAATCTTCTGGTCGCGGTTGAGCCGCTGATTAAGGAGAATCAGGAAGTCCTGGCGACGGTCCGCGAGCGGATGGATCTGGTGCGTGCGGTGAAGTCGATCTTGGTCGCGCCGCCTGCCGATTCCTTGTCGGCGAAAGACCTTTCCGTCGCTTTACGTGCTGGGGCCCGTGCTTACGGACTGGCCCTCCAGGGGGTTTATACGTGGGAAAACTTCCTGCTGAAGACAGTGGGCGAGGGCCGTAAGCTCCTGTTTGAAGTCGCTAAAGGCGCTTATGAAGTGGTTGATGATGCGCTCTCGCGCCATCCCGGTCAGGTGATCACACATCGTGAGCTCTACGCCTTGGTTGATGCTCTGAAGCCGTCCGAAATTTTCGCCAACCCGATGAAGCTGCCGCCGGCGCCCCTGCCTGAGGGCGAGAAGAGCCGGATTCAGATGAACTTGAAGCAGCTCATGACCGCGTTGCTTAATCGCGGACTGGCTGAGCCGGATCAGCGTCCTCCGCTGGAGCGGAAACAGCCGGGGCTAGTGAAAAAGACATGGCGGCGCATCTGGAATGCGGTCTATTTCTGGAATGAGGGCCAGCGTTTCGCCGAAGCACTCTATGAAGAGCTGAGTCAGGGATCTTATGGAAGCTCGCCGTTCCTAGGAAATGGCTTTGAGCGCGAGGAGATCCTGAATGCCGACACGGCGAAGATACTCTCCCGGATCGGTGATGTGACTCCCGTCACTCGAGCCGCAGCGGCTGAGATCCTCCAGGGGATTAGCAAGTATCCGCCGCTTTATCGGGGTGACGAACGACAGATCTTCTTCCCGTTGCGCCGCTCGGACTTCACCCAGTATTCGTACCATAACGTCACTGAGATGCATTGGATGCGGCAGCTCGTGAAGTTCCTCATGGAGGGGTACGCGACGGACGAGAAGCGAGGGCGTGCCTGGGCCGGGCTCAATGACGAGGAGTTCCAGCTATTTTCGACGGACGCTCAGAAGTTCGGTGAAGATATCAAGTTCATGGATCCGCTCAAGCCGCGGGCCTTTCTGTACCGCAAGCGCGAGGACAATATCCTGACCTTCGTGGGTAACGGCGACGCGTTGTTGGATTTCGAGGAAACAGTCCAGCTCCTTGCGTATTTGATTTCCGCCAAGCGGCTCGCTCTTTGGTTGCATGAGGATATGGCGGCTCACTGCAAGACCGCCGCGGAAGAGGATCTGTTCGGGTTCCCGCAGATCGAGCCAGAGTGCTATCGTGATCGGTTCAAGCTGCTGTACCGGAAGATCTTTACGCAGATGCCTGGGATGAGGGACTTCTTTGCGGGACTTGACGAGCGCGGACGGAAAAGAGTCGTTCGGGCGCTAGAGGGGTCTGCGCGCGTACCAGGATTCAAGCCGACGGACTATTTCGGTTCTGCGGATACTGAGGGTATCTCGTTGATCTTGCATTATATCGAGACAGGCTTCCTTCGCTATGACACGAACTTCTCGGGAACCTTCACTCGCGGGGAGTTCGACACGATCTACCGGACTTTCAAGTACGAGGTGGCGAAGGCAGTGAAGCCTGCAGGACTGACCAAGGACTGGCAGCTGGAAGCGCTTCTGGCGTATCTGCTGAAGTATGGACGCCCGCCGAAACAGGGTGCCGCTGGCACCATGGACTTCTTGCGGTGGGTAGCGTTCAAGCCGTTCTGGTCATTCAACGCGGATCGGCACACGCTATTGAGGATCTTCTCCTCGCTTGGATCGTTCGTGCCGCCAGCGCCCTCAGGCACTCCTTGAGCTGGCTGTTCACGCAGCCTTATCGACCCTCACGTCGTTCAGCAGCGCGCGAATAAGGTCTGAGGCCCAGTGGAAGGCGTTGTGGTTTTCCACTTTGTCACGCATGACGAGCATGCGGCGAGCGCGCTCTTCCGTCGGTAGTTCAATGGCGGAGGCAAGAGCGTCAGCCATCTCCTCGATCGAGTACGGATTCACGATGAAGGCATCGCTGAGTTCGCGGCTTGCTCCGGCGAAGCGACTGAGGATCAGCGCGCCCCGCTCGGGTTTCTGACACCAGACGTATTCTTTGGCCACCAGGTTCATCCCGTCGTGCAGCGATGTCACCATGCAGACATCGCCCATCTGATAGAAGTATTGGATTTCGCTCCATTCGTGATGGCGGGGCAGGAAGATGATCGGCTTATAGCCGGTCGTCAGATTGCCGAAACGCAGGTTCACGCGGTCGACCACCTGGGTCACCTTGGTAGTCAGGTCCTGGTATGCCGGAATGTGAGTCCTGCTTGGAGATCCCATCTGAACGAGGGAAAATCGGCCCACATAATGCGGATTCTTTTCAAGCAGACGCTCGACCGACTCCATGCGTTCAATCAAGCCTTTGGTGTAGTCCAGGCGATCGACACCGACGGCCACGAGGTCGCCCATGACGCCGTACTGCCGGCGGAGATCCTGAAGCTCGACCTCATTGAGTGAGCGGACGGGAGACGTGTCGATGCCGATGGGGAACGCCCGTACAAGGGTCTCATGGTTCTCCATGGTCACGGAGAAGTTTTCCCAGTCGATTCTCGCTTCCAGATACCGGTCACAGGTCTCAAGAAAGTTGTTGCAGTGGTACTGCGTGTGAAAGCCGATGACGTCGGCTCCCAGCATTCCGTGAAGGAGCTCCTTGTGCCAGGGGCATATCCCGAACGCTTCTGGGTTCGGCCAGGGAATGTGCCAGAATAGGCCAATCTTGGTGCCGCGGTTGGGTGCGACGGCAAGTGCCCGGTTCTTCAGCAGTCGAGGCAGCAAGGCGAAGTGATAGTCCTGCACCAGGATGAGCGACTTCTGGCTCAAGACGGTGTCGGGAGTGGCGTCCGCGAAACGGCTATTCGCTTCGCAGTAGTGTTGCCAGTCCGAGAGACGGAACGTGGGGCGCGTGTGTGCCAGATGGCAGAGAGGCCAGAGCCCCTCGTTTGAGAAGCCGTAATAATAGCCGAGCTCTTGCTCCTTCGTGAGCCAGACCCGACGAAGCGTGTAGCGCGGATCTTCTGGTGGGACCTGGATCTCGCCGCTCTGACTGCTCATCTCCTGGTCCGCGCTTCCGCTGCCGTGAGCGATCCAGAGTCCGCCGCATTGTCTTAAGATCGGCTCGAGGGCCGTGACCAAGCCGCTTGCGGGACGTGTCAGCTTGATTGTGTCTCCCTTGCGTTCATGAATGTACGGCTCGCGATTCGCCACGATTACTACCGTGCGGTCATTGATCGCTTTCCTGAGGGAGTCGAGCCAGGAGTTCCGTTTCTTCTTGTTGTCGCTCCGAATGGAGTTGGAGTGGAAGCGTCTCGCCAGATCTCCGATCTCGGCGTGTTCTTCCGCAAGGTGGTCAGTCAGGTCTTCCGGTGGAGGAGGCGGCCGCCGTCCGGAGACGAGCGCTTGAAGTGTTTGTCTAATGAACGCGAGATAGTTTTTTATCCACTTCTGCAGAAGCAGATACACCAGTCCTACGATGGCGAGTCCAGAGAAGAGGTTCACGATGGCGGTGTGCAGGAACACTGTATGCCACAGGGCCGACTGCGCCGCTGCTGTGAGAAGTGCGGTCAGGGTTACGGCCAGTAGCGAGATGAGTAAAAATTTTTTCATGCGCTGAGTAATGGAATGCAACCGGCATGCCCCAGTGACGGCGAACATGCCTTGTCAGAGCAAGATGAGGCGAAAAATGACTCAGGATTCGCGAGAAGAAAAGGGGGGCGCATGTTTTTGAGTAGATTCACGGTATGCACAGCGATGCTAATTCTCGCTGCCGTTGTTCAGGGGAATGACTCAGTGGAGTTCCGGGGAAGAATCGTGCGGATTGAGTCGAACTCGGTAGCGGTTCGCAATGGAAAGGATACGCGTGTTTTCTCCCGTAGCGCCATGAGCTCTTCTGTCGCAGGTGAATTGCGCGAGGGAGGGGAGGTTCGTGTGCGGTATGTGCCTTACGTCATCGAGGCGACGATCGTAGAGCCAGCTGCCCTGCGAAAAAGTGGGAAAAAGCCGCAACAATCGCGGGAAGAGGAGCGCAGACAGGTGATTGATGATCGGGCATTTTATGAAGCGCGCAACTGGCACTTCTGTTGCACACTTGCGAGCCGACGAACCGAACCCTTGATTCAAGGAGGATATTCATGAAATCCTTCGCAACACTCTCTATCGTTGCAGGTGCCCTTGCTTTCGTGGCAGGAAACTCTCTTGCTTTGGCCCAGGAAATCACCACCACTAATCAGCTTCCGGCGCAGAAAGCGGCGTCCGTAGGCCAGAAGGCCGCACAGAAGGCCGCGGTTGTGAGTCAGAAGCCCGCGCAGAAGGCTGCTGTTGTTGAACAGAAAGCTGCCCAGAAGGCTGCCGTCGTGAGCCAGAAGCCGGCTCAGAAGGCCGCTGTTGTCGAGCAGAAGCCTGTGCAGAAGGCTGCTGTTGTTGAGCAGAAGGCCGCGCAGAAGGCCGCCGTCGTGGGCCAGAAGCCTGCGCAGAAGGCCG
>CAYOWB010000110.1:0-226 GCA_964407515.1 uncultured Bacteriovoracaceae bacterium
GCCTTGGGGCTTGCCGCAATCCGAACACAGTTTGGGAATCATGACCTGCCGGGTGTCGTCCACACAGGTCGGGGCTGGGAGTACCCGCCCTCCTTCACAGACGATGGCGCGTCCGTTTCCGGAGATCAGGGCGTCGCGGCAAGGCGTCGGAGTCCGATTCCCGGAGGGAAGTTCGACGAACTCGTGAAGGGTGTCTGAGATTCTCCGCCGGGCGACCACCCGGGTG
>CAYOWB010000110.1:277-3271 GCA_964407515.1 uncultured Bacteriovoracaceae bacterium
CTTCGTTTTGATGTCGAAGACTTCGACCTGTTTGTCGGGAGGGGTTCTGAGGTGATGAGAACGGATGACCGTGAGAAGTCCGCTCTTTTCCGAGTACTTCACCTCATCGACCGAACCGCCTTCTCCTGTGAGTTGGATTTCGTGACGGGGAGTTCCGGTCTTCACGTCGGCAATCAGGATGCGGTTCGTCTTCTGATCCCAGAGACTGACGGCATCCTGTTCCGCTGTGAACCCGACAATTCGCGGAGCATTCAGGGTCCGGATCGTGTTCCACTGACCGCGTCGCTTCGGTTCGGCGAAGTTCACCCGCCCGCGTGAGTCGACGAAGATGACTCGAGAACCGTCGGGACTCAGGGCGACCGCTACGTCCTTGCTATCGGCTGGACTCCGGAGCCGCGCTGGCTCCGGCCAGACCCGCCAGGGCTTTCCCGTCTCGGTGTCCACGACGTAGGTCTCGCCCTGGCCGCGGAGAAGGGCCTTCCGAGCATCACGAGACAGGGTCAGTAGTGCCTCATTTAGTCTTGGAGCCCGGATGAGCTGATGTGCGCCCGTGTTTAAATCCACGACTCGAAGGACACGAAGGGCAGGCATTCCCCATGGGTCGCGCCAAGGGTGATATCTTAAGTCGAGATCATAGCTCACGGAGCGGGATCCATCCTCCGAGAAGACCACCCCATTGTAGTTTTGGGTGTACGGGTCTTCTCCTGTTAATGAAGGCATCTCGCGGACTTCGTCGGTCTCCAGGTTGAGCAGCCTGGTAGTGCGTTCCCTGTTTGTAGTGGCTTCCCTGATTTGGGCATGGCGCCCCCCTGGAAGCAATTCAATGATAGAGTCTGAAATCCAACTGGGAGGGTCTGTCAGGGGCAAGAATCGACAGCTCGGAGCCTTAGGCGAAGTTTGAGGTGTTTCAGATGCGTTGGCGGGTGCGAGGAGCAGGTTCGCGAGCGTGGCCATGGCTGCGGCGCAGGTGAGCGGGAGGCGGCTGAAAGTCGATCGCGGTTTCATGCGTCTGGATTCCGTGCTGTTCAGCGTGTGGGCTGAGGTTTGGCCTGCTGTTCTTTTGATGCCGGCTCCTCTCCGGGTTGGGCCAGGAGCTGCGCGGGAACGAACTGTGCTCTTACGGTCTTTTTCTTGACCCACTGAGAGGCGAAGTTGGGTTTGTGAAGGGCGGCCTCCTTCTCGCACTGCTGTGGAGTCTTGGCTTCGACCGCGAAGATTTCGCGCTCGACGTCACCGTCTTTCTTCTCGTTCTCGATCGTGATGAGGCAGTAGGGCTCGGATTTTTCCGGGCCGGAAACGTGCGGTGAGGTGCTGGGGGCCGGCTTGGGGGGCGCGGCCAGTGTCGTCAGCGTTAGGAGTCCGGAAATCGTAAATGCCACGGCCCACAGATCGAGTCGGTTCATCATACTGGCTTATCGGCCTTAAGTGCGTGGACATTAAGGGCTTAGGGGAGGAGGCTGGGTGTGGTTTCGTGGCGACAGGGTAACGCGGCGTGCCGCAAAAAGGTGAGCGATACCTTTTGTTATACCTTTTGTTTTCAGTCCGACTCGCCGAAGAGGGAGTGAAGGGGTTTGCTTCATGCTGAACATCGCTTGTCGGACTGCTTGGTTGCTTCCGCTGTTGCTTGCGTCTCCCGCGTTCGGGGATCCGCCGGGTGGTTGGGTGGACCAGAAGCTGGCTCAGCCGGTGGTCGATGCGAGAGATCTGGCCGAGACGTTGCGGGCCCAGATCGCGGCGGCACGCGAGGCATTGAAGGCAGGCGACCTGCAGAAGAAGGAATCGGTCGATAGGGACCTCTGCACGCAGGTGAAGACTCTGAAGGGCACGATCGGGAATGTCACTCTGACGGTGCAAAATATCGGGCACAATCTGGGCGACGAAGTCGTGCAGTCCGGCCAGGCGATGGCACAGGCTTCAAAGAGCATTCCGGGCTTCTGCGCTCACTTCCTGCCGGGCCAGAAAGCCGCCGACGAGAAGAGCTACGAGACGCTAGAGCGCAAGGTGGACGGGCTTGATCGCTCGGCCGCGAGTTTCATGGGAGCGCTCCACAACATGCCCCCGGAAAGACGCGCCACCGTCGAAGCGCTTTGGATGAGGAATTACATGAAATGGTGGACGGCCAGGCCGTCACCTCGTCCGTCTCAGCCGCCGTCAAAGTAGCCGGCGGTCAGCCAGAACGTTTTCGAGATATCCGCCTCATCGGCGAAAAGCATGACCATGCGGTCGACGCCCACGGCGATCCCGCCGGAAGCGGGCATGCCTTCGTGGAGTGCGGCGAGGAACCCTTCATCGAGCGGAGTCTTCGGAAACCCCGGGCCGTAGAGCCGTGCTCGCAGCTCCATGTCCTCTTCGAAACGCGTACGCTGTTCCACGGGATCGGTGAGCTCCTCGAACGCGTTACCGAGTTCGATCCCGCCGGCGTAGGCTTCGAACCGCCGGGCCCAGCGTGAACCGTCCCGATCCGAATCGATGACGGAGAGCGCCGCCTGAGAGGCCGGGTAGCGCATCACGATGACCGCGCGGTCGGCTGGCAGGCGAGGTTCGATGACGTTGAGCCAGATCCGGAAATAGAGATCGTCCCACGTGTCTTCATCGGCGAAGTTCAATCCAAGCCGGACGCACTCCGCGCGCATCGCCTCGACGCTGCCGGACTGCACGAGGTCCACGCCCGCATGTTCCGTGAAAAGGTCGCGGACCTGGAGCCGGGGCCAAGGCGTCTTCACCGAAATCTCCCGACCCTGATAGCGGATGACCGGCTTGCCGTGCACCCGCAGCGCGACGAACTCGAAAAGCTCCTCGGTGTCGCGCATGATCTCTTCGTAACCCGCATGGGCGCGGTACCATTCGAGCATCGTGAACTCGGGAAGATGAGTCGTCGATACCGGCTCGTCACGAAAGGCCGGGCAGATCTGAAAGATCTTCTCAAGGCCGCCGACGAGAAGCCGCTTCATGGCGAATTCGGGGGAAGTGGGAAGGAACGCGCGCCGGTCGTTT
>CAYOWB010000110.1:3281-5355 GCA_964407515.1 uncultured Bacteriovoracaceae bacterium
GTAAGAGTGCACCGCGAACGGACGGATGTGCGGCTCCATTCCGGGGCAGGGGACCAGCAGGGGTGTCCGTGTTTCGAGAAACTCGCGCTGCCCGAAGAAGTCACGAATGGCCGCTTCGACCTGCATGCGCGTGCGGACGGCATGAAGTCTCCGCGGGTCCTGAACGTGCTGCCGATATGACGGAGATGGTGCGGTGCATCCGAGTGGTCTGCTTTGAGGTACGCTTTTCATGATGCGGGGCTTTTAACCGGTTGGCGCGCGCCTGCGCAAGGGTTAAACTCGCGCCCATATGCAGCTTTTGAAGCGAAAGCTCGACCTTCAGGCGAAGGTCATCCTCGTGCTCATCGCCGTCATCGCGCCGACCTTCGTGATGATGACGCTTGCCGAGAGCAAACTCATGAAGCCGCTTCTTGAAGAGGAAATGAAGCAGCTCGGGGTCACGACCGCGAAGACTCTCGCGGCGGAGATCGTCAGCCAGCGCTTGCTGCAGCTCAAGGACGCCCCGTTGGTCATCGAGGGGCGCATGCAGGAGGTGCTGTACTCGCAGCCTGCGATCATCCGCATGGACGTGGCGACTCGTGAGCCCGTGACGGGGATTTCGAGGGTCATCGCTTCGACCGTGGAGGAGGATTTCACGATCGCGCCTCCGCTCGTGGATGACGTCACGACCGAGTTCAAGAAGGACGAAGACACCGGCGTGAGTTATTGGGAAATTCATGTGCCGATCAAGCAGTGGTCTTTGCGGGACCGGCGTCCGCCGAAGAGGAGTTTGGGCACGGTGAGGGTCGAGGTATCGACGAAGCTGGTGCATCACCTGATGGGCGCGATGTGGAAGATGCGGGCCATGGCGGCCGCTTCGAGTGTTCTCATCCTCGTCCTGGTTCTGACGTTCTTCTTGCGGAAGACGATCAAGAACGACCGGCTTCTGAGAAAGGCCGAGAGTCAGAACCTGGAACTCACGGCGCAGCTTCAGGATCTTCAGCGGCAGCTGATGAACAAGGAAAAGCTCGCCGTCATGGGACAGCTCACGGCGAGCTTCGCGCACGAGATCGGTACTCCGTTGAACGCGATCGGCGGGCATCTGCAGCTCCTCTCCGAGGAACTCCCCGGGCCCGCGAGTCGTGGAAGGTTGGACATCATCAACGGGCAGCTCAACAAGATCGAGCAGATCGTGAAGAGCTTTCTCCAGAGCACGGCGAAGCCGGCGTCCCAGACGCAGCTCGTGGATCTGAACCGGCTGGTCGATCAGGCTATTCGGATCGTCGCGCCCCGTTTCCAGGCGCTCGGAGTCGAAGTCCGCCGCAAATTCGATGCGACGCTCGGGCCCGTGCGTGTCGCCCCCCTTGATCTGGAGCAGGTGCTGCTCAACTTCATGAACAACTCGCTCGACAGCCTGCGCTTGAAGCGTGCCCGCGACCAACGAGCGAGGCTCATCCTTGAAGTGGCGACCGGTCATGAGCAGGTGGAGGGAGTGGGTGGGGCGCTGGTGTCGGTTTACGACACGGGTCACGGGATCCGGAAGGCCGACCTCTCGAATGTGCTCAAGCCCTTCTTCACCACGAAAAGTCCTGGCGAAGGGACGGGCCTGGGATTGGCGATTTGCCAGCAGATCGCGCGAAAATACGGAGGCAGCATCGAGATCGATTCGAAGGAGAACGCGTGGGCTCGCGTAACCCTCAGGATCCCGTATCAGGTGAACGTATGAAGATCTTGGTCGTTGACGACAATGAAGTCATGCGGAAGCTCCTCGGCGAGGTGCTCGCCCGCGACGGTTATCAGGTTTCGCTTGCCGCAAGCGGTGAAGAGGCGGTCCGTCTGATCCGAGGGGAGGTCTACCCCGTTGTCGTTTCGGATATCCGGATGCTCGAACTCGACGGCGTGGGCGTGCTACGCGAGGTGAAGAAGTCGGGGCGTCCGTCGGCCGTGATTCTCATGACGGCCTTCGGGAGCATGGACGGCGCCATTGAAGCGATCAAGGAAGGCGCGTTCGATTACATCAGCAAGCCGTTCAAGATGGATGATATTCGCGCTGTCGTCGCGCGCGCGGCGAAGCATTGGGAGTCGCTGAATCAGC
>CAYOWB010000110.1:5381-7603 GCA_964407515.1 uncultured Bacteriovoracaceae bacterium
CCGGGATCGATCCGCGCTCCAAGGGGCTGATCGGAAAGTCCCCTCGCATCGTCGATGTCTACAAGACAATGGCCCGGGCCGCGATGACGGTGAGCAATGTATTGCTCGTCGGCGAAAAGGGGACCGGGAAGTCGATGGTGGCCCGCGCGATTCATCAGAATAGCGAGAGAAACGCGCGGGGTTTCGTGGCCGTGAGTTGTGGCAGCTTGTCGGAAGCGGAATTCGAATCGGAGATATTCACGGGGGAGGTCCGTGGTGGCACGCTTCTCCTGGATGACGTGGATGAGTTGTCTCCGGCGCTGCAGCTGCGATTGTTCACGGCGTTTCAGGAGGGCCGCTTCGAGCAGGTCGATATTCGGGTGATCGCCACGGCCAAGCGTGATTTGGACGCCCTGGTGAAGATGGGGAAGTTCCGCGAGGAGCTCTATTACCGTTTCAAGGTCATCGTCATCGAGTTACCGCCGCTTCGGGAGAGGCTTGAGGATCTTCCGGAGCTGGTCAGTTACTTCGTCGCTCGTTATGCGGCGAGGAACCATAAGACGATCTCCCATGTATCGGACGAGGCGATGGAGCAGCTGCGGCGTTATCCGTGGCCGGGGAACGTGCGCGAGTTCGAAGGGGCGATCGAAAGCGCGGTGGCTCTCGCGAGTTCGTCGGTTTTGTATCCGGAGGACTTTCCTCGGGAGGTTACGCGTGGCGGCGTGGCGGTCGGGGGAAGTGTTCCTGACGCCGGTGTCGTATCGTTGGAAGACATGGAGCGAGCCCATATTCTGAAAGTCCTTCAGGGCGTGCACTTCAATAAGTCCAAGGCCTCCGAAATTCTCGGGATCGACCGGGCGACTCTTTATCGGAAGGCGCAGCGCTACCACATCGATCTGAAGGGTAAATAAGCGTGAATTGCGAACGGCTGATTTCGGGATTGACAAGTGTATTAGAGCTTCCGATAGCGACTCGGCCTGAGTGTCAAGAGATCGAGGCCGCGGTCCTGGTCCTGTTCGCCGTGGAGAACGGCGAATGCCAACTCTTCTTCGTCCGCCGTTCGGAAACGCTGGAACGGCATCCCGGGCAGATTGCGTTCCCCGGAGGGCACTGCGAACCGGAGGACTATGAAGCGCAAGGGGCGGTGACTGCGGCGCTTCGGGAAGTCGAGGAAGAGGTCGGGATTCCCCGAGAAAATATCACGGTTTTGGGGCTTCTTCCGCCTGTGTCGACGAGGACCGGGTTCCACATTACCCCCGTTGTCGGGGTTCTTCGATCCGGCCCAGGGGAACAATCTTTGAATCTTTGTTCAGCTGAAGTGGCGGAAGCGTTTTGGGTTCCGTTCGCGGCCCTGCGGACGCCCGGTACGGAGTTTTACGTCGGGGGGCGTCGTATCTGGGGTGCTACCGGCGCGATCGTTGGAAGCCTTGTCGAACGACTGGAAACTGTGTCGTTCGCCTAGGTTTTCTGGTAGAATCATTCGCACAAAGGAAGCTCTGTTATGGAAAAGATCTCGTACAAGGAACTTGGACTCGTCAACACGAAGGAGATGTTCAGGAAGGCGATGGAAGGCAAGTACGCCATCCCGGCCTACAACTTCAATAACATGGAGCAGCTCCAGGCCATCGTCGGCGGCTGCATCGACTCCAAGTCGCCCTTCATTCTTCAGGTCTCCAGCGGCGCACGCAAGTACGCGAACGCGACGTTGTTGCGGTACATGGTCCGCGGCGCGGTCGAGATGATTCGCGAGGCGAACTCGCCGGTGAAATTCGCGCTTCACCTGGATCACGGCGACAGCTTCGAGCTCGCCAAGTCCTGCATCGAGTCGGGCTTCTCGTCGGTCATGATCGATGGTTCTCATCATCCGTACGAAGAGAACATCCGTCTCACGAAGGAAGTCGTGGACTTCGCGCATAAGCATGACGTCACGGTCGAAGGCGAACTGGGCGTTCTCGCCGGTATCGAAGACGACGTGGTGGCCGCCGCTTCCGTCTACACCCAGCCCGAGCAGGTTCAGGATTTCGTGAAGCGGACCGGTGTGGACTCGCTTGCGATTTCGATCGGCACCTCGCATGGCGCGAACAAGTTCCGCCCCGAGCAGTGCAAGAAGAGCGCGAACGGCATTCTCGTTCCGCCTCCGCTCCGCTTCGACATCCTTGAAGCGATCGAAAAGCTGATCCCGGGTTTCCCGATCGTCCTGCACGGCGCCTCGTCGGTGCTCCCGCAGTACGTCGAGATGATCA
>CAYOWB010000110.1:7649-11606 GCA_964407515.1 uncultured Bacteriovoracaceae bacterium
TCCAAAAGAGATGCTGAGAAGAGCCGCTTCCCTCGCGGTCTGCAAGATCAACATCGACAGCGACGGCCGTCTCGCGATCACTGCGGCGATCCGCAAGGTGTTTGCGGAGAATCCGGCCGAGTTCGACCCGCGCAAGTACCTCGGTCCGGCGCGCGAAGAGCTCCGCAAGGTCATCGCCTACAAGAACGAGAAGGTTCTCGGCTCCGCCGGCAAGGCTTGATCCTCGCGACTGAGGGTAGTTTTCAAAAGGCTCGGACTTCGGTCCGGGCCTTTTTTGTTGGCGCAAGAGGTCGGCTCGACCTTTCTGATCAGAAAGGGGGGGAGTTCGAAAATCGGACTTCGCCGGGGCGCTTCTCTTGTCCTATAATCTTTGCCATGACCATGAGAAACGCGAATGGATTCGGTGGAGTGGTGTTGGCGGCTGCGGTCGCGCTGGCTGCGGTGGCGGTGTGGACGGTGGACGCGTCCGCGGCGCAGAAGGCGGCACCTCAGGCGACGCCGGCTCCCACGCCGGCCGAGAAGGCGCACCCGGCCGTGGAATCGGCGGCTGCGCAGAATTTGGGCTACGAGCCTTCAGGCGATGCGTTCAAGGGCCAGCCTCCGCAGAATAACTACACCGCTGGGTTGCTGACTGGCCTGGGTATCATCGACTCCACCGCGGGCTTCCAGATCCATGGAACCATCGCGCGCAAGATCCTGAACAACGGGTTTGTCCCGGAGATCAATAACCAGGTCTTCATCGAGGCGGGCTTTGGTCCTCTGTTCGTGTCGGGCGGACCGGCGTTCTTTTACACGGGCAACCTGCGCTGGGACTTTCCGCGCGACAAGGACCTGACCTTGTACGCCATCGGCGGCTTCGCCGGTCACATCACGGGCGCTGAACTCGGCAATCGGTGGACGTTCCTTCCGCGCTTCGGTGTCGGTGCGATGTACTCGCTGAATGCCATTTCGTCGGCGCTGATGCCTGAGTTCTCGTTGCGTGGCGAAGTGAGCCACGAGGCGATTCTCGTCGGCGTGTCGTTCGCGTTTTGAGCTTAGTGCCCAGGTTCCAGGGCGCGTGGACGAAAGGTCTCCAGCGCTGGAGGCGATTGAGACACGGTTAGCGGGGCCGTAGGAGTTCGGTGAGGCTCTCTCTAAGACCGCATTTTTTCGGTCTCCAAATCCGCGGGAAAGGATTGATTTCAAGGATGCTCCTGAAGTCCGGTCCAGGCGTCGCGATCGGAGCGGCCCGGCTGGACGCGGTGACTCCTTCGGGACGAAGTAAGTCATCGAGCAGGAATCCGTTGAAGCCCCAGTAGTAAGGATCGACGACCCAGCGCTTGCCCTGGTGCTTGACGACCACGAAAGCATGATCCTCGACGACGCCGAGCCCATCGGACTTGCTTGCACGATGAATCTTTGCGTAGACATGCTGGTTCTGTATCCCGGCTTCTTTCAGTGCGAGGTGGACGACCAGGGCGTACTCGCGGCATACACCGGAGCCGCAGGCGACATACTTGCTCAGCGGGACGTCTTGCTTCATCTTGAGGTGGCGTTTGTTCAGGCGAAGATAGTCTGGAGCGTCGTAGCTGAAATTAGGGAATACCCTCTCCGAAAGATATCGATTGATTGAGTCAATCTTCTCCCAGTACGAGAGATCCGTTCGTTTCTTTAGTCGGCGTGCGAAGTTTCGGATCTTCTGAAACTCACGGCTTTCCCAGTCGATGATGTAGTCGGGTTGAATGCCGCCCTGGCGCCAAGACCCTTCAATGTAGGAACCATCGGCGATGTCCAATAATCCGCCTTGAAGGAGGACATAGTTCTCCGGATCTTGGGGTGCTGCCCAAAGCTGGATCGGCTGCAGTGCCGTGGCGCTCAGCACCTGGAGGGCAATGATGCTCGGGACAACGAGCCGGAGCGCAATGTTCAAGGGACGACACACCATACGATCTGTTCGTCAAAAAAGTGGGGGTTCTTGAATCGATGGGAGATAATTGTCAAGGTTCTGACGGTCTGGCGCCGGTCGGGATGGGGGTGTTGTCAGCCATGCCGGCCATCATGTCGATCTGTTCTCTTCGATTTCCGCAAGGCGGAAGTAAACCGCGATCCAGACGCACATTCCGAAGGGGAGCATCGTCCGGTCGACGGAAAGCGATACATGCCAGCCGAGATCGTGCGGTGTCGATAAGTAAATGAGGCAGAGTGCAGTGAAGTACAGCATCGCCGCCATCAGCATCGGCAGCGCTTTCATTTCGATCCGCCAGCGCCGAAGAACCACGCCCGCGAGCAGGAATAGCAGGACCGGCTTCCAGGTCCAGCCTCCGCCCTTGAATACCATCGCGTGAATGACGAAGAGCGGAGAATGACCGTCGGTCAGCCGGCCGAGGATGTTCTGAAATGCGCTCGAAGACCCGACGCCGAGGTCGTTCTTCACCCCCGTCAGTAGCTTCTGCGTCGTCCAGGCCAATGTCGGCAGAACCGCGACGGCGATGGCCATGACGATCCGCGGAGCGTTTCTCGGAAGAAGTCGAAGCCACTCGCCAAGCTGGTTCCGATGGAAAACGCCGAGAGTCAGGAAGCCCGAGGCGATGCATAGGCTGAGAAGCATCCCCTCATTCTTAAGCGTCGTCGTCATCCCGAGCGCCAAGAGTGCCCCGTAGAGATCGACCGGATCGCGCTCTACCCAGTAACGGCCGCCCAGAAGGAGCGCTATGCCACCGTAAAGAGCGAGCGGCGCATCCATGTAGCCGTTCCAAAAGCGGTAGTGCAACGCCAGGAGCGAGACCGAAAAGAGAAGTAGAAATGCGAAGCTCACGCGGCGGAAGCTCAGGATCCAGAACAACGGCGGGGCGAGAAGTATGAGGAGGTTTCCGCGCGGAACGAACTCATTCCAGAAGCCACGCATGGCTGCGAGCTGAGCTCCGACCAGAGCCGCCATCTTGGGGTAATCCGGGTGAGACCATTGGATCGAGGGATCGCTCCATCCTGCTTCCGGGCCGATGGAACGCGCTATCCAGATCATCTTGGAGTGGAAGAACCAGATGAAGCGCGCATCCCAGGGGTCGATGGGTGCGGAGAAGATTTGCAGTCCGAAGGCGGTCAAGACGGCTCCAGCGACGGCGGCGCCCATCAGAGCCGCGGGGCGGATGCTCCGTCGAAGCGGCCAGAGGTCCCGCGCCGCGAGGAGCAATCCTGCTACGGAAAGCGCGCTGCCGATGGCGAACGTCAGCGCGAGCTTTCGCGAGAGGATGGCGAGCAAGGAATTTGCCAGGAGCCCGGCGCTGAATGAGAGTCCCGCTGCCTTGAATCCATCGCGTCCGTTCTTCAGCGGACGGAAGATCAGGTAGCCCAAGCCGAAGAGAGAGAGAAAGGCGAGACTAAGGGCAGCGAGCAAGCTGGATCTCCTTTCCTCGTTCGATCGGTTTGCAGTTTTCGGGAATCGATTCCGAGTTCAGAAACGCTTTCTCGTATGCGGCCGGGTCGAAGCGGCGCGGCCAGAGCAGGCGGAGGGTCTGATAGCGCCATTCGCGGTCTTTCATGATGGCGGGAGAGAGCGCGAAGCGTTCCGCTCCGTGGCGAGCGAGGAGTTCGTCGAGTTCGGGCGCGAACGGCGCGGACTGAATGAGCCGTGCTTCTCCGGCTCTCGGGTTGTTCAGACGCTCGCGAAGAGGGGCAGTAGCGTGGAGCTGTGCGACCGCATTGAGGATGAGATCCTGAATCGTGACGAGGGAAGGCGGATAAAGGACAAGGCTCAAGCCGAAAAGGCATCCCGCCCAGAGAGTCCCTCTTTTCATTTCTTGATCACTTCTCCGCGTGGAGCGCCACGTAGGCGCCGCCGATCAAGCCGGCTTCGTTGGACAGCGTGGACTTCGTGAGCTTCGGCATCATGTCGACGCCCTCGCGGTGGCGGGCCCTGAGCTTTTCGAGCCTCTTCTCGGTGCCGGAGCCGATGCCTGGGAAGGGGCCTGTCTCGTCCTT
>CAYOWB010000111.1:0-2529 GCA_964407515.1 uncultured Bacteriovoracaceae bacterium
GAGAAACGTCCTGCGAGGCCTCGAGCCGTACGGATCGCTCCCAAAGGACGAAAAATTATGAGTCAGAGCTCACGTCAAATAACCGCTTGGACTACCGCCTGCGCACTCTTCTCGCTCACCGTGAGTGGATGCATTCCCACGACAGCCGATACCGCGAAAGCTGTGACCAACCCCGCGACCAATCCGGCCACGCAGGACAACGCGGGAGCATCTGCGACGTCGGCTTCCGGCCCGAAGGCGGCACGCGTCGTGTTCAGCTCCAAGACTTTGACCGGAAGTTTCAACCCGACCACGCTTCCTTCCACCGCGGTGCCGGGCGGCGGCTACAAGGTCGTGCGACTTTTCAATCCGGACGGAAGTCTGCTCGCGACGCGCACCTCTGAAACCTCCGTCACGGGAACCTGGCCACAATGGATCGACTACATCGAAGTCATGATCAGCGGCACCTCCAACGTCGGCGCGACGGACTCCGCCTGCGCCCGCTTCGCGACGGACTCCGAAGGAGCGAACGTCACCTGCGACGTCGACCTGAATCCCGCGACACCACCCGTTCCCTGTGGCGCGAGTGAACAGCTGTTCCGCGTGAGCGAGTACGACTGTTCGGGCTTCACCGGCAATGGCGGCCCGAACGACGGCGTTACGATCCGCATCGTACTCAATCGTGATCCGTCAAAACTCGCGCCGAGCGAAAACCTTCTGATGAACCTTGAATTCGCCGCATCAGGTATCAACATGGGCCCAGCCGATCCGACCATCTGTTTCATCGGCGGCAAGTACGAGCCGACCAACCCTGGCTGCGCCGACATGGTCTGGCAGGTTTTCGTGAAGCACAATCCGTTTGAGCTGGTTCAACCCTTCCTGATGCTCACTCCGCCCATTCACGGCGCCATCAACAAAGATACCAACAGCGCTGGCGGCAACATCACCTCCAAGCAGTTCATCATCCCGCTGGCGGGAGACGCCGGACTCAAGGTGATTCAGCTCAGCCGCATCTCGGGCTTGGACCGGGAGAAGATCAAAGTTTACTGCGGAAACCAGTCCGACACCGCTCTGTGCGTCGGAATGGTGTTCCACACCCTGACTCTTTATCGAATCTAAGGAGAACGAGATCGTGACGAAGAGGCGCTTCGACAGACAGACAGCAAGGGGGGCCCGGCCTGACGCCAGGCTGGCCGCCGTGCTGACGTCCGTCCTGGTGTCTGGACTGACCGGTTGCTCGAGCGATCCCTACCTCCTGTTGGATACGGTTAATTCGAAGTCCACCAATGACCCCGCCACCGCGAGTTACGTCGGGGCCCGCGTCAGCTTTCACCAGCTCGACTACTTTTCGCTGGTGAACCCGAACGTCAACTCCTGCGCGGGTGACGCCAAGACGTACTACCATCCGTTCGATCTGAGCATCGCCGCCGGCCAAACGCTCCGGAGCCTGGGATCCACTCATGCGAGCTACCAAGGCTTCGAACCGTATGCCGCGGAGATCGGCACTCCGGGGCCGGTTCCGTTCGCCGAGGATATCTCGGAACTCGGAATCAGCTTCCGTCCGGAGTTCCTGAAGAACGTCTCCGTGGATCTGACGGACGCGAGCAGCCTTCTTTCCGCAAACCAGGCGAATCCCTGCTCCTCAGGGGGCCCCACCGGAGGCGTCCCGACTTCCAACTGCGCATCGTTCGATTTTGCCGCCGTCAGCGGCGTGTCCGCGACGCTCGGGGGCAGCATGCTGATCTTCGGCGGCGTGCAGGGCTGCAACTTCGGCGGTTACAACTCACCTTCAGGTGAGTGCCGTGGATCGGGAGCGTATCAGTATCGAGGAACCTCCGTGAGCTGCGGAGCCTCCATGACCGACCCGATCCTGGGCACGGTCGCCGTTACCCGGTGCGAACCCAGTGTACATGCACTTGCCATCGACTCGCTCCCCAAAGAAGCCGCGAAGGATCCGCACCTGACGCCCGGACTCGTGGGAGCCACCGCGCCGACGGGGCCGATCTCATCCTGGGCGAACATGACGCCGTCCTCGCAAGACATCAACAGCGCGCAAGCTCCGCTAGGGGGCGCGGCATCCTCAGTGGCTTATTCCCAGTCCCTGCAGAAGATCATTCACTACGGCGGTGTCTCGCCCCTCGGCGCGGTCGGCCCGACGGGCCCCTCGGCGGACAAGCCCTCCACCTGGGCACTCGATCTCAAAACCCAGAAGTGGCACCCACTCAGCTCGGTCGCGCTGGTGAAGAACTGGATCAGCACGGTGAACGATACAGTGAGCGGGGCGTTCACCCGTCTGGGAAAAGACCCTGGCGCACGCGCGCTCTTCGCCTATGTGGCGGTCCCGAATATCTCTTTGTCACGCCTGGATGCCAACGCGACCCTCGACACCACGCCCGACACGGGCGAGATCGATTCCACCGACCGAATCGTCAGCTTCGGCGGAGTCATGGCCGCCGAGGACTCGAACGCAACCGACTCCGTCGCTACGCGCAAGTTCGCCTTCAAGTTCAACCCCACCTTCGGCCCGGAGTACATCAGCCAGCAGGGCGC
>CAYOWB010000111.1:2539-4509 GCA_964407515.1 uncultured Bacteriovoracaceae bacterium
AGCCGCAGGGGCCGGCCTCGTAGCAGGGCGCCACCGTCACCCCACAGAGCATCATCCAACATCTTAACAGCTACCACACCTCGCTGATGAACAACTCCACCAGCGGCCTCTTTTACAGCGGGGCGGACCAGGGGGTGGAGAATATGGGGGCAGCTCCGGGCTTCAATACGACTACTCGCGCCGGCTTCGTCGTAGCCACCCAAGGGTTCGACGCCGCGAACCAGACCATCGCTACCCCGGACCAGGGCGGCTTGATCTACGTTTCCGCCCGGAGAAACCAGGACGAGACCCATCCGAACAACTTTCCCTTCTCCGCCGTCGACTACTTCGGCGCAGAACAGAAGAGCGTCATATGGAGTAAGATTCAGGACACCGACTCCCCTCTCGGTGGCGACGGCACCACCATAGACTCAGTCCGCATTCCCCGTTATGGCGGAGGAACCCTCCTTCAGGGTTTCAACAAATCCATGAATGAGTACGCCTTCTTCGGAGGCGCTAACTGCTCTCAGTATCGGGCCCCGAGTTCGACGCAATCCTGCGACGCATTCAACAGCTACCTCTACTATTACCGTTTCGGGAATGTATCGAGCTCGACGGTCGACGACTTCCATGCTCAGAAGTACGCCGGTTCGCCCAGCCGCGCAGGAATGGCTGCCGCACGGGGCGAAGACGGAGGAGGAAATGTCATCATCGTCGCATGGGGTGGCGCGAGCGCTAAAGGCGTCGCGGAAGACAACACGATCTACATTCTTTACAACAACGGCGGACTTCCCGCATGGAAGAGCATTTCACCTCCCGAGCCTCGGCCCATCCCGCTCATCAACGCGGCCATGGTCTATAGCCACGTTTCAAGAAAGTTCTACGTCTTTGGAGGCTTCCAAACAACGGTCGAGAAAACCGTGGACGACACCTGGGAGTTGAGCATCTCCGGGTCCTGCCCCTCTTGTCAGGCCACCTGGAAGAAGCTCGACTCTCGTAGCTGCTATCCCAGCTGTCCCTCCGCCCGACGTTCGCACCGAATGGTGGAAGTGAACTACCATAACAGCGATCCCAGCGTCGAACCCACCTGCACGAGCCCCGACCGGCCGTGCTCGTTCGGAATCTTCATGGAGGGAGGGGCTTCTTCCAACGGAAACCTGTTCGGTGACCGCTGGATGTTCGACCCCACGGGAAACTCCGGCAACGGGCATTGGCAACGTGTGGACGGCTTCCCGCCCCGGCACTCGGCCGCGATGACGTCGCTCGACTATTTCATCCCGGTGGAGAACGGCACGGTTCACCGTGCCCTCATGTTCGGCGGAGAGACCGGGCTGCAGAACCCGACTCTAGCCGCGCCCGCGACCAATGGAAGCATTCGCTACTTCGTGCCGCCCATCCTCGGCGACACGATGATGTTCGACCTGGACAACAGCTCCTGGAATCGGGTCGGACTTACCGGCCGAGGCTACCGGAATGCAATCGACACCGAAACGAACGCGGACGAGTTCGACAAACGCGCCGGTTTCCGCGCCACAAGCGCCAACGAGGTGACCAAGCTCGGGACACTGACACCTCCTCCGCTCGCGGGCGCGCTCCTCGTCACTAGAACTCACCGTTTGACGGGCGACGCCGCGACAATCCTCAGTTGCCAGAAAACTCACAACCCGGCTGCGTGCAAGCATGAACCGCTGAAGATTCCGGAGGCTTTTCTCATTGGCGGACGCAAGAAGGACGGCCTGCTGCAGCCACTTTCGAAGCTCTACAAATTCTGCGCCGGGACTTCCGGCGAGAAACCGTCCAGCGTCGGAACGGATGACGGGACTTGCGATGCCTACGACGCCGTCACCAATCCACTCTCTCAAAGCCCCAGTTCCGAGTATCTCGGTCGCTGGTTACTGAAGACTCCGGCGATGCCAGTGTCAGAGCTGCTGGAGTCTTATCAAGGTGCCGCCGCCTATGACCCCGTTCACGACCTGATTGTCCTTTACGGA
>CAYOWB010000111.1:4525-5830 GCA_964407515.1 uncultured Bacteriovoracaceae bacterium
CTAGACGGCAAGGCCGTGACCAACACCTCCGCCCTCTGGGCCAACAACGAGGATGGAGAAGCGGATATCGGAGCGGGCTCGGTGCTGGAATACGCCCCCCCCATCCGTTCATCCCTGAGCGCCGATGAATCCGAACGAAGCGGCGCCTGGAGAATCGTTCCTGCCTGCGCGGACTCCTCGACGCCTACCGCGCGTTACGGGCACAGCCTGGCCTATGATCCGCTGACCCGACAGATCATCGTCGTCGGCGGATTCACCCCGAACGGGAGCCCTCTCTACCAGACACAGATCGATCCCCGCGGAGGAACTTACAACATCCCTGAGGTCTGGACCGCTAAGAGGGTAGATCCAGTCGATCCCTCGGACCCGGCCGCATCGCCCTGCTACCAATGGAACAGAAAAACGACGTTCGGAAACAGCCGCGACATCCCGGCTCAGGCTCCGCCTGAAACTCCCGTCGGCCTCGCCGCATCGGTCTTCATCTCTTCCACCGGCTACAACACCGGCTACTATTCCGTCTTCGACAACGCCTGCGAAAACGCCGGCGCCAACGACACCGGAGGATCGAACTCGGAAGCCAACAAACTGAACGCGGGAGGCGTGTACCTCGACCTCGACCGAACGAAGCTTGACGCCCGCGAAAACCTTCTGCTCAACCTGACCTACATGCCCATGGGCACGAACAATCGTCGGCCGGACGGGCAGTACTACTCGCGCGGCGAAACGGCCGTCATCAAGGTACATCTGCAGCGCATCGGCCAGAGCCGTCCGCGACTCATGTCGATTCTGCAGCCCCGGCACATGGAGTATCCGGAAGACGCCTTCCGAAAGACGGTCCATACACTGACGATCCTGGCGCCCCCGACAGGCGGAATCCGCGAAGTTTTGATCCCGCTCTCGATGGACCCGGCGATCGACCGGATCCGGATCGAACGGCAATCCGGGTCAGCGATTCTGATTGATGCAAGCCTTTACCGCTTGGGGGGTTCGAAGTGACACACCTTCCAAGAATTGAACATCGTCAACGCCTTCGACACTCGATGGGTTCTTGGGCAGCCCTCGTAACCGCGATATTGCGGCGGAATCCCGTGATGCGCATACCCCTTGCAGCACTCATACAGGTAGGGGGAAATTCTGTGGGGGATCGAGGGGGCTTAAAGACCACTCTTCTTGTGCTTGCTGCGACGGTCATCTCCATGACCGCCCTGACGGGTTGTTTTACCAACAACCTGGGCACCGAACTTTCTCTCGGCAAGTCTACCGTTGAAGCGAACAGCCCCAACTTGGGCGAAAGAAAGTTCGGTG
>CAYOWB010000111.1:5840-11580 GCA_964407515.1 uncultured Bacteriovoracaceae bacterium
ACTTGGGCGATGGCGACGACGAAGCCGTCATCCTGACCCTCACGCGGGTGGTTCCGGCGAACGTGGATCCCGGACAGTATCTCGAACTCGTCGGTGACGGTAGCGGCGCCATCGGCCGCACCTGCACCAGCACTTCGGGTAACAACTCTCCGGAAGGCGCCAGCAAGTGCACCTGCCACTTCGAGTACACACCGCAGGCGGGCGCGATTCAGAAGTTCGACGCCGACACCGTCTACCACGAAGAAGACCGCATTCGCTGCCCCTATACCCGGATTGATCTGCGCAATGTCAGCGAGGTGAAGGTGAAGATCCACATCCCGACTGAGGAAGCTTTCTCCAACGAGATCACCTTCAAGTTCAGCACGGCGTTCACCACGCTCGACATCACTGACCCGAACTCTTTTCTCCCGGCGAAGCGCTATCAATGCAAGGACATCCTTTTCGTAAACTACCTGTTCTCCAAAGGCGCCGGACAGCTCTATGACCCGTTCCTCTCCGAGGACCCGCTCCTGCGCGAACCGCTCAATTTCTACACGACCAACTTCGGCGGTACGATCGCCTCATTCGTAACCAACGAGCAGGTACTTCCGGCGAATGGCGGCGGCTGGGATTGCCCGAGTTCTCCGGAAGTGACAGACGCCATCGACATCGCCGCCATGAACGTCTACAGCCGGCTGCCCGACGCCAACGGCGACAAGCTGATCTACAAGCACGGACGACGCAATCCGCGCGCGGAGTTCCATCTGGCGCGAGAGAAGAGCGGGGTCTTTAACATTCCTGTGAACGCCTGGGTCGCTCCCGGCACGGTCACCGACTCCGATCCGAGCACCCACAGTCCTCCTCCTCTCGGCTATGCGGCCGCGCCGATCATCACGGCCAACGACGAGGAAAGCTGCCCCGACACCGTGGCCATCCCGCCCGGTTATCAGTGGGTCAAAATCTGGCCATTCCGAGCCAGCCTGGCCGCACGCATCGTTCCGGCAAACGAGGACTTCGCGAAGATCAACTATATCGCCTGCGATCCTGGCTTGAAGACGGACGATCCCGCTGACGGAAGCATCGTCAAGGACTGCATACCGGCCGCCGCCTTCTCGCTCGAGGAACGAGAAGGCACGGACCTGCTCGCCTCTCGCGCGGTCGTCGGAAACAATGGGGCCGGAGAATGCGTCAACCCTGCCAGTGGCCCGGCCCCCGCGGCCGATGGCTATGGCTTGGCTGGCATGGTCTACAGCGGATCGACGCATACATTTCTCCAAGAGATCGTTGAGACCTTGGTTCCGAACGGCAGCGACTGGTGGGAACCCATCCTGTCCGGAGGGCCGCTGGCCTGTAACGACGGCGCGAAAGGGGAACAGTTCCTGAACCTCTGCACCATCCATGAAGGCGTTTCCTACTCGATCCCCAACAGCAACAAGAATATCGATATGTCGATCGACAAGGGGGCTCGCAGCGACTTCTTGTTGACGGTTTCCCCCCCGACGGTAAACACCTCTGACATGCTGAGCGAGAACACGCGCGCGCAGCCCTACATCCCTTACCGCTTCCGCACGGGGGCGGACTGCAAGGCGGATGATCCTGCTAACCCGGGAGCAAACGGGCCCTGTGACGCCCAACGGAAGGTTCTGTATCGCTTCAACGCGAAGGACCTGACTCTTCCGGACTCCTCGCCGGATAGCGATCCGACGCACAACCGTTTCTATCCACTCTGCGCACTTCAGCCGGTGCTCTAGATGGGATAATCTGAAGACATAGGACGATGACGATGTGGAACGTAGGCCTGAACAGATTGCAGAACAGACGGAACGACGGACTTGCGACCGCCTTGAGTGCCGTTGCCATGGCGGGCATGCTCGCCTTAGCGGGATGCACGAACACCCTGGATGATCTCAAGCGCAGGGCAATCAATGAAAGTAACCTGGAGCCAGGGCCGGACGCTTCGCCCACGGCCTCGATCGTCTACAAGATCTCAGACGTCAAAATCGTGGCGCCTAGCGGATCAACTTCCGGCGGAACATCGGGGGGCAACGTCAAGTACAAGACCGAGATTTACCTGAACGCCGCCACTTCCGCTGGACCGATCACGGAGAGCTGTCAGCTTTCCTCCAATGGCTCCACCACCACTAAGAACTGCAGCTGCATCTTCACCTGGAGCGAAATTCCGGAAAGCTCCTCCAGCAGCGTCGCGATCAAACGAAAGGTCGCCACCCCGGTGACGAATCTGAACAACGGCTACGTCGTGGAGTGCGAGGCGCCGCTCGTCTATCACAAGGAGATTCCAAACGGGACTTCCATCAACATCAGCATCGCCCGCACGGGAGTCTCGACCACAGGGGACGAGGAATTCGAAGTTCCGGCCTTCAAATACGAGAAGATCGCCACTGTCACGGGGAGCTTCCCTTACACTGACGAGTTCGGAACCGTGTTCGACAACGTCCATCGCTACGCGTGTTATCAACAGTTCAAGCGTGGCATGGACATCAAGAACAAGCGTCACCCCTGGATGAATCCGGACACGCAGGAAGTGAAAGACATCATCAGCGCGACCGAGTTCTGCATGGCTAAGTTCGGCTCAGACGACTCAGCGGGCAGCCCGGAATGCCCGGATCCGCTCTTGAAGCAGAATTCGGCTCAGTCCTACTATTTCAATCTGTACGTCCCGGCCTCGCGCGTCGGAGAAACGAACGGCTGGAACTCCGGTTACATCTGCCCGGGAGTCAACGAGCCGATCTCGGGCGATCCCTCTTACGAGAACAAGGGAAACCTCTACCCTTGGGATACCTCCTTCTCCCTGGCCGTGAAACCGAATCGCGACTTCAAAGTTCCAGTCGACGCGTTCATGACCCTGAGCAACGGGACGTCCGCGCCGGCCACCTGCTCCGGCAAGCCGAGTGCGGGAGCCGATAGAACGGACACGATCCTCCAGGGCTGCCTGGGCTTCGCGACGAAACCGAACGCGGATGGCACCTGCCCCACGATCAAAGACAAGAGCAACAAGATACGCGCCACTTACCGGCTCCGTCGCTTCATCGCGGTCTACCCGCCACTGTTCGACACGAACGGCGGGATGATCAGCGCTCCGCAAGCGACCGATACGATCTACGTTCTGGATCGTCCGGTCACCTCATCCGATCCGTCCAAGCCCTACACGATGTACGGCCCGAAGCCTTGCCCATTCGCCTACTTCGATCACCGCGGAGTCACCCGGCGAGCTTCGGATATTCTGGTCGACTACTATCTGGCCAATGACTCGACAGGTCTCCTTTTGGGGCTACCCAGCTATCGCGCCACCAACGACTCCTCCTGGAGCGGAGTGAACATTGACGGCATCCGACTTCCCAACGCCGACAGTTACGCCCAGAAGTCATGTTCGACCGCCATGCCGATCTTTCGCTCCGACACCGGATTCTGGACAATCACGACTCTCCATAAAGACAACCCTGTCAGTAAGTACCAGGAAGTCTTCGTCCGTCCGACCCAACCTTGGACGCCGCACTACGAAGAAGACTTGAATTTCAAGGCGTGCGCGCCTACTTCCTACCCGAAGATCTTCGACCCACCCCTTCACTTCGCAAAAACTACTGACAACAACGTCGCATGGTGCGCGGAAGCCTATCCCAGCCAGAACCAGAACATTCATAAGATCGATCTGCGCCCCACGGGCTCGACGACCAAGTATCTCGGCTACGTTCGACCGTTTACCTCGCATGTTCGCAAGGCCACCGCAGGCCCCGTGAAGTGCACTGCAACTCCGCTGTCCACGATCAACTCGACGAACTATCCGGCCTATGATCCTGCCCTCGGCGGTCAGAATGCTTACGCCCGGCATCGGGCAGAGAACACCGGACTCAACCGCGATGCTTCGGACGCGCCGGTCGGAGATGACATCACCTGCGACAGGACCGTCTCCGAAACGAATAACAATTGGGGCAAGTTCCCGCTTCTGGCACCGGCGACCGCTGTCGAAGAGGCCCTAAAGAACGATAAATCCTTTCGCTGCACCATCACGTATGACGGCGGAGGCTCCAAGGCCGGGAAGTCGACCCCTAAAGAGGGCTGCTGCGGTCCGAACGTCTACGTGTGGACGGGCGCCACACCGCCCGAGGCGTATCGTAAGACCTCGGCTCATCTGGAGCCTGACACGCCTTGCCGGCAGCCGGCTTACTAAGGGCATGAAGGACACCGCGGCTTCGCGTCCGAACACAGTAGAATTTCACTCCGTCACGCCCTCAGGCCGCTACGGAATTTGCTCCAGCCGCCGCCGGAACTCCTGGTACATCCCGCGCAGCACGGGATCCGGCGCGAACAGATTGAACGCGACGTAAGAGCCGTTGACCTGCATCGTGCGAAGTACCTGGAAAAAGCCCGCATCGAGCAGGGTCTTTGCGGCCTTTTCGGAGAAATCCTTGCTCTTCGCCTTGCGCGCATAAGCCGCGAACTGCGTTTCATTCGGATAGATTTGATAGGCGCTCATGAGATTGCGGTAGAACTCCTGCAGTCTTCGTACAGCTTCCAGTCTCGCCCGATTCTTTCCTTGCGCTCCCGATCCCACCGCCCGATAGGCGTCGGACTCCAGAATCGCGCGATAGAGTTCAATCAGCCGCTGCCGACTCGCCTCATTCTCGGCCAGCACCTTGAGCCGACTCCAATCATCCGTGGCCGGCTCGGCCGACAGGTAGAGAAATCCGAGCGGCACGGAGTCAGCTCCCATCACCGCGATGAACTGAAGTCGATTCGTAATCGCCTGCGCGATCCGGCGATAAACCCGCCTCCCCGAACGAGCGAAAGTCACTTCGTACGACTCTATCCAGCCGGGGACATACCAGGCATCCCCCACCTTTCCGAAGCGTCTCTCCTGATCGAGCACGCGCAGGACCGCATGTCCCTGTCCCGGGTCCCGCAGAGGCGAGTCCACGGCGAAGGCGCCTTTGCTCGAGCCCTGATCTGAACCTTCTACGGGCAATGCCGGAAGAAAAAGACGCTCCGCCCCTGTCGCGAGCGCGCTGACTTTCCCCGGCGTGACGAGCGCAGTACAGATATCGAGAGACACCTTTCGCTTGAGAGGCCCGGCGCCTGAAGTCGCCGCATTCAATTGCGCCAGAAAGGCGGGAGCGGCCATGAAACCACCGGTGTCACCCAGCAGGAAGGCCAGCAGCTGCGATTCGGATGCGTCCAAAATCACATCGAAGGTATGCGCCGCGCCCCAGTGTTCTTGCCTGGCCTCATCGGGCCCCCCCGGAGGCCGAAGTGCTTCTAGGCTCGGCGCCCGCGAAATCACGCTCTCATCGCAGACGGCCTTGGGGAGACGCTCCTTCAGCTTCAGAAATTCATCCAGATCGTGGGTGGCGGTTTTAATAGGTGCCGGAGGCCTTGTCTGACGGTCGGAAGGGTTGCCTGCATGACTGCTGGTTTGACTTCCGGCCTGGACGCGATTCTCAACCGCCATCGCGGGAGCGATCCAGGACAGCGCTAATGCCAAGACGGGGGCCGTCGCTGCGGCACAGACACGGAAGGCAGAAACCTCGCTGACAACCGGAGAGCACCGTGTCACTCGGAATGCTGTTCTTCGAGATACTGACATCCCCTTGAGGATAGCATGCCTCGTACGGGACCGTACGGGAGTTTTTCCTCCCGCGCACGGCGCTCCCTGGGTATACTGTGGCCAGCCATGCGCGTGGAGCTTACCTTACAAGTCTCACCCAACCTTTCCCGTCTGGACGTCCTCGTTTTGGAAGAACTCCGG
>CAYOWB010000112.1:0-271 GCA_964407515.1 uncultured Bacteriovoracaceae bacterium
CCGGGATGGAGGAGGAGTTTGCCGTCGATCTTGTGAAGAAGGAGGGCAGCGCCGTTGGCTAGGGACACGGTGACGCTGTTGTCGGTGGGCATGTCGACGTGCGGGGCGGCGACTTTGGGATATCTCGAATCCATGTTCACCGACGAGGAACATCCGGAGACCAAAGCGGCAGTCAGAAAAGCGATGCAGAGAATCTTCTTCATGTGGGTGAGGCCTTCCCGTTAGCAAAATCGGTAACGCCACGCAGTTTGCGTGGTGCGTAGGCGAATAG
>CAYOWB010000112.1:293-4417 GCA_964407515.1 uncultured Bacteriovoracaceae bacterium
TGACAAACTTTGAGGTGGATAATTAAATGGCGGAAATAACGAGACAATTCAGGGCAGTATGGCGTCCCTTACAGGGTTGAATGCCCAAATATGTATCAGATGATGCCGAATTGGCCCTGTATAAATTACTTGAGTGTTGCAGGGTCGGACTATTCACACTGCTGAATGACTGACTGGGTGTGGAGGTAGCACCCCTGGGGGACACTGCAGGCACGACCTGTGGCCGGCCCGACGTTGGCGCTGCCAGCTGTGGGGTTCGTTTCCTTGCCGAGCCACCAGATCGTCTCGAAGAAGATTCTGAGCTTGTCGCGATCGGTGCAGTCCAGTCGTCCGAAGAGATCGATCGACGACCGGGTGGAGCATTGGCCCCGTCGTGAGCCGTCGTTGCCGAGGGTAAGCGGAGTTCCGTCGAACGATACGAAGAACGATCCGTCGGGCATCACTTCCCAGGTGGCGTCGATCTTTCCATTCGCGGAGCGAACGGTGAGGGTCTTCTTATGACAGTCCGCTGAAAGGAACATCGGGCTGGGGGGCGTGACCAGCTCGAGATTGTCTTGTCCCATGGCGCAGTCCCAGGCGCGGAGCTTCACGGGTCTCAGCTGCGTCGTGAATCCGTACGGACACTGGTTGCCGAAGGAAGCGTCGCCGACGACTTCCATGGGTTTGCTGCCGTCTCGTTCCTCGTCCGAGGACACGGACTTTCCGCATCCGACGCTGAGGCCCAGAAACAAAGTCAGTACGATCCAACGATTCCAGCAGCTGCTCACCATGCGCAGCGCGAATGCAAGTCAGGAGCCAGCGTCCATATGGCAGTCCTGGCTCTGATACTGGCCGAAAATCTCCGTCCACCCCCCTTCAGTGTAACGACTGCAGCCTTCGATGGATCGCGCGGTGTCCCGATATCCTTTCTGGCAACCCACGAAGATTGCGTTTTGGCACAATGGTAGCCGCGACTGAGACATGAAGCCCGGGGCGTTCAGGCCTCCGAGCGAGATGCTGGCGGAGCAGTATGCGGTCGCGGAGATTTCGCCCACCGCCTGTCCGTCATCGAAGCACGGCATGTCGCAGGCTTGATAAGCGTCGGTTAGGCGATCCCAAAGGTGGGTCCAGAACTCGGGGGACACGAAATGGCGACGCACCTTGAGTCGTGCTTCGCGGCGAAGCTGGCCGCGACGATCACGGTCATCGATTGGAGTGAGGTTCGAGTCGTCGCGCGCCGCGAGATGCGCGGACGAGAGAATGTCGTTGGACAGATCGCGGATGACTTCGCCGAGTCTCTCACAACCGCGATTCGCGATGGCGCGCGCCATGCGTTCGGCGGCGTGAGCCTCGTGTTCGCTCTGAGTCCTTACGGGGCGAAGCGGGATGCGGCGACCTCGCGCCGGTATGGGGTGTACTCGTCCGTTTCCAGTTCCACGGCCGGGCTCGGGACGAACCACGGGCGGGGGGAGCGGATCACGGCGCGGAGGTTCGGGATATACAGGAGGAAGCGGGCGGCGCGGATTCCGGTAATTCTCGGGTATGGGTGCAGGCATGGGTTGCGAAGGTACTCGGTAAGTCGGCGCTGGCCGAACTACCACCGACCTATCGATGACTCCTGCTTCTCCGGTGGCTCCCATGGCCAGAACCGCCGAAGTGATGCTTCCCAGGACCAGAATTCTCGCGCCGCCTCGCATTGTCTCCTCCTCTTCTCTCTTCTCTCAGAGGCTGTCAGAGCAGCCGGTTTCGATCAGGATGGACAGGGAATCGTCCATTCCACCGCATTCGTCGAGGATCAGGGATGCCGTCATTAAGCACTCGCCAATGACTTCCCGAGATCCACCGCTCCAGCCGTCGTACAGAGACTCGATCTCGAAAGATGCGAGTACTGTCTTGCTGGAGGCGCCGACCTGGCACAGGAGGGACCCGTAGAGTTCTCCCGCAAACAGGCCGTCGTCGAAGCGGCTGATGTTGCATCCCCGGCGCGTATCCCGAATCGCTTCGCGGACCGAGTCGAGGTAACCCCGATAGAACCCGATGGTGACTCCCTCGCTCGAGTTGAGTGGCGCTCTGATGGAACGGGTGACCTTGGTCAAAGTGTCTTGCATCTTCCGGACTCCTCGACATCCTTCGATGCCGACAGTCCGGTCGCGCACGCGATCGACCAGGATGTCTCCGTTCCGCCTCCCGAGGGAGTAGCCCTGTTCAATGCCATCGAGCTGGATGGGTTCCGCGGAGGGCGCTCGCCCTCCCATCGCATGAGAGTCCGTGGCGAGCATGGCTCCCGCGACTCCCGCCACCACGAGGGCGGCGACTGTGCCTAGTGTCCATCTTCCACGTGTTTTCATCGTCGTATCTCCTTGTTCCTTCCTGATTAGAGAAGCTCGTCCAGGTTCATGCGCCGGCCACCATCGAAGATGGGGATGTCCGTGGGGACGAAGCAATCCTGCCGGACCGAGTTCTCAAACGTCTCAAGGAAGTGTCGGACTGTGTATTTATGGCATCCGGGGTACTCGTTCTGCGCGACCTGGATGTATTCGGTCTTGCAGCCGAGCACGAGGTTCTGTCCGAAGAAGGGCAGGGGAGGCTGCCGTATGAAGCCGGGGTCAAACAGACCATCCAGCGCGAGGCTGGCCGCGCAGTAACCTTCAGCCGAGATGCGCCCGATTTCAGCGCCGGCGTTGAAGCAGCGGGTTCCACAGCGCTCGTAGACTCTGTCGAGCTGATCCCAGAGCGCATCGGTGTAGCCGAGGTAGAAGCAGGCGGCGAACTCGCCTCCTCGAGTGGGGCGCGCCAAGGGCGTTTCAGAAAGGACGGTGGCAAGGACATCCACTTTGTCACAGGTCTGGCCGAGGCGTGCCCATGCGGCCGTGACTAGGCGAGCGGCGTTCCGTTCGCCCATCTTGCGGCCCATGTCTCCGGCCGATCCGCGCACGAAACAGTCACGCCGGGTAAGGAAGGACGCTGCCTCCGCGGTCGTGATGACTGAGCCAAGCGCGGTGATCGCCACGAGTGCGCTCAGTAACGTTCTGGTACATTGGGATAGGGATCTCATTTGCTCTCCTCCTGGGTTTCATCGGCTTGTTCCGAGGACGACCGATGATTCGTGCCCAGTGTGCTTGCGTCGTGCCAGCGGTCCCCTGCCTCCAGGACTCCTGGCCGATTCGCGGAATGTTCAGAAAATCGGCCCAAAACCGCTTCATTTTCGCGAGAAAGTGTAAGATCTGCTCTTTGTCCGAAAAGCTGATTAGAAGGTTCGGGAACGTTTTGGGACTGGGTGGAATAGGAAAGGGGAGAGTCAAAAAGTGCCTGAATCAAATTGTCGGTAAATCTCCATTTTGGGCTCCCCCCTGTTCGCTAGGGTGCGGTACTATTTCAGGTATGGTCCGAGTCAGAAAACCGCAGCCCACGTTGGATCTGATCTTTTTTTCCACGCCCGAGCAAAAGGTCATCCGTTTCTTGCTTTCGGAACCGACCACGGCTTTCACGCCGCGTGTGATTTCTTCGCGACTCAAAGGCGTTCGTGGGTTGGGCGGTGTCGATGGAATCGTGAAGGTTTTGAAGACGCTCGAGACCCTCAGGCTTGTCGATTTCGTCGATAACAATCGCGCGGTGCGATTGCGCGATGATCACCCGACCGTACAGGTTCTTAAGTCCTTTGCCGCGATCTGTGACCTCGAGGGCCTGCGTGCGTTGCTTGAGCCCCTTTCGCAGAAGGTCATCCTCTACGGAAGTCGCGCGGACGGAACGGGCAGCTCGGACAGCCTCTATGATTTGTGCGTGGTCGGAGACGCTCCGGCCGAAGTTCAGAAAACCGCCGAGCAGCATCCGCTGGGTAAGCTGATCGGTGTGCTCGTTTTCACGGCGGACGAGTTTGCCGCGCTCGAGAGCGAAGATCCCGCCCTGGTTCAGAAACTCTCTCGCGGAATTGTACTTTGGGACTCGTCCTGGTAAGTGTCTGAAATCAGTGGACACATCGACGTACCTCTATCTGAAGTATGATCTCGATCGCGAAACCATCGGATCGTTTCCGGAGTTGAAGGATGCAGTGCGTCGCGAAGGGGCGGAACGTGTGGCGCTCATCGCCTGGAGTTCCGAGCCTGGGAAGATTCCATCCGCGGCGACGGTGACGTTGATGCCCGATG
>CAYOWB010000112.1:4427-11549 GCA_964407515.1 uncultured Bacteriovoracaceae bacterium
AAATACGTCGCGATCAAAGTCCCCGCTCTGGAGGGCACGGAGTTCTGGCTAGTGCCCGCTTCGGTTCAAGAGGCATTTGAAAAGGCCATCGGGTTTCAGCGCACCTCCACGCCGGCACTTCGGTTTTCGGGTGAGCGATTGGCCGGAAAGTCCATTCCTCATCCGCTGCCAGAGGCCAAGGACTCCGTTCGTCAACTCGACGAAGGCGGGCATCTGGTTCGTGGCGAGGGGCTAGTGGTATACTCGGGGCACATCGAAGTTTCTCACGGAGGCGGTACGCGGTGACGTTCAATAAGAAGAAATACTGGATTCTATTCGTTCTGGCGGGATCGTGCATTCTCCTCGACCAAGTGACCAAGTATCTCATCATTCAGAACTTCAGGTTGGGTGAGACCCTTCCCATCATTTCGGGGATTTTTAACCTGACCTACGTCCGTAACACGGGAGCGGCCTTTGGGCTGTTCGCCCAGGCGCATCCGGCGTTCCGCGTGCCGTTCTTTGTGCTCGTGCCGGCGATCGCGCTGGTTGCGATCGCGTATGTCTTCAAGAAGATCCCGGAAGGGAGCACGCGTTTAGCGGTCGCTTTGTCTTTGGTAGTCGGCGGTGCGGTGGGGAATCTCATCGATCGGGTGATCCTTGGCTACGTCGTCGACTTCGTTTTGTTCCACTGGCAGTACCGCTATCATTTTCCGGCTTTCAACGTCGCCGATACGGCGATTTGCGTCGGTGTCGGGCTACTGATGCTCGACCTCTTGGCGCAGGATTCAAAACGGAGCAAAGAAGCGAATGCATCCACTACTTCTTAAGATCGGCCCACTCCCGATTCACACCTATGGCTTCTTGATCGCGCTGGGTTTCCTCGTGGCGATCTTCATGATCCGCCGCTTATCGGTCCGCGCAGGATTGAATGCGGAGCGGGTCCTGGATCTCACCTTCTGGAGCTTGCTCGTCGGCTTCCTCGGCGCGCGGTTGCTCTTCGTCATCACGCGGGCTTCCTATTATATGGATGCTCCGCTCGACGTGTTCAAAGTCTGGGAAGGCGGCCTGGTCTTCTTCGGTGGCCCGCTCGCTGTCGTCCCATTCATTCTTTGGTATACGCGCCGGTACAAACTCCCACTTTGGAACACGATGGATGTTCTGGTGCCGGGACTCGTAGTGGCTCATATGTTCGGGCGTTTCGGGTGCTTGGCCGCCGGCTGTTGCTACGGCAAGCCGACGGGTTCCTCCTACGGACTCAAGTTTCACTCCGAACTGGTGGAGCCCGCCCTTCGCGGGATCCCTCTCCATCCGACGCAGCTCTATGAGGCCAGTGCTCTGCTCGTGCTGTTCCTCGGGCTCCTTTGGGTGTTCCGAAAGCGCCAGTTCCAGGGGCAGGTCGTGCTGACTTACTTCATGGCCTATCCGATCATCCGAAGCATCGTCGAAGCGTTTCGCGGTGATCTCGTTCGCGGCTTCGTCATCGACGGCGTGCTGTCGACGAGTCAGTTCATTTCGATTCTGGTGTTCTTGGCTGCCATGATGGCGCTCATGTTCCGCCTGAAGCAGCTCAAGAAGCCGGCTACCGCATGACGGCCTCCAGATCGTGGTTCCGAGCTGCGGTCTGTCTGCTGCTGTGTTTGCCGGCGCTCGGCTATGCGCGCGAAGTGCGTGACGTCACCGACGCTCGGGTCAAGGTTTCGGATCAACCGAAGCGTATCGTGACGCTCGCTCCTTCGTTGGGCGAGCTGGCCGCGGATCTCCTCGCCACGGATCTGTCGCGAATCGTGGGTGTGAGCGATTTCACGGACTACCCGCCTGCGTTGAAGCGGGTGGCGTCCGTCGGGCCGTATCACCGGTTCAGTATCGAGAAGGTGGTTTCGCTGAAACCCGACGTGGTCTTCGCCACGACGGACGGCAATGACAAAGATCAGATCACGCATTTGCGAGAGCTCGGCGTGCCGGTGGTCGTCGTCTCGTCGAGTACGCTGCGTGAGGTGGAGGACTCCATGCGAATGGTGGGGTTTGCTCTCGGTGCCGCGGATGCGGGCCAGCGCATGGCTGAGCAGCTCCACCGTGGCGTGGAACATCTTCGAGAGAAGGCCAAAGGCCGGTTGAAGAAGAAGGTGCTCCTGCAGCTCAGTGATGCTCCGCTTGTCGTTGCTGGGCGCGACTCTTTCTTGAACGAAGCGTTGTCGGTGATCGGAGCGGTGAACCTGTACGGAGATGCTCCGGGACGGTATCCTCGCCCGTCGATCGAGGACACGGTGGCGCGCAATCCGGAGGTCATCGTGATTGTCTCCATGGAGACTTCGAACGCGGCCTTCTTCAAAGCCATGGCGGATCGCTGGTCGGCTTTCACGAAGGTGAAGGCGGTTCAGGATAAACAAGTGAAGATATTGCCGGGGGATACTTTCTTGCGGCCGACACTGCGGTTGCTGGAGGGTGTTTCGTTGATGGAGCGGGCGATCTATGGCGCGCGGTAAGCTGACTCGGGGATTTCTGATTGCGTTGGGCTGCTGGGCGGTGGCCTTTTTCATCGCGCTCAAGCTCGGAGCTTCACCGGGAGCCGATTTGGATCTCGTAACCGGATTTCGTCTTCCACGCGCGCTGCTCGCGTCGGCGGTGGGGATGGGGCTTGCGGTTGCCGGGGCGGCACTGCAGTCGATCTTTGCCAATCCGTTGGCGGAACCTTATACCTTGGGCATTTCGTCAGGCTCGGCGTTCGGCGCGGTGGTGGGCGCGGCGCTCGGCTTCGAGTGGCTCGTCGCGGGTGTCGCCGGTTCGGCGTTTCTGGGCGCGCTGCTGTTCGCTTCGGTGTTGTATCTGATTTCTTTACGACCGGGGACGGGGAATCTCACGCTGCTGCTCGCGGGCGTGATGTTGGGCTTTTTGGGCTCGAGTCTCGTCGCTCTGTGGATGGCGCTCGCAGACCCCAACGGAATTCAAGGCGCGATCGTCTGGTTGATCGGCGATCTGTCGCGCGCGCGGTTGCGCGGTGCCGTCTTCACGATGACCGCCGTCGTGACGTTGGTCTTCATGATCTGGGGACGGTGGCGCGATCTCGATGCACTCCTGATGGGTGAAGAAGAAGCGCTCGCATTGGGAATTCCGGTCACGTCGGCGCGCCGGCGGCTGATCATCCTGACGGCGTTGCTCATCGGGCTTTGCGTGAGCGCGAGCGGGATGATTGGATTCGTAGGTTTGGTGATTCCTCATGTGGCGCGCCGGTTTTCGGGCTCGCTTCACCGGGCGTTGCTTCCGATGGCGGCCGTGTGGGGCGCGGCTTCGTTGACGTTGGCTGATGCGATCGCGCGGTACGCGACTCGTCCGTTCGAGCTGCCTGTGGGGATCGTCACCGCGCTGGTGGGGGCGCCGGTCTTCTTGTGGGTCATTCTACAGAGGAGGACTCGTGCATGAGGACGTTGCCGGGTGAGCCGATCTTCAGTGCCTACGGTGTTTCCTATGCGCGAGGTGGACGGTAGATTCTGAGTGACGTGTCACTCGAGTTGTTTCCGTCTGAGGTGGTGGCGCTGCTGGGCCCGAACGGCGCCGGCAAGACGACCTTGCTCAAAATCATGGCGGGGCTCATTCCGGTTGCGCCGCACGACGGGCAGCTTCGTTACATGGGACGCGACTTCCATCAGTTTACGACTGCTACGCGCGCTCAGAGCGTCGCCTACGTTTCTTCGCATCTGCGCGCGGAGTTTCCGCTCACGGCGTATGAGACCGTGATGATGGGACGGCTCTCACACGGCATGCATTTCCTGCGAGGCGCGTCCGAAGCGGATCACGATCTCGTGCACTCGGCGATGGAGCAGTGCCATTGCTGGCGATTGCGCGATCGTGACATTCATACGCTGAGCGGCGGAGAGAGACAGCTCGTCGCCCTGGCGCGCGCGCTTGCTCAGGGCGCGAAGGTTCTGCTCCTCGACGAGTCGTTGTCGGGCATGGACTTGAATCACCAAATCGAGATCGGAAAGCTGCTTCGTGCTCTGGCGTCCGAGGGATTGGCGATCGTGCTCGTGGCGCACGACGTGAATCTTGCCTCGGAGTGGGTGGACAACTGTCTGCTGCTCTATCGCGGCGAACGCGTCGGTTACGGCCGCACCGGCGACGTGCTGACCGTCGAGTCTTTGAAGAAACTCTACCCCGGCGCGGAGTTTACGCTCGGGCGCAACCCGGTGACCGGCGCGCCCAAGGTGTTCTTTGGGCGGGGCGAGGGGTGAGGGGTGAGGCTCTTCGTGCGTAAGAGTGGCCCGCGCACGTCTTGGCGAGTGAGCCGGGCAGAGCTGGCTCTCATCGGCCTCGTCTTGATCCCCATCGCGGCGAAAGCTCTCCACGAATGGCGAAAGCCCAACCCCGTCTATTGGGACGCGGTGGATCCGAAGCACCTGGGGCCAGGCAAGTAAGCGCCCCTATCCCGCATTTCTGTCATCCCATCACGGAAAAGGGCGATAGGTCCCGGGACCTATCAGGCAAAACTGTGATGGCATCAAAGAAAACCCGGATAGGTGGGCGGCTGCCTCAGAAGAAAATCGTGAACCCGAACACATGAACCGTGGACGAGCGCGGCTCGCGCATCATCGTCACGCCGTAATCCAGAGACAGCTTCGGAGCGATGTAGCCCACGCCGAGGCCGTAGCCGCGGCCGTGGACGCGCTCGGCGGGGACCATGGCGTTGCGGAACATTCCGCCGCGCACGAAGATGTCCGACATGACGACGAGCTCGGCGCCGGCCTCGTAGCCGTAGGTGTCGCCGCCCTTGAGTGAGGGGATCATGTGCGGATCGAAGTAGAGCATCATGATGCCCTTGATGTTGAACTTGGTGCCGAGGATGACCTCACGGTATTGCCCCAGGCGCTTGGAGTTCTCGGTCTCAATGAGGTTGTCCAAAATGAACGACGCCTGGAACCACTCATTCACCAGGCCGGCCACGGCCAACGTGGAGTTGGAAGTCAGGCTGTGATCGTCCGAGAAGTGAAACTTGCCGCCGATTCCGAACCCCATGCGCTTGACGAACGAACGGGAGGCGCCGAGGTGAATGAAGTTTCCATCCTCACGCCGTGAGAAAGACGCACCGGCCTGAAAGACCTTGGATCGCCCGTCTTGAAAGGCGAGGTTATAACCGTGAGCTTTGGTCGGCTCGGTGGAAGCTCGTCCCATGAAGTAGCTGCCGCTGATGCTGTAGGTCGGGAGAAACGAGGCGTAAGCGGGGTTCAGGATAATCGAGTCATTCAGTAGGGGACCCGCGTGACCCGCGCCGCCGAGGCCGGCGGTCCGAGCGGAGTGATAATCCGACGCAAGCGCGGGTGCGCCACACACGCCCACGAGGACTAGCATCAGTGCCGATGAAGCGAGGCAGCAAAGTTTACGCGTATTCCACATGGCTTTTATGTGTCCGAGCGATAAAGGACCTTTACAGGGACACCTGAAGTGCTTATTAACGGGACCCTGTTTATGTCATTAGGCAACGAAAAGCTGCTGCGTTTCAAGAAAGAACTCACCGACAGGCGCGACCGCGTGGTCGCCGGATTACGCCAGGCTTCGCAGGAGCTGAGCGAGCATGATACGCTCTTCACCGACACGGCCGACCAGGCGAGCGCGGATTTCGAGCGCGAGCTCACGGTGCGTTTTACCCACCGCGACCGCGAGATCCTTATGCAGATTGACGAGGCCCTCAAGCGGATCGAGGACGGCACTTTCGGCGAATGCGAACAATGCGGCGAGTCGATTGCCGAGGCGCGCATGAGCGCCAACCCGGCGACTACTCTTTGCATCGACTGCAAAGCCGAGATAGAGTCTGAAAAAAACCGATACCCGGGCAGGGCATGAGGCTCCTGCCGGGGCTAGCTCTCCGGGGGGAAGTTCATGTCATCACAACAGAAAGTTCGTAAGGCAGTCATTCCGGCAGCAGGTCTGGGCACTCGTTTCTTGCCCGCCACCAAGGCGATTCCGAAAGAGATGATTCCGATCGTGGATGTCCCGATGATCCAACACATCGTCGAGGAAGCCGTCCGCGCGGGGATCGAAGACGTCGTGCTGATCACGGCGCGCCACAAGGAATCGATCGAGAACCACTTCGACTTCAACTACGAGCTCGACGACACGCTCGAGAAAAAGCAGAAGAACGACCTCCTCGAGATCTCTCGGTCGGTCGGTAAGATGTGTAACCTCATTTCCATCCGCCAGAAGAACCCGATGGGTCTGGGCCACGCCGTTCTGTGCGCGGCTCCGGCGATCGGCAATGAGCCCTTCGCGATTCTGCTCGGTGACGACCTCATCGACTCGAAGGTTCCCTGCACCCGCCAGCTGATCGACATCTACGAGCGCGAGAAGGCCTCGGTCGTCGGCGTGATGGAAGTCCCGCAGGAAGAAACTTCGAAGTACGGCATCGTCGGCGGCAAGATGCTCAATCAGCGCCTGATGCACGTCGAGCGTCTGGTGGAAAAGCCTCAGCCCAAGGACGCCCCGTCGCGCTTCGCGATTCCCGGCCGTTACGTGCTGAGCCCTGAGATCTTCACGTGCCTGCGCCAAACGAAGCCCGGCAAGGGTGGCGAAATTCAGCTGACGGACGCGCTCCAGCTCCTCGCTGAGCGTGAAAGGCTGCTCGCTTATCAATTCGAAGGCGACCGCTACGATACGGGTGACCGTCTCGGCTTCATCGATGCTACACTCTCGTTCGCGCTGAGACGGCCTGAGTTGGCTGCCGGCGTGCGCGAAATCATGAAGAAGCACCTGAAAGAAGGAAAATGAAGTTCACCCAGCTTTTCGTTGGTTGTGCGGTTTTGATGTCTCTTTGTTTTGCGGGTTCGGCGGAGGCCTATGTGCCTCCGTCGGCCTTTTTGGTGAAACGCGTGGCTGCGAAGCACGCGGGCATCAAGGGCGTCCGGATCAAGAGCAAGGTCACCGCGATTGAAGGGGGCTCCCCGACCGACGTCAGCTTCAAACTCACCACGACTTACGATACCGCCAATCAAGTTCTGCGCAGCCGTGCCTACGATGACGGCGGTAAACTGCTCTATTCCCTGGAACGGCGTTACAATCCGGTCGACACGACCAAGGCGGAGATCGTTCCCGCTTGGATCGCGAGCGCCACGCTCTTCGAGTCGCGTCCCGACGCGCTTTCCACTCTGCTGAAGACAG
>CAYOWB010000113.1:0-7628 GCA_964407515.1 uncultured Bacteriovoracaceae bacterium
TCGATCTCGTTCCTTCCTCCGCTGGCGAAGTTCGATCTCGTTCCTTCCTCCGCTGACGAAGTTCGATCTCCATCCTTCCTCCATCAGAGAATTTCGCTCTCCATCCTTCCTCCACCAGAGAATTTCGGCTCCACCATATAGACGCGCCGCACACCGTTTGCATCTTTTGCCCCGGCGCAGTATCACTCCCCCATGCCTAATCTCGACACCATCGCCCAGTTGATCGAAACGGTTCATCGCCTCCGCGCTCCGGACGGCTGCCCTTGGGACCGCGTTCAGACGCATCAGTCCCTGCGGCAGTATCTGATCGAAGAAGCGTACGAGGTCCTGGATGTGATTGACCAGATTCCGGATCCCTCGGCCCTCAAAGAGGACAAGACCCGCTTCGCGTTCCGCGAGGAGCTGGGCGACCTGCTCATGCAGGTCCTGATTCACGCGGAGATCACTCGCGAGGAAGGAGCCTTCGACATCTATGATGTCGCTCACGCGCTCAACACAAAGCTGATCACCCGCCACCCCCACGTCTTTGGCGAAAACAAAGCGAAGGACGCGGACGCGGCGATTCAGAGTTGGGAGAAGCAGAAGGCCAAGGAAAAGACGGCGAAGGAAGCCAGCATTTTGGACGGAGTACCGAAAGGTCTTCCGGCCCTTCAGAAAGCGGCGCGGGTCATCGAAAAGGCGACCAAGGTCGGCTTCCAATGGAAGGACCTCGAAGGTCCGCTCGATAAAGTCGACGAAGAACTCCGGGAACTGAAGGCGGAGATCGAAAGCGGGGACAAGAAAAAGATCGAGAATGAGCTGGGCGACCTCCTCTTCTCGCTGTGTAATCTCGCTTATATGATGAAGGTCACGCCGGAGGACGCTCTTCGAAGCACCCTTGCCCGTTTCGAGAGCCGGTTCCGTCACGTGGAACGCAAGCTGAAGGAACAAGGCAAGACTCCCGAGCAGTCCACCCTCGAAGAGATGGACGAGTTCTGGAACGAGGCGAAGCGCCACGAAAAGGGCAAGTTCGAATGAGCCAACAGCCGTCTGGTCCGGGCCAGCTTCAAACGGGATCGCGTGACTCGCGGAGTTCGTGCCGTCTCATCGGCCTCACCGGCGGGATCGCCTCCGGTAAGTCGCTGGCTGCCCGCTTCTTCAAGGAGGTCGGCATTCCCGTCATCGATGCGGACCAGATCGCACGCGAGTTGAGCCGGGAAGGCGGAGCCGCCTATCCGGCGATCTTGAAGCGATTCGGAACAGCGGATCGTCGTGAGCTGCGCAAACTGGTCTTTGCCGATCCTCAGGCCCGGCGCGATCTGGAGGCCATCCTCCATCCGCTGATCGAGGTGGAGATGCTCCGTCGAATCAGCGAATTGAAGGCACCCGTCGTGCTGTACGAGGCCGCCCTACTCGTGGAAACGAAAAGATACGAAACTCTCGATGGCCTCATTCTCATCGACGCACCGAAAGCCGTGCGCCGGCAGCGACTGATTCAACGAGACGGAATTCCCGAAAACCTTGCGGATCAGATGCTCAGCGCCCAAGCTTCAGACGAAGAACGTCGCGCCGCCGCGACCATCGTCATTGAAAACACAGGAACAGCGGACCAATTACGTACGAGAATCGAAGACGTCGCACGCGATCTCAAGTACGCCGGAAGGTCCTGACGAAGAAGGATGCATCTCAGTCGCTTTACAAAGAATGGCGCTCCCCTTACCCTGAAATACACCGGTATCTATTCGTAGTCTCAGGAGGAGAGTCACGTGAAACCCCATCGTTCCTTATCCGTCATCTTCGGCGCGACCGCGCTGCTCACACTTTCGGCATGCAATGTTTTCGATCCGTTCGACTCCCCTCACAATGAAGCGCAGTACCTTTCCGCCGCGCGCGCCTGTTTCGATCGACAGGAGTACGAATGCGCCCGCGAGTACTACGCCAAGCTGGCACAGACTCAGCCCGAGTACGCAGCCGCGGAAGAGGCTTTCCTGATTCTCGATCAGGAAGGCGCGGGAATGGGGCCGTTCATGGAAGTGATGGCTCAAGGCGATGCCTCCAAGGGCCTCACCAAGATGGGCGGCAAACTAGCGGCGCTTCAGCCAGAAAAAGCGAAGCGCGCCCGGATCCTGGCCGCCTACAAGAACGTCTCGAAGATCACAAACGACGCCGCACTCCGAGGACTCGTCCGCTTCATGAGCGCCTTCGGCCTCGCTGCGGAAATCCTGGCTGAAACAGCGTCTCGCACCGGCAATGCTCTGGTGGTCGAAAAGTCAGACCTCGTAGCGAACCCGACCACCTGCGCAGCGGCAACCCTAAGTTTCGCCACCGACGCCGCGTGCTCGGGCACCGGCACGAACCTGGCCGATTCTCCCACCAAGCCGGGCATGGACCTCACGAACCTCTCCGCATCCGACGCGACGACAATCGAAGGCTACAGCGGCCCGATGCTGAACGTACTGATGGGCGCACTCAAAGCCATCGAGTATGGACTGAACGAGATGGGCGGCGCCGGAAAATTCCAGTCCGGAACCGGCGGGTTCATCAACCAGGTCGACTCCATCGCAGCTTCAGCTGCAAACGCCAGCCAGTACAGCAACGCCATCCGCTACGGCCTCATCACGAACGGACTGGGGATCTGACATGAAGACGCATCATAAATTCCTCATCACCTCCGCACTCCTCGCCACCCTCCTCGCCTCTCACGCGTTTGCCGTGGAGAATATCCGGCGGCCGTTCTACAGCGTCCGCAGCGGCGGCATGGGCGGCGTTCGCATCACCACGGGTCTCTACGACGAAAACTTCTTCGGCAACCCGGCGCGCGTGACGGCGAACCCGAAGTGGCGATTCCAGATTCTCGACATCACTTCCGAAGGCAACGCCACGGTCGCCAACACGGTGAACAAGATCGCGGGAGCCAAAGGAGACGACGTCCTTTCCGAGATCAGCGACACGGCGGGAAAGAACAACCATGGACGTGTTCAGACCGTCTTCCCGGCCCTCTATCTCCCGAACACGGCTTTCAAACTCGCAGTGGCGGTCGGCTTAATCACGAATACGCAGTTCGACTTCGCCCTACGCCGCAGCTTCCAGCTGGAGCCCGTCATCTATACGGACGTGGGCCCGGCGGTAACGATCGGTCGCAAGTTTGGGGCGATGGAAAGATTGTCGGTCGGTCTGACCACGCACATGACGTATCGCCTCGCAACCCGCTCGGGCTATTCGCTCGTGGACCTCATCCGCGGCGCTTCGATCAGCCCCAAGGAGTCCGGTGGCGAAGGCGCGCACCTCGATTTCGATCTGGGCACGACTTATCAACTCCCCTGGCAGCCGTGGAATCTGGAGATCACGACGGCCGCCACGGTGAACAATCTTCTCGGCGGAAAGTACAACACCATTAAACTGGAGTTAGCGAAGAATGGCATGCTGCCCCCTGCGCAGCCCCGCTCCTTCGGCTTTGGCGTGGCGGCCAAGAAGTCGTCACTCTGGAAACTCTCCGATACGACTCTCGCTCTCGAGCTGACAGATATCGGAAACAATCCGGACGGCAGCTTCTTCCGCCTCGTCCACCTCGGCATGGAAACCCACTGGTCGATCCTCGCTCCCCGCGTGGGAATTAATCAGGGCTACCTGTGCGCCGGCCTCGGCCTGGACCTCAAGATCCTGACGATCGAGTTCGCCACGTACGGTGAAGAACTGGCGAAAAACGTCGGCTTCATGGAAGATCGCCGGTACGCCTTGAAGCTGGCCCTTCAGATTTAACCTTTTCATAACTCACTGATTCTTCAGGCTTCCAGACAGCACTCGGACCGAACTGTTAAGCTGACTTGCCTAGTCAACTTCTAAGGCCGATAATACTAGAGAGCGACCGCGGGGTCGGGAGGCCGAAGCATGTGGCAAGCACCTAGCCAGCGAGTCAGAGCCATCGCGAACCAGAAGAAGCGCGAACGGGAGCGGTACAAGCGGCCGATCCATGTCCAGCGTGTCGAGGTTCACGTGAAGGTCCTGAATCCGCGCGACCAGGAACTGAAGGAAGCCGATGTCCGCGTCTTCTTCAACGACATCTCGTCAGGCGGCATGGGGATCTACTGCAATTCCAAGCTGCCGATCGGGCGGGAGATCGAACTCACGCTTAGCGAGCCAACCGAGGTTAAGATCAAGGGCCGGGTAGTCTGGTGCCAGGAACAAGTGACGGAAAGCCACATTCTCTCGAACCGGCCTTATGCCTTCCGGGCGGGCGTCGAGTTCCTCTTCGACACGGTGGATGACCAGAAGAAGTTCAACGATTTCTTTGAAGAGGTGCACGCCAGCATCGTGAGAAGCAAAGCGGGCTAATGCGGACTCAACAAATCCGCACTCGTTTGACCAATTCCTGAAACAAGACCATAATCACTGGTATGGCTCAGAAGGAATTGATCTACAACATCGGGACTTTCAAGACGGAAGCCACGCTCGTCAATGAAGGCCTGATTCTCACCCTCGCAGGCAAGATCTCCGAGGATGTGAACTTCACCGAACTCCTGGCCAAGACGATCACCGCGCTCGGCGCCTCTCAAGGCGGAATCTATTTCGATCTCTCGCAGCTTACCGACATCAACTCTTGCGGCGTACGCAACTGGCTGATCTTCCTCGAAAGGCTCCAGAATCAGTCCGCCATCGAGTTCATCTCCGTAAACGAAACCTTCATTGAACAGGCTAACATCGTACCGACGTTGCTCGGGAAGAAAGGCACGGTCGTGCGTGAGTTTCACGCCCCTTACCTCTGCCAGAAATGCAACAAGCGAACATCGAAGAAGCTCTCCCCGGCCGACGTGAAAGTCGCCGACGGCACCTGCGTATTCCCGCAATTCAAGTGCCTGCAGTGCAACCAACCCTTGCAGTTTGACGCGATCGAAGACGAGTATCTGGCGTTTCTCAACCACGCGAGACCGAAATGAGCGCGGCGAACCTGAAAGAGCTTCCTATCCAGCTTCAGATGTTGCTGGACATCACACTGGATCCGGTTTGCCTTCTGAATTCGAAGAAGCAGATCATCCACTTCAACCCGGCCATGAAGGCGATCCTGAAAATCACCAAACAAGACCTCACTCAGGGCCTCGCCTTCTGCGACCGCCTGAAGCTGGCCGCGTGCAAGGATCAATGCCAGCTGGATAAGGTACTGCAAGGAGAGACGGTACGTCTCGACGAAGCGCCCGCGGAGTTACAGGGGACCAAGCTTCGCATTATGTTCAAAGCCATTCCGGTTCATCCTGGCAACAACCCGAGCAACCCTCCCACAGGCATCTTGCTCACCCTCCGCGACGTGACAGCGGAGACTGTTTTACAGGCGAAATACACGAAGGCCCTTGAGCTATTGAAAGAGAAGGAAGTGCAGATCGCTGACCTTCAAACACGCCTGAACGACGTCATGCGCGCCGCCGGTCTCAACTGAGCGGCCTGGATTTCGGCACCGCCGCCACGGCGATAGTCACATCATCCGACAGATTGTTGTAGCGGTTCCCGAAGAACGCACGCGACATCTTTTCCACTTCGTCGCAGATCTGCCGGGCATCCGACCGTGTCGATTCGGCGAGGGCGCCGATTTGGGTGACGAGTTCCTTCTTATTCAACCGCAAGCCCGTGTCGTTCTCACACTCCAGAAGCCCGTCGGTGAAAAGGAACAGCACATCCCCTTCTTTCAGTGACTCGCTGGCAAGCTCGCACGCAAGAGAGGGCTCCATTCCGAGCGCGGGCGCGCTCGGTCCCAATAGCGGTTTCACTTTCTTCTGGCCGCTTCCGTCAATCCGGCAATGATAGGGCATGCGGTGGGAAGCATTGACGTAGGTCATCGTCCCTTTCTTCAAGTCGATTTCCGCCGCGAAAGCGGTCATGGCCGAAGCTCCTCCCGAGGCGGCGATTACCGCGGCATTCATCGTATTGAGCACCGGGAGAAGCGCGGATTCACTCGGGAGGTTCTTACTGAGGTCTTCCATCGCGATAGAGAAGGCGCCATGAACAGCGGCGGTCACGAGAGCAGCCGACACGCCATGTCCGGTCACATCTCCCATGATAAGGAATACGCGGTCGTCGATGCGGCGGTACTGCCACCAGTCGCCGGCGCACTCGGATGCGGGTCTCGCGTGTCCCGCCAGCTGGAGCCCCTCATGCCTGAAGTCCTCCGTCGGAAAGAATTTGCGCTGAACTTCCTGAGCCATTTCCAACTCCTTCTCCATACGCGCCTTGGCGGCCGTTTGAAGCATCAACTCGTCGATCTTTGCCGCCATGACGTTGAAAGAATTCGCCAGCCCCGTGATCTCGTCCTGGGACGAGGACACGATCGAAACCCGGCAACTGAAGTCACCCTGCGCGACCCGCTGGGTGGCGTCCCACATCTGCCGGATGCCGCGAGTCAGTCGTCGTACGAAAATCAGCGTCAATCCCGTCGCTAGAAGCAGGATGCTGCCCCCGAGCAGGATCGAACGGCGCGCCAATGACTCGGCTGCGGCAAACGCCATGTCCTTGGAGATCAGTCCCGTCACTAAAAGGCTTCCGGCACGGAAACGATGATACGCGGTAATATAGGTCTTCCCGTCGATAGTGATGTCCTTGACGCCGGACTGCGCCTGATCCGCGATCAAACGGGTGAGCAAAGTATCCAGCTGTTTCGCCTTCCCTGCTGCTTCAAGCTGCAGGTCCTCGGAGCCCTTGCGCTCGATGAGTCTCCCTGAGGCGTCTCGAACCCCGGCGTGCAGTTCGTGATCGGGAGGCAGGTCAACCACAAGCTTCGCTTGTCCGGCCTCATCGGACTTCGGCTGCAGTACCGCGACGAACGCGAGCGGACGGTCCGCCTTATCGAAAATCCTCCCCCCTACGGGAAGAAGTCCGTCAACGGCCGGACCGATGAGGATCGGTTTTTCCTGGTAGTCCTGCGTGCGCCAGCCGTTTTCCGTTGCCAAGCGGACGGACTGCGCCCCCTGTGTGCCGAAGGTGGCAATCGGAGTGAGCTTACCGGTCGCGTCGGGGCGGAGGATCGCCATTCCTCCCACCAACGCCGACGGCGCGTGCTTGCTGAAGTAGTCGGAGAGCGCCGGACCGGCGATTCCAGAGGCCCCGGCGTCAACGAGGTTCCCCATCGCCTCCGCAATCACGAACACCCGTGAGAGCCGATGATCAAAGGCGTCCGCCGATGCTTTGATACGGGTCAAACTGTAGTCATAGATGTAGGACGCCTTATCCTCGATGATCAGCGTCCGCCCCAGGTACAGGTAAAACACCATACTGACGGTAAGCGCTCCGGCGAGAAGCGCCACGATCTTAAGACGAATCGGGACTGTCCAGTTCTTGAGAAGCGACAAAAGGAGTGTCTCCCATTGGCCGATGTTCGCGAATAGTAGTATTCTAACGTTAAACAGAACTCGCGCAAAAGTCACTCGGAGGATGCCGCCTTTTGCTCCTGAATGTCCGCGAAAAATGGGATCTCTATGTGGCTTCGGCGTGCGTACTCGCCGGAATGGCCGGGCTCCTCTCCGTGAACCGCTCCGACCTTTGGAGCGCCAGTGCCCGCGGCTCCGCGGGTCGGCTCTCTTTGGGAACGATCTCGAAAGAGCAGGGCTCCGTTCGGCTGAAGCCCTCTCACTCGCCGCTCTGGCGTGACGTGTTCTCCGATCGGAGCC
>CAYOWB010000113.1:7638-11469 GCA_964407515.1 uncultured Bacteriovoracaceae bacterium
TCCGATCGCCTGGGAGTCGGCGCGGGCGACACCGTTTTCACGTCGAACGACGGCAACGCCAAGGTTTCCCTGACCGACGGTACGGAATTGAAGCTCGGACCGAACTCCCTGATCACCGTTCAGGCCCCTGAACGCGTCGCAACCGCCGGAAGCCGATGGTGGTCGAATCTTGGGAAGAAAATCACGACGAGATCCACCACTTCAGCAGTACGGCTGAACGTCGTGAAAGGCCGCGTATCGGTCACCGCCAGGAAGGAAGCCGCCCCAGTCACCGTGGTGGCCTTAGGCAAGGAGTACGAGATTCGCGCCGACGTGGAGAAACCAAAGTCGGACGTCGAAATCGCGGTCGCTCCCGAGAATAAGGCACAGCCCATCAGCTTCGTGTCGCAAACGGGCGGCGTCACCATCAAAGCGACTCCTGTGGTTGCGCCGGTTCCAGTCGAGGCGCTGTCCCCGACACAGGCCGCGGCCCCCGTTCCTGCACCGCTCACTGAGGAAATCCGGTTGGAGCCGCAGAAGCCGGTCGCTGCCACGGTGCCGGCATCGCAGCCCGCGCCCATGCCCGTGCCTGTCGTTGAAGCCGCCCCTGCTCCGCTGCCGCCGGTGGAAATCTCCAATAAATGGACACCGGAAACAGCAAGACTCGCGAGAACTGAAGGAATCGAAGTAAGCCTCAGGTGGCCAGAGACCGCAGGCGCGAAGTCCTATCTCGTCAAGGTGACGGCCTCCGACGGCACAGTGATCACGACGACAGAATCGACGAGGAGCGGAGTGATGGTCACGCTGGATCCGCGCCAAGGAACGGACTACCGCTACGAAGTCACCACACGCATGGAGTCTGGAGATCTCAAGAAGAGCCGCCCCGCCCCCATCCAGGTCAAGGTCGCCCCGCCGGAGCCGGGACAACCTAAGAACGGTGCGCGCAGCAGCTCGAAAAGAGGCGTGCTGATCACCTGGAGCCGGGCCGCTTTCAGCGAGACTTACCTGCTTCAGGTCGCGGGAGACCGCGAGTTCGGGCAGTCGCTTCAGGAGCATGGGGTGAAGAAGAATTTTCTCTACCTCCGGAACATTCCGGCCGGCCGTTACTACTGGCGAGTCGCGACTGAACTCGGTCCGACACGCAGCGACTGGAGTCAGCCTCAGTCCTTCGAGGTGACCCCATGAAGGTTCTTTTGGCGGCCGCGGTGTTATGCTGCACCGTCAATCATGCTTTCGCCGGTGAGATGATTCCGAGCCTCTGCCCGGAATCCTCCGTCAAGTTTCGCTCGGAGGGGAAGATCAAGGGCCTGGCCTTCCAGTGTCCGGCATCGAGTTCGGACTCCCAAACCGTCTTGCGCATCAGCGGAACTTTCAAGCGCCAGGACTGGGTACTTCTCAAGGAGGGAGACGAGCTACGGATGCGCGGCCCCCAGTTCCAGTGGGAACAACCGGCCGGCATGGCTGCGACGCGCGTGGAGATCCAGGCGATCGGCCCGCTCGGCGAAATCGAAGAGACCGTCTTGTTTATTGAACGGTCCGTTTCGCAGCCAGTTACTCCCGTTCAGGCCAAGTCCCCCTTCGGCCTTGCGATAGGCCTCGCCTTCGCGCGCCTTTCCTACAGTGAAACGCAACACCCATCCTACTCCTCGTTCAACGCCCGCCTCCTGTTGAACGCAGACCTGAGAATCGCCGAAGACCGGTTCCACATCGAAGGTCGAAGTTACTTCGATGCACTCCCCTTCGGACGTTCTCCCGACCGGATCTCCGTACGTGGCTTGGGTTCCGCACTTCAAGCGGCTTACCGCTTACCTTGGGCGACTCGGGCCTGGGGATGCATCGTGCGAGCAGGAGCCGCCTTCACGCACATGCTGGTCTCGAACGAAGCGATGGGCATCCTCCAGATGTCGCATCCCTTCGCCTATCCGACGGTGACTTACCGCCTGGCGAACGGAAAGGTACTTTCCGCCTTCATCCGATTCGTACCCCTCTCCGGATGGGGCAAGATCAGCTTCACTGAGAGCAGCCTCATCGCCGGTATAGGTTTTCAGAACTGGATTTTTTCCTACGAATCCCTAAGGCTCCGCCGCATCCAGCCAGTGGCCGGCGAAAAGGCCATGGGCACCTGGATGCTAGGAACGACTTTCCCACTCTAGCGCCGGGTAGCACTGCCATCCCACACGCACAGGTCGTGAAAAGAGCATGAATAGTCACCAGGCACAATTCGTGTCTTTCGGAATTGCGCTCTCGACCCGTTTGACGATCGCTGGATTGAAGGGCGATAATGGCTTATTGGAGCAACGACCATGCTGAAAGCCACTCAACAAGACGGCGGCCCCTTCCAGCGCATCATTCTTTCAGGTGAAATCACGGAAAATTCGGCGCTCGAAAAAGTAATGCCGAAGCTTCCTTCCGTCGTCGAAATCTCGTGCCGCGAGCTTCGCTATATTAACTCGATCGGGGTGAAGCATTGGATCATGTACTTCTCCGGGGCAGCGAAGGCGGGCGTCCAATTCCGGTTTTCCGAATGCTCTCCCACTATCGTGGCGCAGATGAACCTGGTCCATAACTTCGCCTGCGGGGGCCAACTCATCTCCATCATGGTCCCCTTCTCCTGTGACCGGTGCGGCACGGAAAGCGAGTGGCCTTTCGACGTAGAATACCTCCGAACCGTCTCATGCAACGTACCTACGGTCAGCTGCGCCAAGTGCGGCGCCCAGGCAAAGTTTGATGATTTCCCGGAGGAGTACTTCGCATTCCTCAACCGCGTGTGAGCAGATGAAAGAGATAGTCGTCTTTTCGCAGAATCCGAAAGATCTCGCCCTGGCTGAGCAGCTTTCTGCTGAAAAGGCTCCTCACATCGCATCCAGTGCCGCCGAGGCGGAAGCCAAGGCCTCCGAAAACGAAGGCTCGGTCGTACTCTGGGACGCGAACCAACTCCCCATGCCCAAGGAAGTCGCGCCGGCACAACTCATTGCGGTCACGGACGGACCGCTTTATCAGCAGCCGAAATTGATTCAGCATGCCCCCTTCCGACATCATCTGGTCCGCCGTTATGGAAAAGACTTCGCAGAAGTGTTCGGTACGGTCCTGCGTGCCAACTTAGGAAGCGCCCAGCTGGGACTCAAAACCCTGCTCCCCGAAAGCTCTTCGGTCTCCTCCACCTCGCTCCAGAAGTTGCCCCAGAAGTCGGTCACGGTGGAGGCCATCCGCGATATTCTGGCCACTGAGATGCGGCTTCCGGATCGTCTCGCCAGGCTGGCGGCGCGCGCGCTCGACGAGGTAAGCACCCAGATTCTCATGTCGAGACAGGGAACCTCTGTCTCGATCGAGTTCGGCGAGTCAGCCCACTGTCTTGGCGTCAGCGTGGTTGACCCGACTGGCGGACTGCGCAAAGAAAAGGTCATCCAACTCTTTGAGAATGCAGCGGCCGGCGCGGATGCCAGTAGCGACCCCGGTCTCGCCTCCGTGATTCAGCTCGGCCTGAGCATGATCTTCGTCACCGTGCCAGGAAGAACGAGCCAGGTGAGCTTCCTCTTCCCACGCGTCACCAACATGCGCGAGTTCCGGACGAGCTTCCAGTTCACCAGCTTCCTCCTCGACTAACCCGCGTCCGATGGCCTGAACCGCCCGGGCCTGACCTTCCCACGCTTATCAAGTCCCGCTCCCCTGGGGCACGGCTCATTGCCGGGTTCACGTGAGGGCCAGCTCCTCCATGGGCACTCGCTTTGCCCGGTTCACCAAACGCGGGGTCCCGGGTTGGGCACAGCTCATCGTCGCGTTCACGGGTGGGACTTTTTTGCTCTCCTCGGGGCGCGGCTCCATGCCTTCGTGTTTCGCGCGCAGAGGGACTTT
>CAYOWB010000114.1:0-11466 GCA_964407515.1 uncultured Bacteriovoracaceae bacterium
TCGGGTCCTGTGCCTTTTTTTGTTTTCTGTTTTTCTGTTTTTTTATTTGACGATCCGAATATCGAAGAATACTTGTTGTATCAGTTGCTTTTCTCTTTTTTACAGGGGGTGTTGAATGGCAACAGGTTCTGTTAAGTGGTTTAACGATAGCAAGGGTTTTGGATTCATTCAGGCCGAGAACGTCGATCGCGACGTGTTCGTGCACTACACCGCCATTCAGGGCGACGGCTTCAAGACTCTTTCTGAAGGCCAGAAGGTCGCCTTCGAACTGATCGAAGGTCCGAAAGGCCCCCAGGCAGCGAACGTTACCAAGGTCCTCGCGGAACAGTAATCGTTCCTCTGAGGAACTATAAAGTTGAAAGCGGATCAGGGAAACCTGATCCGTTTTTTTTTGCTCGGAACTCGCCCCCCGATCAGGAAGCGGTGCTTCAAGGTTTGAGGTCCCAGTTCAGACCATCATGCTCCGGGCGCCAGACACCGACCTCGCCCTTCTGCAACGACGAGACAGGCATCGCGCAGTTCGCCAAGGACAGCACCCCCGTGGGCCTGAAGTTCCCGCTCTTCTTATAACCCAGGAATGGAAGCTGAGGTGAAACCCGGACGGTAGAGAGATTCCAGTTCACGAGACCGCAACGAAGGGTGTCCCGGCAACGTTCAAACGTGGCCTGGGCCGCAGTGAAGACCGCGGTGGAGAGTCCATATTGCATGACATCGGCGAGCGCGATGGCTTGGTCGAGTTCACGATACGAAAGCACCGCGACATTAGGCGCGGCCAGCTCAGTCTGCTGGTAAGTGCTCTTTCGCGCGGTCTGAACCGATCCATCCTTCACGCGGCAGATGGACGGAGTCACGTAGTTGCCGCGATGCTCAAGCTCGAGCATCTTTCCGCGCATCACGACGTCGCACCCCTCGCGCGAGGCAATACCCACGAACTTCATGTAACGATCCACTGACGAGGGGTCGATCATCGGTCCCATGAAGGGATCCTTCAGCGGATGTCCGATCGTGAAGGCCTTCGCCCTTTCATGCAACGTATCGACGAAGCGGTCCACGAGGCTCTCGTGAACGATTACACGACTTGTGGCCGTGCACCGCTGTCCCGCCGAGAGGAATGCCCCCACCACGGTCTCGTGTACAGCGTACTGGAGGTCCGCATCCTCGCAGACGATCGCGGAGTTCTTCCCACCCATCTCCAACACCAGAAGCTTCCAGTGTTGCTGCAGGGTATCCTGCTTGATCCGGGTGCCGACTTCATAAGAACCGCTGAAGAGGATTCCATCCACCCCTTCGTGGACGACCAAACGCCGCCCAAGTTCCTTCTCGCCCTGAACGAGGTTGACTACGCCACGTGGCAAAGCGGCCTCATGGAAACACTCAGCAAGAAACTGACCCGTCAAAGGGGCACGTTCGGACGGTTTGAATACGACGGCGTTTCCTGCCAGAAGCGCGGCGACCAGGTGTCCGCTCGGAAGCAGTCCCGGTGATGCGCAAGAGCCGATTACGGCGAAAATACCCAAGGGGCGATAACGGCACTGACCTGTAAGGCCGGCCTCTTGCTGATCGAATCCGACGATGAACCGGGGCCCTTCCCTCAGCGCCACCTGAATCTGCTGGCGCATGGCCTCCACTTCCTGACGGCCTTCCCAGAGAGGTTTGCCCACCTCGCGAGCCATGATCCCGACGAGCTCATCTGTACGACGGCCGAGAACTTCTTCGTAGCGCTGGATCAAACCAGCACGGTCGCCAGGAGCGAGACCCCGCCACGCCGGAAGCGCTTCGCGTGCTGCCGAGACAGCGCGGTCCACGGACTCGTAAGAGTAAACGATGCGTGCCAACTCGTCCGACAGATCCGCGGGAGAGGTCAACGTCCACTCGCCATTCACTTCGAGAGGAGGCCGGAACTCACCAGCGATGTAGTCACCACGGACGAGAAGCTGGGTCATAGACAGACCTTCTCGATGAGCTTCTCGTAGAATGCGACCGCCTTCTCCAGCTGGTCGATCGAGATGTGCTCGTTCGGACTGCGGCTGTTCCCTTGCGAGACGCCTGGGCCGAAGACGACCGTCTCGTATCCCGCCTGCGAGAACTGCGACGCTTCCGTCGATTCGGATTTTTTGCCGAAGGCCAGCTCGATTCCGGCTGCCTCCATGGCTTCTTTGCACACGTTGACGAGTTCCCCTTGCAGAGGAGTGCTCAGTCCGGGATTCATCCCCTCGCGCGCCACGGCGATGTTGAGATTCGGGTAGCGGCTCGCAATGGCCTGAATTCCCAGAACGATCTGCTTCTCGGTTTCCTCAGGCGAACGCCCAGGTAACAACCGCAGATCGAAGAAGAGGTCCATTCCGCCCAGACGCTGCTTGAGCTGAGCGAAGTTCACGGTAGAGTACGGCGGATCATAGCTCTCGTCGGCATTCTTCTCGAAGCCCGAGGCGAGATTCTTGAAGAAGCCGGTAATGTCCATCAGCGCCGGGAACACAGCTTCCGGCAGGAAGCGAACACCGCGGTCGCCCAGGCCCCCCAGCTCCACGCGGAACGCGTTCTCTTTGTCGTCGATGCGCACGAACTCGCGGAAGAACCGTTTGAAGTCCTCGAACTGATGCGAGGTGAGGTAGAACTCGCCCTTTGCGGAATCCGGCACCTTATTCAAGGCGTCGCCGCCTCCGAGCTGCGTGAACCGCACCTCGAAGCCGTTTTCCACCGCCGCCTGCAGGAAATCGAGAGTCTGCGAAACCGCGTTGACGCCCAGGTACGGATACGCGCCGTGAGAAGACTTGCCGAACGAATGCAGATCGATGCGACGGTTGAATCCGCGGGCGTCCCGCTCCACCATCTGGAAACCGATCGAGACCCTGAAGACGTCCAGGCACTTGTGCGCATAAACGATCTTGAGCGCGGATGGCCCGCCCACGACAACGTACCGGGGATTGAGCGCCATCGACTTGATCAGGTAGCGCGCGCCGAACATTCCGAGTTCCTCGCCGCACGTCCCCACCAGATAGACGGGCATCTTCAGCTTCTTTTCACGAAAGCGCGCCACGGCGTGCAGCTTACACAGAAAATCGAGTTTCGCGTCAGCGGCACCGAGCCCGTAGATCTTGCCGTCCTTGACGGTAGCGGCGAACGGATTCTTTTCCGTCTGCGTCCAGTTCTCCACCAAACCAGGACTGCTCGTGTCCAGATGCGTATTGAGCAGCAATCCTTTGCGGGTCTTTTTGTCGACCAACGGGTCGCCGAGAATACCGATGACGTTGAACTGCCGTTTGCCGACGTTTTCCAGCGAGTGCATGACTTGCTGAAGCTGCGTCTTCAATCCGCGGCTTGCCACCAGGGAATTGACATAGTTTGCGAGTTCCTCATCGCCTGACGTACTCACGGAGCCGATGCGGATCATCTGCTTCGCTTCTTCGAGCAAATGCTTCATGTAACAAGTCCCCTGCGTGTTGCGAAATTTTGGCTGCTTTTCTAAGCGATATCATGAGCTTATTTTTGTTGCAAGAAACCGACGGACACGGCTATTTTTGAGGCATGCCACGTCGTTTTTTGAGGTGCGTCCTTTTCGCTGTCGCGGCTTCTCTCTCTGCGTTTGTCCCCGCCGGTGCGGCTGAAAAGCCCGACTCCTGGGGGGAATGGCAATCAGCGAGGACGCTTTATGACGCGGGCCGACTTCAAGAGTCGCTCGCCGCGCTTCAGTCGACGCCCTCGCATTCGGCCAACTTCTATTACAACGTGGGCACGCTCTATTACCGGCTGGGCGATTCCGGAAAATCCGTCGCTTATCTCGAAAAGGCAAACCGGCTTCGCGCCCATGATCCTGACATTCAATTCAATCTCACCGCTGCGCGAAAGGCCCTCTCGCAGAATCTGGGAGAAGGAAAACTCGACCCCGCGTCGAACTGGCTCGAAAGCGTGGCCGACCGCATTCCCGTGGATGAAATTCGCGGAACCATCGGATTGGTGGCTTTCATCGTCCTCCTGCTCTGGGTTCGCGCCTATCTCAAGACCAGGCGCCTTTTGAAGGCGCTGCTGCAGCCGGCCGGAATGGTGGCCGTCTTCGCGTTCCTGATCACCGCGACCATCTATATCGCGCATCACTTCGCTTTAATGCATCCCCCTGCCGCAGCGCTCGAAACGACCGCTGTTCGAAGCGGACCGGGAGATCAGTTCCTCGAGCTGGGTCGCGTGGACTCCGGCATGAAGATTCGCCTGCTCGGTCCTGTCGCCACGGCAAGCAGCAGCGGCGTGGCGCCGGCCAGCGACAGCGCCGCCGCGCAGGAGCTTTGGCATCAGGTCCGCTACTCCGCTGAAGGCGTGGGCTGGATCAAGGCATCAAGCCTGTTGCTCCTTTAGCGCCGCTGTGCGATTACCAAATACATGTGGATTCTCTTGAAAACGCGATGGTTTTCGACTTTTCCCCTGCTGGTCGTTCTGGCCCTCTCCGCGGCCTCCGGGCTGACGGGGTGCGCGGGAAAGTCGATTGACGACAACGACCCCGCCGCGCTCTTTCAGGATGCGGAAGAAGACATCCAAAACGACCACTACCAGATGGCGCTCGATAAGCTGCGTTCCATCAAGAACAAGTTTCCCTACTCGAAGTACTCCATTGATGCCCGCCTGAGGATGGCTGACGTCTACTTCCTTCAGGAAGCCTATTCCGAGGCAGCAATGGCGTACGAAGCGTTCCGGGATCTCTACCCGAAGCATGAACGGGTTCCCTACGCCATGTTCCGCACGGGGCTTTCCTACTATAAGGATGTCCCCGGAAACATCGCGCGCGACCTGTCCCCCGCGCAAAAGGCGATGGTGGCCTACGAAGATTTCCTGAAGGCCTTCCCGACCTCTCCGGACGCACCCGAGGCCAAAAAAAATCTCGCGGAAGTCCGGAACGTCCTCGCTCAGAAGGAAATCTACATCGGCGACTTCTACCGGAAAAACGACCAGTACGAGGCCGCCCGCACCCGCTACCAGCGTGTGCTCGAAGCGTTTCCAGACACTGAATCCGCCAAGACCGCCAGTGAGCGGCTGAGCGGACTTCCCAAACCCGCCCCGAAACCCGTTTCCGCGAAGGAGTAACCCGGAAATGCCGGAAATTCAGAACCAGCTGGGTAGCGACAAGATCATTCAAGACCTGCTCTCGAAGCGTCAGTTCGCCGAAGCGGGCCGACTGATCGACGCTCGCATGGAGCAGGAACCCAACAGCCCGGACGTCTTCTATCTGAAGGGTGTGTATCACTACTTCCAGGGACACCTTGGGCCGACGATCGAGAATCTGCGCAAGGCGCTCGCGCTCGATCCGCGTCACACTGACGCCGCGATCTGCCTTTCCGTGCTTTTGAACGATGTCGGCAAGTACGACGACGCCAAGAAGGTGTTCGAGCAGGCCAATCAGTCCGTCGTTCACAAACGCACGGGTGATGATCTCGGCATCGACAAGAAGTTTGCCGTGAAGCACCTGGAGCTCGCGGATCTCTACTTCCGCTATCGCCGGTACGACGAGGCGATCGAGGAATACAGCAAAGCGATTCTCCTCGACCCCACCGCGCTCGATCTTCGCATCCGCCGCGCAAAGGCTTTCGCCAAGAAGGGCTTCGTCACTCGCGCGATGCAGGAGCTTCAGCAGCTCAAGGGCGAACAGCCCCGCTTCCTGCCCGCGCGTCTGCAGCTCGGCCTGCTCCACTACAGCCAGAACAACATTCTGGACGCAGAGCTGGAATGGGAAGGCATCCTCGAAGTGGACCCCAAGCACCGCGAAGCCGCCGCTTACCTCGACATGGCCAAGCGGTCGCGGGTGAGGAATTAGTTACTCAATCAGCTGAATTTCCGGCCCGCTGCTCGTGGAGCCACTTCCAGCGCTGGAAGTAGACAAGCCAACGCCGTCCTCACCCGGCGCAAGCAGCTTCGCGCAAATCGGGATGTAGGGAATCTTCGCCGGCAGAGCCACGCGTCGCAGAACCTGCTCAAGAAAGGCCCGCGTCCTGAGCGGGTTCGTTCCGTCGCACGCGCCCTCGGGCAGGGAAAGCACGAAGCGCTCACCGAACTGCATCAGTCTGGGCGCCGGTTCATCTCGATCCCCGCACGTCAGCATCTCGCAAACACCGTCACAGCGCTGGGCATTCGGCTCGTTCCAGAGGATTCCTTTTTCGACTTCCTTCTTCCACTTCGCCTGATCGATCAACGCGGAACAGCTGGCGGGCAACGGCTTCACCTTCAGACGATCGATCATCTTCTTCCCGCACTGCTCGAGAAATCCACCGACATCGCGAAGGTGTCCCGTCGACCGCAGAAAGTTGAAACCACTGAGCGGCATCGCGCCCTGACAGGTCCCCGCAAGCCGCTCCATCATCTCAAAGCTGGTAGCGAGAACCGCGAGTGAGCGATCCAAGGCCTTCTTCGACTCCATCATGTCGCTCGAACGAGCGCCACGAATGGAGTGATACGCGATACTTCCAGCACTCTTTCCAAGGACCTGAAAGAGCTTGCCCATGGGAAGCGTCGACTTCTGACCTGCCCCACAATACTGCCGGTCGAAAAAGCAGCCCGACACGACGACCACTGAGGCAACCGAAGATCCGGCCTCGCGAGTGACCGCGCAACCCTCGGTGCTGCTTCCGCAGAGACGGCACTCGCCGGAGCAGACCCAAACCGGCGCATTGTTCATTTTGTACTTCACCGCACGCCACTGCTCGGGCGTGGCGTCCTTGGCTCCGACAAGCGAACTGAGCCAGCGAGTCCCCGTACCTTCGATGAGCTGTTCAACGACGCCCTGGGTGTAGCGAATCACGCCGAGCTGCTTGGCGTTCGGCCGATGATGCCGTTTCTGCATGAGCGAAGGAGGAAAGATCGCGTCCGCGATCTTGTCGTAATCCGTGAAGGCAGAGTCGCTCTCACCACGCGCCGCCGGGCACGCTGACAAAACAAGCGCGATAACGGTCAGGACCAGTGATGGGAATTTCACCTTAGAGGTTCAGGCTCTTCACGGTCAAAGACGGCGGAATGTCTCTGATGGCCACCGGGGTGGCTTCGGCCGTGCGGCGGCGAGCGCCCGCACTGATCGTCATCAGGTGCATTCTCAGTTCTTTGAACATCAGATGCTTGATGCTGTATTCGTTTTCCTGCAGCACGACTTGCTTGGCGAGCTGTTCCTTCAGGTTGATCACGAGCGGCGCCTTCAAGTTGGCGGTCATCTGCGTGACGTCTTCCGGAATGGTCAGGATGCTGAATACGGCCGACTGATTCACGTGCTCGAGCTTGAGCTCGCGAAGCGCCGCGGCCGAGAGGCGGGCGGAGTAGTCGGTGCGAAAGATTTTCGGTTCGAGTACCGGAAACGCGATGTCCGGGTTCTCAAGCGACTGGAACCACAGAATGAGCGTCTCATCGCCTGGATCTACGAGGCAGTACTGTGTGAGTTCCGGGAATCCGAGAATTCCTTGCGGGATAATGATCTTCTCGTCGTCGCCGACGGTGAGCTGTCCAAAACGTCCTGTTTTTACGATCACGCTCAACCTCTTTCTGGGTTAAGGGTTACAGATCCCGATCAACCTTTCAAAATCTTCGAAACTTGGGCCAATGCAGCAGGCGCCTTCACCGCTTCCTTATTCTGGTCCTGAATCGCGGCGTAAACTTCCTCGCGATGAATCTTCGTCTCCTTGGGAGCCTGGATTCCAAGGCGTACCTGCTTGCCCTTAATCTGTACCACGACGATCTTAATATGATCATCGATCGCGATACTTTCACCCAACTTCCGGGTCAATACTAACATAAGATCTCCATCTCTACGTAAGGCAAGTATTCCGTTACCGGAAGAACGTTTATGCTAACCCTTAGCTACTTGCAACAAATCTCCGCTTACCTGAGAAAATCCATCAGGGTTGGCTGAATCAATTTCTGGGAACTTTGCAGGGCACTGCGCAGCACGGTCTCCTCCTTTGCGAGGTCACTGACCACCTGCGCCATGTCCGCATCTTCGAGCGAGGACGTGAGTTGCGCGTTCGTTACGTTGTGTCGCTCGAGCGCCTGATGAGTACTCTGGATGCCCTGGACTCGCGATCCGATCTTCGAGCGAACCGAAACCAGCTTTCCATGCATCTGATCGAATCGGTCGAGTGTGTTCCGAATCGCGTCGAGATCACCCGTCAGCAACCCGATGCGAAGGTTCTGAAGTTCGTCGAAGAGGTTCACGTTTTCTGGACTCGCTTCGTCAACCTCTCCTTCCGCCACGGAGGCGGGAGCTCGGGTCTCCGCAGTATAAATGTCGCGCGCATCAGCGGAGTGCTTCGGTTGAGTATTGAACGCGTCCATTCCGGTCACGTTCATCGAAAGGAAGACGTCCTTGGCGATCTCCACCATCATCTGGCCGTCGTCACCGACGTAGCGCCCCTCTGGATCGACCGGGGGTCTGTTGATCTTGTATCCGCCGAACAGATACCGATCTCCCACCTTCCGGTTCGCCGTGGCGACCGATTGTTGGAAGAGCTGAGTGACCTCTTCCGCCACGCCGATACGCGTTGCATCATTTGAGCTAGCCCCGCTCGACTGACCCAAGGCGATTTCCTTGGCCCGGACGATGATTTCGGACAGCTCTTCGAGGGCGTGGTCCGTGTTGTTCAGAAACGCCTCGGCCAGCTTCGCATTCATTTGATACTGGTCGTTGTTCACCTTGTCCGTCCTCACTTCGAGTACTTTGGCCGCTCCGACCGGATCGTCCGACGGGGTGTTGAGCTTACGGAGGGTGGCCGTCTGCGTCTGCAGCCCGTCCATCCGACTCTTGCTCCGGCGGATGCTTTCGCGAACCGTCCCGAAGTTAGTGTTATCCGTAATCCTCATCGCCTACCCGCCGTCCTTATCTCTTCAGATCCAACACCGTCTTAAGCAGCTCGTCCGCCACTTGGATGACCTTCGCCGAAGCGTCGAACACGTGCTGGTACTGCAACAGGTTTGCCGTTTCTTCGTCGATCGATACGCCGGAAATCTGCTCGCGGATCTTTCCCAGCTGATTCTGAATATCCTTCTGCTGGTTGATCGCGGACCGGTTGCGGGCCGCCGCTACGCCCACCTCGCTGACGATCGAGTTGTAGAAGTCGTCCATCGTCGTCTTCCCGTCATTCATGATCTTGAGATTCTGAATGCCGGAGATCGCTACCGCGATGCGGTTGTCGCCGGGCGCGTCGGGAATGGCGGCCGTCGCGATGTTGTTCACGCTCGATGAGACGGCATCGGACAGACTAATGAACTCAGCCGCGCGTTCCTTTGTCTGAACGGGCGTGAAGAAGTCCACGCCCTGCACTCCTCCGCGCGTGAAGCCCTGGCGATGAATCTCGTTCACCGCATGAATCATCGTGAAAGCCAGCTCGTCTAACCGCCCCACCAGAGTGGACAGCGTCTGGTCGCGCGCTTCCAGGAGCGCGCCGATCTTTCCGCCCTTCACTTGGTGCGTGACGATGCCGTTCGCATAGGCGCTCGACTTGAGATCGAGCGCTCCTTCGACTTTGCCGTGCTCGTCCGCGGGTGAGCGGAAGACCGAGAACTGTTCGACCTGCTGGCCGGCCACGAGCGGCCCGACCCCGGTAATATCGACGACGAAATTGCCCTCGCCGTCCTTGTGCATCGACAGATCCATGTAGCTGCCGAGCTGTTTCAGGACCTGATCGCGACGATCCAGGAGGTCGTTCGGAGACGCGCCGCTCAGCTCGAGCTGCTTAATCTTGAAGTTCAGGCCCGCAAGGTCGCGAGCCAACGAGTTCACTTCGCTCACCTGGCCGTTGATCCGCGCATCGATGTGCTTACGAACGTCCTCGACCTCGGCGCGCAGGCGGTGAAAGTCATTCACCATCGCCGCGGAAGCTTCACGAACGGATTGCCGGACCGCTTCGCTATCGGGCTCGTTGGCGAGCTTGCGGAACTCGTTGAAGAAGCGCGACACAAGCCGGTTCAATCCGTCGCCGTTCATTTCGTTGAAGATGTCTTCGGCCTGCTTGAGAACGACTTCCTTTTCCTCGGCATTGCTGAGATCACGCCCGGCATTGCGAATCTGCTTCTCAATGTACTCGTCGTTGACGCGCTCCACGCGGCTGATCGTGACGCCGGTCCCGACGAGCCCCTTCGCTCCGGTCGCGCGTGGAGTATCCGCCGCCGTCTGAACCCGCTGCCGGCTGTAGCCCTCGGCGTTCGCGTTCGCGACGTTATGGCCAGTCGTGGCGATCGCCGCTTTCGCGGCCATCATTCCCGAGCGACCTGTGTTCATGACGTTCGGAAGACCCATCGTCTACCTCACGCCTCCCTGGAGATCAGGCGAGCACCGGAAAGTCCTCCGGTCTTCTGGCCCTGGTTAGTGTAAACGTCCGACCGCGGGACACTCTCACCGAGCACGTTCTTTTTCATGTTCTGAACATGGTCGAGAGAACGTTCCACGAGTCCACGGTTCTCGTCGTTCTGTTCGCGGATCCGCTGCACGAGGATCGTAAGCGCGTTGAAGGCGCTCCGGAACTGCTCGGCCTTGGCGCGTTGAGTGCCCTGGATCGCGATGATGATTTCCGGCAACGTCAGGTCACGCGCGGGGCGCTTCAAGTAGAGCGCGAGCTCCGCGATGCACTTCACGCGCTCGGATTCCTTCTGGCGGATGGCGGCGATCAGCGCTTCCTTCGCGCAAACGGCTTCCTGGATTTCCTTGAGCTGCGCGTGCGCGAGCGCCTCATGCTCCATGCGCACGGTCTCAAGCAACTGGCGATGAAGCCCGATGAGCTTTTGCAGGGATTGGTAAATGCGGTCTAACAACTTCTCCACGCCGCAATCCTCCATGATCGCTTGGGTCGTTTAGCCTGTCATGCTAGCCCTTCTTGGGCTGACCCGGTGGCTTACATCGTCTCTGTCAGAAGAACCTGCTTCACCGGCTGAAAATCAACCGATTCCGCTCTTCAAATGATCGTTCACCAGACGGTCAGCGACCGCTTCGGTGTCGACCTTGTATTTTCCGGCTGCAATCCGCTTCTTCAGTTCAGCGATTTTCTCTTCGCGCACGTCCGGAGTGTTCGCAGCGACTTCCTTCGCTTTCGAAAACTCTTTTCCGCGTTCGGAGATCGAAGACTTCACGGCCTCGGAAGCCGCAGCAGATCCCGCGGCCTTTTCCGCGTTCTCGCTCTTCTTCGCAACGCCGGCCTTCGAAGCCTGTTCGGACTTCTTCAGCGAGCTGCTCTCATTGGCTTGAACGGGACTGTTACTTGTGTTGACCCTCATTGGGTACCTCCTGTACTACGGGCCGCGGGGCTCCTTGCCCCTCCGCTAAATTGTATCGTTCGGATAGAAGATAAGCAATCACCTGGTCCGCAAGTCCCACTCCGCCGTTCCGAGCAGCGGTCTGGGCGGTCTCCGAATCCATCATGCCGCGATAGATTTCGGTAGCGGGCGACTCGAGGTCGAGATCGTTCTTGGGCACTGTCTGTCGCATGACTTTCATCATGTAATCCAAGAACATGG
>CAYOWB010000115.1:0-3984 GCA_964407515.1 uncultured Bacteriovoracaceae bacterium
ACGCGTCCGCTAACACGAAGCCCCGAGGAGAGCATAAAAGTCCCATACGTGAACGAGACTAAGCAGGTGCCCAACCCGAGACCCTGCGTCCGGTGAACAGGGCCCAAGCGGTGCCTAGGAAAGGGGACCCTGAGGCGCCGTGAACGTGGCGTGAGCCGTGTCCTGGGAAGCTGTGAGGCGGCCCCGCCCGTGGTGACTAGGGCTTGCGGCTCCACTGGCCGTCCGCCGACTCGACCCAAGTACCGGAGGGAGACTCGGCTTGGAAGGAGCGGGCGAAGCTCTTCTGGACCTTCGGGAGCGCGTTGTCGGTCAGGCCGTTCGCCTGAATGATCTCGGCGTAGAGCTTCTCGCGATCGGCGTTCTCGTCCTGAACGAGGCCTTCGACATTCTTCTTCTGAAGCGGCTTGAGCTGGTCAGCGCCGCGCACGGTCACCCGGCCGTCCTTCGTTTCGCCGATGAAGCCGTTGCGCTTCTGGGCGAGCAGGCTCTGGACGCGCGCCTTTTGGGATTCGAGGATCTCACGCGCCTTGGGCGTATTGACCACGAAATTTCCTTCGGCCGGGCCCGCCCACGCTTCACTCACCAGTGCGGAGCCAAGCTCCCGGTTCAGCCGCTCGATGAGGTTCGTCTGCTTACCCGCGGTGTTCTCCGTGGCTGGCGTCGGGTTCTTGCCCTTTTCCTTCGCGCGGTAGAGTTCCTTCACGTAATCGTCAGTCGCCTTTTGAACGGCGACTTCGGGGAAGTTCACGTTCACGGTCACGCAAGCGATGGCGGTCACTGAGGCGACGAGGAAAACGATCGTCGGCAAAAGACGTGGCAATAAGCGCGCGATTTCGCGGTTACCAGTTTTCGGGGAGGCAAGGGGGGCGAGTTTCGTTTTCATTTTCGGAGTTCTCCTTTTTCTTCTGCGCCATCGCGCTGAGGTAAGTCACGATCCGGCGGACATATTCACTCATCGCGGTGGCATCGACGACGACCGGATAGAATCGGGTCCGTAGTGGCATTCTAAACCACGGCCCATAAAGGACGTAGCGCTTTCCGTGCTCCTTGCGGAGTACCTTCGGGGTGTCGAGCGTTTCCAGGAGGATTCCGCCCTCCGCTGAATAAAGTGAAACGCCCGCGTAATCGACATCGTACCCGCCAGTCGTGCGCTTCAGTCCGCCGAAGAACAGATCCCGTGCCACGCCGGGCAGCTGTTCGAGCACATTATCCATGGCTCCGCCGCTCACCAGATTGACCAGGTTCTTCATCGCGTCCGGCGAGAAGACGATGTCGTCCTTGCGGTACGGCTTCGCCTCAAGTCGGAAGTCAAAACGCGTGGGAAGCCAGGACTGAAACGTCACGTCCCGCGCGTAGCCGGTGAGGATGCCGTCCATCTCGCCGAAATTCAGCCATTCGCCGAGAAGGTCCAGGCGGATCCGGTTCCACTCCGCCGTGAAGTCGATCTCCGGAACTTCACTCAGGAGATCGAAGAGCCCGATGTCGTCGATCTCCAAATATCCGCCGAAGGCCTCGGTGCGCGCCCGGCCGGTGATGTCCACGACCCCAGGCGAAAGCTCGACTGCCGGAAAATCCGCGCGGAGAGTCGCGGGGGCCACCTGGCCTTCGCCCCGGCAAATGCCCTGAAGTGCGGTGGCTAAAGCGACCGGACCAGCGTGCAGCGAAGTGTGCGCTTCGTACTCCGAGAGATCCCGAATACGCGCGCGCACGGGGCCGACGCGCAGAGGAATTCCCTCAACACTCAGAGCGATTCCGGACGGAAGCCGTAACGTCATCGGACTTTGCCCCGGGAGTCCCTGGATCTGCGTGAGGAAGGGAGTGCCCGCGACCTTTGCCTTGAACTTCTGATACTCCAGCTTGCCGATCGAAATCTTGCCGCCTTCGGTGCGGCCACCGAAGGAGAAGGAGCTTTCGAGATCGAGATCGGTGAGCCGGGTTTGGAAGTCACGGAGCTTCGCCGTGAGGTTCTCCACGTGGAGTTCGCCGTGAAGAGCCTTGAGTGCCTGTTCCCAGATTCGCTGCCAGACTCGCTCCTCCGTGGGCAGCGCGATCCGGGTCTTCGCTTCCACGCGTGCGGAGCCATCCGTCACCTCGACGCTGGCGAGCGCAGCGGGGATCGGGAGTCCGCTTGCCGCCTTCCAGAGTGGTGCGAGCGGGAGTCGCGCAGTGGTGAGCTCCACGGAATAGACTGGAGGCAGGGGCGATGCTGTCTTCGCGGCTTTAGCCTGGAGCGTGATCCAGGGGCGCGCCTCGGGGCCCATTCTTTAATCCAGCGTATTCGTGATCAACCGCGCATCCAGACTCACGGGCAGCTCTTTGAGTGGAAGATCGAGATAGAAGTCCCCGAGCAGCAGTTCACCGCCGCCCGCACTCAGATGCGTCTTCACGCGTGGCCCGTACGTGAATGGATCGAGCGTGAGGTCGGCTTCGCCGGAGAAGGCGACACTCTGGATCTGCGCCATCCGGTTGGGTTGAGCGGGGTCTGTCCACTCGATGCCATGGACTTTCACTCCGGTTCTCGCCACACCGTTTTCCCAGCGCGCCACCGCTTCGACTCCTCGAAATTTCAAGCCGGCGGGAGGGAATGCGTAGCTCTCGAGTCGCGCTTCCAGATCGAGGAGCAGGACGCGCTTGAAGTCCGAAGAAACCGCGGCCTCAAGCCGAAGGGGTAGGGGGCCGATCGCGGGGAGGGTGGAGGAAGCTCCGGTGAATGTAACTCGCGACCGCGTCTCGTACACGACCTCGTAACGGCCCGCCGCGCCGTTGCGTGAAAACCGCAATGGCCCGTCGAGTTCGATGCGCGCGTTTTGCCAGCGCACTGTGAGAGCCAGATTCGTCAGTCGGCCCTTCTTGAGGTCGCCCCATCGGACTGTCGGTTCAAAACGCTCGAAGCGTATCGGAACTCGCGCCTCGATGTCCCGCAAGTACCTTTCGATCGTTCGTCGGGTGATGCGATCCCACGGCGCGGTCCAGAGAACCATGCCGACCGTGACCGTGAGGGCCACGCCTGAGAGGAGGAGAATCGGGCGCCTGCGCATCCGTTACAGTGTAGCGGGCGCAGAGGGGCTTCTCAATGAGGGATGAACACCACGGTGCTGAAGCCGCGCGCTTTGAGAGCCTCTAGGACGTACGGCAGGACGATGACGGTCTGCTCCTGAATGTCGTGGAAGAGGAGGATTCCTCGCTTCTCCCGATCGAGTTCGATCGCGACGTGACCGAGGAGTGCTTGAGCATCTCGGATCTTCCAGTCTCGCGAGTCCATGTTCCAGAGGAAGGACGCCATCCCTTCTTGCTTAACCCAGTCCTGGAGGGGGCGATTGCGCGCTCCGTACGGGAATCGAAAGAACGTCACCGGGCCGTGTTGTGGGCCCAAGATCGTTTCGAGCATGGACCGGCCGGATTGAATGTCCCGTTGCGCTTCGGGCAATGAGAGGGTCGTGAGTCGTGGGTGCCGGAAGGTGTGCGAGCCGATCGTGTGGCCCTGCTCGCTGACAGCGCGAGTGATTTGCGGAAGGCGTTCAGCAGAGGCGCCGACTTCGAAGAAGGTGGCGCGGACTCCGGCGTCCGCCAGGATCTTCAGGATGCGCGCGGTGCGGGTGGGGTGCGGGCCGTCGTCAAAGGTCAGCGCGACTTGGCCTGGTTTCAGATCCGCATGAAACAGAACATCGCCCGCGCCGACATGCTGTTCTTCGCTTTGCAGTCGGACTCGCTCTTTATTGCGAGGAAACTGGCGCGAAGTTCTGCTTTGCTCTTCTTCCAGAAGCTTTGAATCCGTTTCTGGAGCTCCGCGGAACACGGGAGTTTGCTGCCGGAACTCACGATCTCTCCTTCGAAAAGGGCGAGGTCTGAATCCGAGAGAGGGGCGAGAGCGGTGCAGAGCGCGTCCCAGGCTTCGGTAGCTTCGAAGTCACGTACGTTCTTGAAGATGTCCGCGGGAGTGTAACCGCTTTGGAGCCAGGTAGCGTGATCGATCGCTTCGGCGTT
>CAYOWB010000115.1:4025-5921 GCA_964407515.1 uncultured Bacteriovoracaceae bacterium
GACGAGCCCCCAGGCGAGCGCGGTCGGGGCCGCGAACTCGTCCGTTTGGGCGGCGCTCACGCCCAGGAGGGTTGCCGAGAGAATGAATGCTCCGGTCGCGGCCAGCGTTTTCTTGTTCCAAGGCATAGGGGAAGCTCCTCATTCACAGGTCGGGCGGACAGTATAATGATGGAGTAAAACAGTCAAGAACTGGGTCGTTTTGCTACCGGTTCCGTTTAGGGGGTGCAGGACGAATTCTTAACTAGGCGAATACACGGAGAAATATCGGAATGCCGAAGGGCATCGAATTTGCTGTTTGCCTATCCCATCGGTTTTTTGCGGAACAAAATGCCACCACAGGCAGGGGGAATGCCATGGAACTCATGGGGGAAATGATGGGGGAACATATTTGTCGGAAGGCTCGTTTCGTGAGCACGCTTCTGTCCGCCGCGCTCGCGGCGATGGTCATGAGCAGTGCCACCGCGTCCTGGGCCAATCAGGAAGTGTCCGAGGTATCACTGACTCGGAGTGCTTCCAGCGAGCAGGTGCTCGGCGCTGAACTTTCGAAGAACGTCTACCGCTACGTAGAGCGTGAAGTGATCGACCACGTTCAGGTCCCGTACTACGTGCAGGTGCCTTACACCGATTACGAGACCTACTACCTGCCTGAGACCCGCTGCGGTCTCGAACCGCGCACGAGCTGTCGGCAGGAACGGCGCTGTCGCATGGACACGCGTCCACAGCGGCGGTGTCGCACCGAAACGCGGTGTCATCCCAAACCGCAGGGCCAGACTTGCCGGACGGAGCAGATTTGCCAAGTCGTGAACGAGCCGCACGAGTCGTGTCACTATGAGAATCGCTGCCACACGCGGATGGAGCATGTCTGCCGAACGGTCTCCGTGCCGCACACGCGTCCGGTCACTCGGTACCGCACCGAAACGCGCTATCGCACTGAAGAGCGGCGCCGTACGGTGACCGACCGGATCTTCGATCATCAGTGGTCGGTGAGCGTGGCTGTCGAGATGCCGGAAGATGCCGTGCTGGAAGGTCAGGAAGAAGAGACCCTTCTCTTGTCGCTCTCTGGAACGGAAGCGCGTCCGGTCGTGACGGTCGAGGTCAATAGCCCGGTCTTCAACTACAAGGTCGTGGAGCACCTGGTCCAGGAACGACAGGTTCGCGTGCGTCTCATCACGGTCGCGAAGTACAAGCCCGAGGATCTTGCGGGACACACTATTCTGAATCTGGCGATGGTCCGGACCACTGATGGGCGCCACCAGATCGAGTTCGAGGATCGCGGTCTCGTGGCGAGGACGCACAGCTCCTACGAGCTTCAGGTGGCGGATAAGGACACCGGCAAATGGGTATTCCAAAAGGCGCTTCAGGGCGAGTTCGGAAATCGTAAGGTCGTTGTCCCGGTGGAAGCTCCGGTCGTCGCCGAGCACGATCATCTGATTCGTCTCGTGGTTCGTCGTGAAGGGCAGGTGCTCTCGGCTCCGGTTCACTTCCACAAGGAGGTGAATCAGGTGGGGCAGCTCAATCCCGCGCCGTATGTCGATCCGAACGGAGTGCGCGAGTTTCGCGTCGAAGGGAAGAACGGAGATGCGGACCTGACGTTCACCGATCAGACTCCTAATGACGGAAAAGTCGACACCCGTTACGAGATCAAGATCCAGCATCGGGTGAAGGTCCTCGGGTTCATTCCCGCGTGGAAGAAGACCTTGGCGAAGGCGCAGCTCGTGCGCAGTGAGCTTCAGCACGATGCGGACGGACGCGTCCGGGTTTCTTTGGATGCGTTCCCGGGCCTGACGCGCAAGGAGCTACGCCGCTTCTTCGATGCGGGGGATGAGGTGTTTGTGGAGGTCCGCGTCATGCGGGTGAGTCCGCGCTTGAGTGGCGCCTCTCCGATCCAGTTCACCA
>CAYOWB010000115.1:5932-11428 GCA_964407515.1 uncultured Bacteriovoracaceae bacterium
CGCAAATCCGTATCTAGTCCGTGACATAATGCTTCGGGTCATTGGGAAACGCCGATATTACGCGGCGTTTCCCGTGATCCCGAGCGGTTTTCAAGACCAGTTCGATCGGCTTCTCATTTCTTCAAAATCTTGTCAGGTTCACGCGCCCGCCTTGTCATCAGCGAAGGTCATCGATAAGGTGAGCGTGTTCACGGGGGGACGAATGGGAAAATCCAAAAACTGGCTGTTTCTGGCGATTACCGCCGTTGCGCTCTTGTACGCGCAGGTGGTTGGCGCTTCCAGTGCTCGGTTCGGCGTGGCGCCAGACAATAGCCGCGAAATGCTTTCGAGCTTCCTGGCTGGAGCCGAGAGCGAGCTCCTCATCAATATTTACGAGTTTAAGGAACCCTGGATTGCGGATGCGCTTATCGACCGCATCCATGCGGGTGTTACGGTTCGTATCCTCATTGAAGCTGAGCCGACCGAAGGAAAGATCTCTGTCGCCGGCAAGACGATCCTCAAGCAACTCCTGGGCGCGATGAAGGATTCCGGTAACGCGGATCATCGGATCTTTCTGCTGACCAAGACGAAGTCAGGGGAGCGGCGCTACCGCTTCAATCACGCCAAGTACATCGTCGCTGACCGCAAGGTGGCGTATATCGCCTCCGAGAACTTCAGTCCGAACCCCTATCCGGTGGCCGGAAAAGTCGGAAATCGCGGCTGGATGGTCGAGCTGCATGATGCCGACCTTGTGAAGCAGCTGCTCGCGATGTTTGCGAGTGATGCGGATCCGAGTGAGCGCGATGTCGTCGCGGTGGCCCCGAGGGGGCAGCTGCCCTTTGCGGACGACTCCATCGCTGGACCGAGGGCTATTGAAGGCCTGAATCGGGGCGTCGCTCGTCTTCCGATCCGGACGGGAGCTGTTCAATCGATCCAGCTTTTCTCCTCGCCCATGTCGCTTGGAGGGCTCCAGGAAATGATGCAGTCGGCGCGCCGGACGCTCGATATCGAGTTCGCCTCCCTGCCGCCGCAGTGGGCGATTTCGCGGACGCGGAAGGTCAGAAGCCCGTTGGTCCAGGAAGTCATTCAGGCTGCGAGACGTGGCGCGGAAGTACGCGTTCTTCTCAATGATGAGCATGTTTACCCGGGAAACCCGAACGAGATTCGTCCGAACCAGCTCGCGGTCCGCGTCCTCCGTGGCGTCGCGAGCTGCTACGGGTTGCCGATCGACGCGCGAATCATCGATTATCGCGCTGCCGGCATCACCTACATTCATAACAAAGGAATGCTGGCGGACGGAAAGCGCGTGCTCGTGAGCTCGATCAATGGGACGCGTAATTCAGTCGAGAACAACCGCGAAGTGGCGGTCATTCTCGAGAGCCCGGATGCCGCGAATTACTACGGCGAGGCGTTTGAAGCCGATTGGAAGCATCCGAACGAGTACGTCGATGAAGACTACTGTCCTGCACTCGAAACGGATCATGTCTTCGGGCAGATGGCGCCCGGTATGATGTGGCAAGCGGCCTTCATGCAGTGAGGCGACCGCCTCAGGCAGCGCGGCGGGGCTCTTCGACGGATTCTCCACGGGGGTGGCGGTTTTGGCCGATTCCGTACTGGTACGCAAGCAGGCCCCCCAGATAACCCGAGAAGGAAAGCAAGAGTACCGAGATTCCGGAAAGGACAATCTCGCCGGTTTGCACGCTGACCGGGGTGATGCCTCCAGAACCGCGGCGCGTGAATAGGTTCAGAACGTAAAGTACCGTCATGCAGTAGTACGACGCCATCGCCAATCCGGCGTTTCCACCGAAGGCGAAGATCAGATCGAAGACGAAGCAAAATGGAGACCAAGCGGCGGAGTGACGGGGTTAGCTTAGTCAGTCGCTGTCGTGGTCGGATGACGGCGAGGCCGATGCAGCCAGGCGATCAGTAATGCCGCGGCCGCGCCTGCAAAGGCGCCGAACAGGACATCGGTGATGAAGTGGCGGCCGGCCCAGACGCGGAAGATGGCCGTCGAGGTGATCAGGACGGTTATCAAGACCGACATGCCGCCGAGCAGAAGAGGTGTGATGCCACGACTCAGGAGTACCAGAAGGAGCGAAACTCCAGCCGCCGCGGTGAAGCTCGTGTGCCCGGAATAAAAGGAAGTGTAATGCGAAGGATCGAGTCCCAGGCGTGCCGGGTCGAGATAGACGAAGGGACGCGGCCGTTGGACGATCAGGCGGGCGGCTTCGGTAGCCACGCCATTCCAGGCGACGGCTTGAAGGACGAGAACGAGATCGGTTCCGAGCGCCGCCCATGCGGCCACGGGGGCGACGGCGCCTGCCGCCAGGAGCGAGACCCCGCGCAGGATCGGGATTCCGACCGCGAGGTAGGCCGTCATGTTTTGCGTCGCGAAGGAAGCCGTGTCCGCGAAGCTGTCTTGCAGGCCCAAGGTGAGGCTATCGGGGTAAAGGACCGTAGATACCGTGCACATCGCGGGCGCTTCCCCGCAACGGGGCGTAACGATGTCGGTGCGTGACCAAACCAGCGTCAGCCAAATCAGAATCGGCGCGGTCGTCCAGATCAGATCGGTCCAGCGCAGGCGCGGAGGCGTTCGTAGAAGTTCCCAGAAGCGTCGTGTCACTCTTTGAAATAGTACTTCAAGGACTCTTGGATCTCCAGGAGGTCTTCGACGATCGGTTCGAGCTGGCTCGTGAGCTGCGGGGCGGCCTCTGAGAAGTGGAGAACTTGGATCTGGATTCTGCGGGACTCGCTCAGGATGCTTCGGGCGCGGGAGACTCCCAGGGTGCCGGAGGCGGCCCAGACTTCGGTCTTGAGATCCGCGGCCAGGACCGCGAGCTCATGAACGGCTTCGCGTTGCGTTTCCCGAAGTAGCGGCATGGGGTCGAGCTTGCGGGTCTGCAGGTGCTCGTAGAGGGCGTGCGCGAGACCGATGCCGGTCCCCACTCCGGCGAGCGCCAAGGTCGACCGCCGGCTTTGCGGCAAGCGTTCGGTAACCGTTTTCACGACGTGGCGGAACCTCTCGATGCCTTTCAAGCCGCTACCACGGCTCGCCCACAGCCCTTTTCCGAATCGGAAGGCATAAGCCGCAGTCCACACACGGAACACGTCATCGATGACGGTGAAGACCGGGCTCTTGCGGTCCTCGTCCAGAGTGCGCGCCACCTGCGCGCGCACCGCCGGGAGGAGCGCTTCAATGGCCGCGCGGTTGCGGGGATTCTGCCGGTATTCAGCGAGGAGGTGTCCCACGATGTCGTTGAACGTTTCGGGCGGAAGCACGCCAATCGTTTCGGCGACGGCCTCGGTGATTTCGGCGAGTGCCGCGGGATCCGGCGTTTCAGCCTTTCCAGGTTGGCTTGAGTAGAGACGGTAGAAGTCCTTGGAGATCATGCGCTCGATTTCATCGGGATGGAATTCGGAGCGGGGACGCGAGTGCGCCTCGGACATTGCCGCCGTCAGAGTGAGAAGAAGAGTCATGAGGAAGACGAGGATTCGGTTCATTGCGAGGAGACCTCCGAGAAGAGGAATTCATTCCGGCCAACCATGGACTGGAGTAGTTCAGAGTATTCGTCGAGGTACTCGATCCCCGTGTTTCTCAGGAAGGCCGCTGTTTGGAGAAGTACGGATGCTGGGGATTCGAGCCCCTTTCCGGCGATAAGCCGCGAGGAAAGCTCTCGGTCCTTCGACTGGTCCAGGGCACTGAGGAAGCGCGTCAACTCGTCCTTGCGCTCAGAGTCGTTCAGCGTGCTGCCACGATTCGTTTCGGCCTGAAGGAGCCAGCGCTCGAAGCTCCGCTCGTACTGCGTGGCGCGGGTCTGTGCGCGTAGGCTCAAGTCTCTGATGCCAGCGTGACCGCCTCGGGCGAGTCGCGCGCGAACGAGGTAGCCTTCGTAGTCGGAGTCGATCTGGCCGGTGATCCCGAGGGAGCGCAGTTCGATCATCAGACTTTCGAACGCGGCCGAGTCCGCCTGTTCTCCGAATCGCTTCAGGGCATCCAGGGCGGGGCGGCGCAGATAAGCGGAGAGTTGGATGGACGCTTGAGTGAGAAGGTGCGCCTGTTTCAGGGCACGAGCGGCATCTCCGCTCAATGCGGCCGCGCGGACTTGGCTGGCCGCCGTGGTCAGTTTTCCTCGGAGGCGTTTCAGTTCGGTCGCGTCGATGGCCGTTTCGAGGCCACCTTCGACAATCACCCCGATGGCGATGCTTGCGGCGAGAGCGGCCGGATGGACCTTCGCGGGAGTGGCCGCGCGGTTCGCCCACTTCAGTGCTTGAGTGAGCTTGAGCAGGTCGTAGGCTACCGAGGAGGCCGTGGCCGAAGTCATCAGGATGGCGATGTCTTTCGTGAGGGTGTCGTCGCCGGAAGGCTCCTCGATCGAGCCGAGTCCGAGGTTCATGACGTGCGCAGGAGAGGGCGGTATTTCTTCGCCTCGAATCCCGAGCGCCGCCAAGGCATCCGGAGCTGCCGCGCCCGCACCCGCGCCGGCCAGCGGGAAAAGATGGCGGACGAGCCTGAAGTAACGGGGCGCTGCATGCGGACGAGAGAGCAAGGCCGCGCCCAATGCGGTGATGCCGATGACGGCGCCAATCTCCGTGCCTGCACGCACTTCGCGCGAATGCCGGGCCGACAAGCCGGTGCCGTACTGAGCTTCCCAATGGAACTGAAGCCGTCGCGCCAGGTCGAGAGTGGCTTCCGGGGCCTCGGTCATGCGGCGATCGATGGCTTCGAGTCCCTCGATGTAGGTCTGTGAACCTGGATGCTCGAAGAGCAGTTTGCGGATGCGTGAGCCGTAGAGGGTCTGTTCCAGGCGGTTTTCCTCCCGGCTCGCCTTGAGATAAGAGTCGAGCAAGGGGTTGAGCGCATCCGTCGAGGCGGACGAGGGCAGTGCCATCATCGCGATCAGTACTGAGGTGAGCAGCGTGGAGGTGAGGGTCTTGAGTATTCCCGTCACTGGGTACCTCCTTGAGCCCGAAGACTTGCGAACGCTTGTTTGAGAGCGGCCAGTCTCTCTTCGCTGCCGAGTCTGAAGAACGCGCTCTTGGCCATCGGGAGGTACATGAGTCCCACGTCAAGAGCCAGACGTCCGGCGAACATCAGCTGGGCGAAGTCATAGGTGGAGCGCGCGCCCCGCATCTCTTCGTAGCTTACGAAGGGAGTCGACAGGCCTCCGCCCGCCGCTGTGAAAAAACCGCCGTTCGCTTGTTCCGCGCGTTCGCGGGTGTGGTTCAGCTCCTGGGCTTGGTAGAGCGTGTCCGCCACGATGAGCGCGGTCGCTGATGACAGGTAGCCGCTGATGAGCGGGTTCAGTCCTCGGAGTACCGGCGTGATGACGGGCTCGATGCGAGTGAACTTCGCGGCCACGTGCAGGAGCAGGAGCGCTGTGAAACCGGAGAAGAGATACTGATCGACGTACCCCTTCATGAGTCCGTCGACGGTCGTGGGGGTGAGCAGCTTCTCGATGAATCGCTCCTGCTCAAGCTGATAGGCCGGGAAGTGATTGAGGACCAGTTCCAGAAGAA
>CAYOWB010000116.1:0-4835 GCA_964407515.1 uncultured Bacteriovoracaceae bacterium
TTCCGAAAGAAACGGAGCGGGCAGTCAATGCGACTCAAAGCGAGATCCGGATGGTCATTGATCAGGACTTGCTCCAGAAGCTGGATCGGATTCGCGATCTTCTCGCACACCGGCTGAAGGGGCGATCGTATCAAGAGCTTCTGGACCAGATGGCTGAGATCGTTCTTAGAAAAGTCGACCCGCTCAGAAAGACGGCACGAGAAGAACGCGATGAGCTGCGGAGGTCAGGGGAGGTCAAGAGCCAAGGGAAGGGGACGTCGGTCGAGCAACGTCAAAGGCACGAGGGTGTGGAATCGAAGCGACCAGTCCAGACTTCGCCAGCGAAGCTGACAGGTGGATTTAGTACCGGTACTTCGCCAGCGAAGTCGAATGGCGGAGACAATCCCCGCACTTCGCCAGCGAAGTCATCACAGGGAAAGGCACCTAAGACATATGACGACAACCCGCTCGCCATGCCGGCGTTCAGTGATGGGCCGGTCCCGGAGGTGCCGCCGGAATTCAATCTTCCGGAGTCACGATATGTGCCTGTGAGGAATCGGCGAGAGGCATTTCGAGAGGACTGCTCATGTACCTACGTTGATTCACGAACGGGGAAGCGGTGCGGTTCGACGTTCGGGCTTCAGCTCGACCACGTCAAACCCTATGCGTACGGTGGTAGTCATGAACCGGAAAATCTGCGGATCCTTTGCAAAGAACATAACGCCCTGATGGCGCGAAGACAGGGATTGGTGAAGACGGAGGTTGCTTGCGCGGAGAGTGGTGGGGGCACTTAGACAGGCGACTGGCGAAGGAATAGGCGGAGGGTCCAAGAGTGGCGGGCGGACGTGCACAGCCGCTGGCAAAGAATCGGTCGCATGTGCCCAAAGTGGCGAGGACAGCGCGGTCAGGATACGCCGTAAGGATACGCCGTAAGGATACGCGGAGTGTGCGACCGCTTGGGCGCAGAAGGTTGAGTGATGACCTCGTCCGCAGGCGATGAGCGGGCAGTCGGAGGGGCATGCGTGGATGGTAGATTGCGTGCGCTAGTATCCGTCTGAAAAGCAGGCCCATGTCGGAGGCTTGCGCGTATCAGAGCGGAGTGATCAATTAATGTGCGACGCGAGAGAGGCGGGCTTCAATCCTATTCAGTCCATTTGGGCACCAGGACCGGGATGCGGAACTTCTTGATGGGCTGTGGGCGGTCCCACACCAGAGTGGCCCACACCAGAGTGGCCCACACTAACCGCACCGTACCCCCTGACGCGCACCCCGAGCGCCCGCACCCCGAGCGCCCGCACCCCTGACGCACAGCCTGAAAATACCTTGATCGGGCGGGGGACCTTGTATAGACCTATTCGTCACAAGAGGGCTTATCGATATGAGCAACGCACAGTCGCAAATTCTGGACACCGTTCTTCTTCTCGCGCTTCCTGCTTCGGGCAAGTCGGAAGTCCGTCGTTACATGGCGAACCTGACGCCCGATCAGTGTCGCAATGACTTCCACATGGGCCCGACGGTCCAGCTCGACGACTTTCCGTACGTCCACATGATGCGCCAGATCGACGACCAGTTGGCGAAGCGTGGCAAAGACCGTGTTTACTTCCAATCCGGCGACAAGCCTTTCCGTGACCCGCGCGACTGGGGCACGCTCATCGAACTCATCAATGAAGATTACGACGACCTGCTGGCACACCGTCAGCATCATCCTAAGTCGGCCGCGCAGCACCTGATCGAGCGCATCGATCAGGCCTCAAAGAGGGTCGGTGCCCGCACGATTCTCGAGAAGATCGACGCAGAAACGCTCCGTGGGGTCAGTGACTCGCTCGAAGCTGAAGCGCGTCAGATGCTCAACGAAAAGAACGAGAACTCCGCTCAGGACCTCAAGGGTAAAACGATCGTGATCGAATTCGCTCGCGGCGGCGCCCATGGCTCTGAACTGCCTCTGAAAGATCCGTTCGGCTATCAGTACTCGCTGCGTCTCCTGTCTCAGACGATCCTCGAGCGCTCTAGCATCCTTTATGTCTGGGTCACTCCTGAAGAATCGCGCCGCAAAAACTACGAGCGCACCGATCCGAACGATCCGGGCTCGATCCTGCACCACGGCGTGCCGATCGACGTCATGATGAACGACTACGGCACCGATGACATGAACTGGCTCGAAGAGCACTCCGAGAAGTCCGGTACGATCACCGTGAAGGCGCACAGCAAGACGTACTATTTGCCCATCGGCCGGTTCGATAACCGCGTCGATAAGACGTCGTTCATCCGCGCTGACCGCAAGAATTGGGCTCCGGAAGCGGTTCGTGCGGTGCACGAAGGCCTCAAGGCCGGTCTGGACAAGATCGCTCAGTACCGTCGCTAAGGGAACGAGCCCCGAGATACGGGCCCGCCGCGTCAGTGGAAGTAACGCCTGTCTGCGGCGTCGTACTTGCAGTCCTGGACCGCTATGATGCGCGGACTCCATGGATGGCGGATTGCGACAATCCGAGGCGTTGATCTCAAGGTCCACATTAGCTTGCTGCTCTTGCTCCTCTACGTCGTTTTCGTAGCGGCGCTGCAGTTTCCGCTAGTAGTGCAACAGTCCGGAATCGACCCGACGTCCGTGTCGGGCGGTCCCGTCGCTTGGGCGATCGTGTTCGCATTCTCGCTGCTCGTATCCGTGGCCGTCCACGAATTCGGTCACGTCTTCGTTGCGCAAGCCCAAGGAGTCGAGGTCAAAGGTGTCTCGCTGATGATGCTCGGGGGGGCCTCGGAGATGGAGCGCATTCCTGACCGGAAGTACGCCGAGTTCAAGCTCGCGGTGATCGGACCGATTGTAAGCCTCGCCATCGGCGCTATTCTTCTGGGACTGGGAAGGCTCACGACATCGCCGTCGCTCGATCTCTTCTGTTATTGGGTCGGCCGGGTGAATATCGCGCTGGGGGTCTTCAATCTGCTTCCCGCGTTCCCGCTCGACGGAGGCCGGGCACTGCGGTCCCTCATGGCCGTGCGACAGGGGCAGATGCGCGCCACCCAGAATGCCGTTCGGGTCAGCAAGGTGTTCGCGTGGGTGATGGGAATTCTCGGGTTCTTGAGTCTCAATCTGCTGCTCATGCTGATTGCCTTCTTCGTCTATTCGCTCGCTAACGCCGAGCTCGTGTTGCAGTTCAGCCGAAAGCTGCTCGCGGGCTTGAAGGCTGGCGATGTCTGAGGGTCGACCCCTTGACCGAAGAGCAGTCGCTGAAGACGGCCGCGGAACAGATGCTTCGCCTCAGAACCATGGTCATGCCCGTGCGGATCAGCCGCCGCACCGAGGGGGCGCCGACGGACGGTCAAGCCGGCCTCATTGGTCTCATTGACATGCGCCGGATTCCGAGTGACCGCTGGAGCGGGGTCCGGGTCGGCGAGATGATGGAGAGCGGCGTCAAGACCATGGACGTCAATGATCCCATCGAGCAGTCCCTCGAAGATTTGAGCTCCGCACCCTACGGGGCGATGCCGCTCCTTGAAAACGGGGTTCTAGTGGGGCTGGTCCGATACAGCGACCTCAATGATGTGCTTCAATTCCGCGTACTCGAAATGAACCAGACCGGGCCGGATAAGAAACGTGCGGCCTGAAAACCCGTCGTCTTAACGCAAACTTAACCGGGACGATGCAATCCTGACCGTTTTCTGACGAAAGCCGGGCCCTTGCTTCGGTAGAAATGCCGTCACAAGTGAGGACCTTTATGAAGAAGGCAGCGGCGATTTTCAGTACGGTGATGGCATGTCTCTGTGTGTTGACCGCCACCGCGCAGGCGGAAGTGATTAACGGCGCGGGAGCAACCTTTCCGTATCCTCTCTATTCGAAGTGGATCTCCGAGTACCAGAAGGTCGATAGCAAGGCGCAGATCAACTACCAGTCCATCGGAAGCGGAGGCGGTATCCGTCAGTTTCTCGAAGGGACGGTCGACTTTGGTGCGACGGATGCGCCTATGACGGATGAGCTGCTTTCCAGGGCGAAGACGCCGGTCCTCCATATTCCCACGGTACTCGGCGCAGTCGTGGTCACTTATAATGTCAAAGGGATCGAGAAAGGCCTGAAGCTTCCTCCCGATGTGATCGCCGATATCTATCTTGGCAGGATTAAGACCTGGAATGACCCGCGGATCGTGGCCGCGAACAAAGGCGTGACTCTTCCGAGTCAGCCTATCGTCGTGGTGCGCCGCTCGGACGGTAGCGGGACGACCGCGATCTTCACGGACTTTCTAGCGAAGGTGAGCCCCGAATGGAAGACTCGCACCGGAAGCGGGACGGCTGTGAACTGGCCGGTTGGGCTCGGAGGGAGGGGGAACGAAGGCGTCTCCGCAATGGTGAAGCAGACCCCCGGCGCCATCGGTTACGTGGAGCTCGTGTATGCCGAGAGCAACGGCATGGCGTACGCGGCAGTCCTGAATAAGAAGAAGCAATACGTGCTGCCGTCGATGAAGTCCGTGAGCGCCGCAGCTGGCGATCTCAAGAAGATTCCGGCGGATTACCGCGTGTCCCTGACCGATGCGGATGGCGCGGATGCATATCCGATTAGCGGTTTCACGTATATTCTGGTTTACCGTCAGATGCCTGCTCAGAAAGGGCAGCACATCGTGAAGTTCCTTCAGTGGGCGCTGAAAGACGGACAGAAGCTCGCGGCCCCGTTGCATTATGCGCCTCTGCCCCAGTCCCTCGCAGCGAAGGTTCAGAAGACTGTCTCGACGATTGAGGTAAGGTAGTCGTGAACCAGGTAGTCGAGCCGGTGATGGCGCTGAAGACCCAACGAATCTGGCGGCGGACACGTGCTCCCCGCGATGTGCGTCGTGCGGACCGGATTGCCGCCCGGGCCATAGAGTTGCCGGCCGTCG
>CAYOWB010000116.1:4857-7056 GCA_964407515.1 uncultured Bacteriovoracaceae bacterium
GCTCCTGATCGCGCTCTTCCTGTTCAAGAGCGCACTCCCGGCGATCCGGCAGTTCGGGTTCTCTTTCGTGACGGGGACCGTGTGGGATCCGGTGAACCAGCAGTTCGGCGCCCTTCCCGTTATTTACGGGACCGTTGTATCGTCTCTGCTTGCGATCCTCATCGCGGCACCCCTGAGCGTGGGGATCGCGTTGTTCTTGAACGAGCTCGCACCCAAGTCGGTGGCTAAGTCGGTGGGCTTTCTGGTGGAGATGCTGGCGGCTATCCCCAGCGTCGTCTACGGCCTTTGGGGTGTCTTCGTGTTGGCGCCGCTGCTCCGTGAGTACGTGGAGCCGGTGCTCGGTTCGAGCCTCGGTTTTCTGCCGTTGTTCCAGGGACCTCCTTACGGAGTCGGAATGCTGGCGGCAGGACTGATTCTCTCAGTCATGATCATTCCGACGATTGCTTCGATCTCACGCGAAGTTTTCGCCGCCGTTCCTTCCACGCAGCGCGAGGCGGCTCTTGCTCTCGGAGCGACCCGTTGGGAGATGATGAGACTTTCGGTTCTCTCCAACGCTAAGTCGGGCGTGCTCGGCGCAGTGATTCTGGGGCTCGGAAGGGCCTTGGGCGAGACTATGGCCGTGACGATGGTTATCGGAAATCGAACGGCCATTTCGGCGTCGCTTTTCGATCCGGCACAAACGATGGCGAGCTTGATCGCGAACGAGTACGCCGAGGCGGTGGGGACACTGCATCTCGCGGCGATCGCGGAGATCGGATTGCTCCTCTTCGTGGTGACTTTCAGTATCAACAGCGTCGCGCGCTTGTTCGTCTGGCGTGCTTCGCTCAAGACCGGGCGATGAGGAAGTGCTATGAATCAGCTGTTCCGAAGAACCCTCAAGGATCGCATCGCAAGAACTCTTCTCGTGCTGGCTGCGCTCGGCGCGGTCATTCCGTTGATCTGTATCTTCGCATACGTGCTCTCGCAGGGCGCGCAAGCCCTCGGTTGGTCTCTATTCACGGCGCTACCGGTGCCGGTGGGCGAGACGGGCGGGGGGATGGCCAATGCCTTCATCGGTAGTCTGATCGTCGTCGGAATTGCGGCGTTGATCGGCGTGCCGTGGGGCATGATGACCGGTGTCTACCTGTCCGAGTATGCGCGAGGACGGTTCGCACAGGTCGTCCGATTCAGCGTGGATCTTCTTGCCAGTATTCCTTCGATCGTCGTCGGCCTGTTCGTGTTCGCGATGATCGTCGTGACGATGAAGCGGTTCTCGGCCTTCGCGGGCGGAATCGCTCTGGCGATCCTCATGGTGCCCACCGTAGCGCGGACCACCGAGGAACTCCTCAAGATGGTTCCGACGCACATCCGTGAGGCAGGACTCGCTCTCGGAATTCCGCGCTGGAAGGTGGTCTTGTTCATCGTCTTGCGGGGCAGTCTGCGAGGAATCTCGACCGGCGTGCTTCTCGCCGTCGCACGCGTGTCGGGCGAAACGGCGCCCTTGCTGTTCACGGCTTTCAGCAGCCGGCTCTGGTCTTTCCGTCCGGATCAGCCGATCGCGACGGTGCCCGTGCAGATCTATAATTACGCGATCAGCCCGTATCCTGAATGGCACCGGCTCGCGTGGGGTGGCGCACTGGTGCTGCTGCTCGTGGTCTTCTTTTTGAATTTCTTCACCCGCCTGTTGTTGCGGATCCCCGGAGGTAAAGCATGAATACAGCGCTTACGACCCAGCAGCTCCATGCCTGGTTCGGTACGACCCACGTTCTGAAAGGCGTGTCGGCGGAGATTCCCGCGAAGACGGTCACGGCCATCATCGGTCCGTCCGGCTGCGGCAAGTCGACCTTTATTCGTTGCATCAACCGCCTTCATGAGGAAGTCCCGGGTGCCTCCGTCCGCGGCGAGGTGACGATCGATGGAATGAATATCTATGCCAGCGGGATTGATCCCGAGACCGTTCGGAGAAAAATCGGAATGGTCTTCCAGAAGCCGAACCCGTTTCCCACGATGTCACTGTTCGAGAACGTGGCCGTGGGTCTGAAGCTCACGGGCGTGAAGAGTCGCACGGTCTTGAAGGAGGTCGTGGAGCGGAGTTTGCGCGACGCGGCACTCTGGGATGAGGTCAAGGACAAGCTGTATCAGCCGGCTGGAGGGCTCTCAGGAGGGCAGCAGCAGCGCTTGTGCATCGCCCGCGCGCTGGCGGTCGAGCCTTCAGTCCTT
>CAYOWB010000116.1:7132-10714 GCA_964407515.1 uncultured Bacteriovoracaceae bacterium
CTCCGAGCTTCGGGGAAAGGTTACTATCGTGATCGTCACTCATAACATGCAACAGGCTGCCCGGATCTCGGATCGGACGGCTTTCTTTTTGCTCGGAGAAATGGTGGAATTCGGAGAGACTTCGCAGGTGTTCACTCGTCCGCGGGAGAACAAAACGGAGCAATACATCACGGGAAGGTTCGGTTGATATGACCCGACACTTTGACGTTTGTCTCAATGAGCTGAAGGAAAAATTGGTCGAGATGGCTGGCCTCGTGGAGGCCGCGATCGAGAAAGCCACTGAGGCGCTGGTTGACCGGATTCCGGAGAAGATTCGCGAAGTCGGCGAGATCGAGAGCAAGGTGAACCGTGCGCATATGGAAGTCGATAAAGGATGCGTGCAGCTCCTTGCGCTTCAGCAGCCGCTGGCCGTGGACCTGCGGCTCATCGTCGCGATTCTTCGTATTAGCACGGACCTGGAGCGGATGGGCGATCAGGCGGTCAACATCTCGCAGAATTCTCAGAAGTACCTGGAAGGCAAACCGTTCAAGCCGCTGGTCGACCTGCCGGTGATGTTCCAGGAAACCCGCTTCATGGTGCGTGAAGCGCTCGATGCGTTCGTGCGTCACGACGAGTCGCTGGCGCGAGACGTCTTGAAGCGCGACGATAAGGTGGACGCCCTGAAACACAAGATCTTCCGTGACGTGCTCGAGCATATGAAGGGCAAGCCGGATGAGATCGAACAGGGGCTGAACCTGATTCTGATCGCCAGAAACCTCGAACGGATCGGCGATCATGCGACGAACATCGCCGAGGACGTCATTTTCGCGATCAGCGGGGAGGATGTCCGCCATTCCGCTCGCGCGGAAACGGTGATCGAGGTGCATAGATGAGCTCTCAGGAACGGATCTTGGTGGTGGAAGACGAGTCGGATGTGCTGGAACTGATTCGGCTGCATCTGAACCGGAAGAATTACGAAGTCATCGCATGTGGGGATGGCGGAGTCGCATTGGAACGGCTCAGGAACGAGAAGTACGATCTGGCAGTCCTGGACTGGATGCTGCCCGGAGTGTCCGGTATCGAGCTTTGCAAGCTCATCAACCGGCGGATGCCCGTCCTGATGGTGACCGCCAAGGCAGAAAGCGCCGATGTGATCGCTGGACTCGAGGCGGGCGCGGATGACTATGTCACCAAGCCTTTTGAAATCCCGGTGCTGCTCGCGCGGGTCGCGGCCCTGTTGAGAAGAGCCAAAGCGGGAGCTGCGACGATTGAGTCGGCCGCATCGGATCGCCTGAAGTTCGGCGAGTTCACGATCGACACCGGAAGGCATGAGGTCATGGGCCCGGAAGGGAGCGTTCAGCTCACGCCTTCTGAGTTCAAACTCTTGGTGGCGTTGGTCGGCGCGCAGGGGAAGGTGCTTTCGCGTCAGAGGCTCATCGAGATGGTCCAGGGGAACGGCGTGGTTGTCGTGGATCGCACCGTCGATACGCATGTCTTCGGGCTTCGGAAGAAGCTAGGGCAGACAGGTGATCTGATCGAGACCATCCGTGGTGTCGGATATCGGGTGCGACACGAAGCATGAAGCGGACCTGGATCTTTCCCTGGAAAGTCTTTCTTAGAAGCACGTTGCTTCCGATTTTGTTAGCGGTAGTTTTCTTCGGCGTATCTGGACTCGCCATGCGCCATTTTTTCAAGCAGCACTTCATCGAGCAGGTGGAGGGACAGCTGCGTGACACGCTCGTCAGTCTTTCCGACGCCTTGATCAAGACGCCCGATCGTGCCTGGTGCGAGAAACGCGCCGCCGGGACGTCTTACCGGTGGACGGTGGTATCCAAGGAAGGGGAGGTAATCTGCGACTCGCACAGTGATCCCAGTCAGATGGAGAATCATGGCGCGCGTCCGGAAATCCGCGAGGCGTGGCAGACCGGCTTTGGGCAGAGTCTGAGAGAGAGTGCGACGCTTCATCTCGCGACCCTCTATCAAGCGCATGCGGTTCGTGATCGGTCTTATGTGGTACGCGTGGCGCTACCGATGAAACGTCTGGGCGGAATGCTTCAGACGTTCGATCGTTCGTTGCTGATCTTCCTGGTTGCTGTGTCGCTGATGGCGGCCGTGACGACTCTATGGTCGGGTTCGCAGATGCTGGGGCCGCTCGGCAGGCTTCTCTTTCGGGCCAGAGAGTTGCCCGGAGCCGGTGGCACTCCCGCCGAGGAGGAGCACGTCTACGATGAGTGGTCGGATCTCGAGGATTCGATCGAAGGAATCCGCCGCAGCCTGGAACAGAACGCGGAGATTCTTTCGCAGGAACGCCAGCGGATGTCGACGCTCCTGGAATCCGTGACGGATGCCGTGCTGTCGGTCACTCGTGATGAGTTGCCTTTGTTCTTCAATCAACGCTTCGCCGCGGTGTTTTGTTCCGGGATGCAGGCCGTGTATGAGCGCAAGCTGTGGGAGCTGTTTCGGGAGCCGGAGATCCTTTCCACGTACAGAAACGTGATCCAGAGCGGACGTCCGGCGGAATTGCCGTCGTTCGCTTTCGGACAGTCCGGTGAACGTCGTTACTATTCCCTCTCCGTGTCGCCACTGCGGGACGAGAAGGGGCGGATCTATGGCGCGCTCGGTATTTTCCGCGACGTGACGGAACTGAAGCGTTCCGAACAGATGCGGATCGAGTTCGTGGCGAATGTGTCCCATGAGCTCCGGACTCCGCTGACGGCTATCAAAGGGTATGCGGACACGCTGTTGGAGGACGCCCGGGAGAGCCGCCCTATCACTCCGGGCTTCGTGGAAGTGATTGCCCGCAATACGGATCGTCTGATGCGGCTCGTGTCGGACCTTCTGGATCTTTCAGCACTGGATTCGCGAAGTGGGTCCGAGCTTGTGCAGAAGCAAAGAGTCGACGTGCGCGAGGCGACGAACAAAGTGATTCAGCAGCTCGTCCCGAATCTTCAGAAGAAGAATCAGACTATCTGTCTCGATGCCCAGGTCGAGACCGTGTGGGCGGATCCCGTCCGGCTGGAACAGGTCCTGACTAATCTGCTCGATAACGCGCATAAATACACTCCGTCGGGCGGCCGGATTCACGTGATCTGGAAGCCGGATGTCGAGCTTCATGTGACAGACACGGGGCCGGGAATCCCGGTCGAACATCAGTCGCGTTTATTCGAGCGCTTCTACCGGATCGATAAAGCGCGTTCGAGGGAAGTCGGTGGCACGGGGCTGGGTCTGGCGATCGTGAAGCACATCATGCAGCGGCACGGCGGAACCGTGAAGGTGGTGAGCGAGGTCGGCAAGGGGGCCGATTTCGTGTGTTACTTCCCGTCCGAGTCCCTCACGACGGCAAAGACTTGAAGACTCGCTTGAAGTGGCCGGCGCCGTAAGTGGGGCCGTATTCTTCCTTGAACACGTGAAGGTCGCAGCGTCCGCCGTTTCGCGCCGAGTGATGCACGAGGTCCTCTGCCAGGATGAAGAGCGAGGCGAGAGTGCCGATCCGGGTGTGCGTGAGGCCGCGAGGGAAGCCGCTTCCGTCCGGTCTTTCGTGGTGCTGCAAGATGATCAGATCGGTGTCGGGTGGAAGTTCATCCATCTGGCGGACGAGCGCCG
>CAYOWB010000116.1:10728-10967 GCA_964407515.1 uncultured Bacteriovoracaceae bacterium
AGTGAATTCCTCGATCAGCGCTGCTGGAAACGCGCCGTCGATGCTGGCCACTGTGAACTCCTGTGTGCTCACGAAGCGTGCCAGTCTCTCATCGCTCAGGGTGAAATCGTGCAGGACCGCCGCGAGCGAGAGTTTGAGCAAGGTCTGCTCCGAGGTCCAATTCATCTTCATTGCGATCGTCGATGCGACATAGGCCAATACCAGGCTGTGCGAGATCGTGTAGTCTTCTTTCGAGAAAG
>CAYOWB010000116.1:11028-11276 GCA_964407515.1 uncultured Bacteriovoracaceae bacterium
GTCGGCAGCGCGCAATGTCATTCCTGATTTCGATCAGGCCGAAGTGGCGAGTGACCTCGCGGGCGGCCTCCAAGGTCGCTTTCGAGATTTCGAAGCCGGATTCCAGGGAAACTGATTTGGCGCGTGAGAGCGAGGCCAGATCTTTTTCCATCTTTTCCAGGAGCGCGGCGCAGTCGCGTCGGTGCAAGTGCAGGGTGGAAACGTTCTTGAGGGAATAGCGCGAGACATCTTCGTCAGTGAGGGTGTCG
>CAYOWB010000117.1:0-4258 GCA_964407515.1 uncultured Bacteriovoracaceae bacterium
GCTTCGTCGACGCACCACTGTGCAAAGGCCTTGCGCCGCACCTCGTTCTCGGCCTCGAAGCCCATGCTGGTCCAGACGTCGGTGGTCACCAGGTCGGCGCCTGCGCAGGCCTCGCGTGGGTCCTTGAAGACCTTGTAGCAACCGCGATCGGAAATGCCCGCCAGCTCGGGGTTGACCTCGTAGCCGCCGGGGGTGCTCACGTGCACGGTGAAGCCCAGGGTTTGGTCGGCAAAGCCGAAGGTATTGCCGGGCTGCAGCGTATAGTCCAGGTTCACGGCTGCCCAGGAAGCCTGACCGTAGACGGTGAGGTATGGAGCGATTCCGTAGGAGAGGTCCAGATCCGTTCGCATTAAGGTGTAGCGGTTCAAGTAGCGCGGCATGACCTGGCTGCCGTCCGACAGGAAGTTCGTATTGGTCGAGAAATAGCTGAAGGAGGGCTGGATGCCTGCCGCGCCGGAGAATTCGTAGCGATTCTTCCAAACCCGCAGCGGGCTGGCTGCAAGCGTATCCGTCGTGCTTAGCGCCAAAGTGGCAAGAGTGCAGGCGGCATATGCCGCGCTCACTGGCCAGTTGGGTCTCCAGTCTCGGTTAATGATCCGCATCATGCGAATACGTCAGCCTCCCTGCCTCTTTATAAATGTGCCATAGGGGCGACCCGCCCCAAAATCCTTTTTGCTTTTGAATCCCCAAAGCTCCCGTTAAGTTAGGACTATGTCGATCCAAAAGTCGATTTACGAAGAGTCGCTCGAGTACCATTCCCGCGGACGCAAAGGAAAAATCGAAGTCATTCCCTCCAAGGCGGTCTCCACGCAAAAGGAGCTCTCGCTGGCATACACGCCTGGTGTAGCCGAGCCTTGCCGGAAGATCGCCGAGGATCCTGCGCTCGCGTATGAGTATACGGCGAAGGGAAACCTGGTCGCGGTCATCTCGGATGGAACCGCGGTCCTGGGGCTGGGGAATATCGGTCCTCACGCCGCGAAGCCGGTCATGGAAGGGAAGGGCGTACTCTTCAAACGGTTCGCCGACATCGACGTGTTCGACATCGAGCTGAAGGTGCATTCCGCGGAAGATGTCGTGCGCGCTTGTGAGATGCTTGAGCCGACTTTCGGCGGAATCAATCTCGAGGATATTAAAGGCCCCGAGTGTTTCTTCATTGAAGAGGAGCTCAAGCGGCGGTTGAAGATTCCGGTCTTTCACGATGACCAGCACGGCACCGCCGTGATTAGCGGCGCGGCGTTCTTGAACGCGGCGGAGATCGTCGGCAAAGACATCTCCCATATGAAGGTGGTCTTCTGCGGAGGCGGCGCCGCGGCTATCGCGTGCGCGAATCTCTACCTGCAGCTGGGCGTTCGTCGCGAAAACATCATCATGACCGACTCGAAGGGCGTCATTTACAAAGGGCGCCGCGAGGGGATGAATCATTACAAAGAACGCTTCGCCGCCGTGACGGATAAGCGCACGGTCGGGGAGGCGCTCGAAGGCGCCGATGCTTTTGTAGGTGTCTCGGTGAAGGATGGGATCAGTCCGGACATGCTCAAAGGCATGGCTCGTGATCCGATCGTCTTCGCGATGGCCAATCCGGAGCCGGAAGTTCTTCCGGAAGACGCGTTCCGTGTACGATCCGACGTCGTGATGGCTACCGGCCGGTCCGATTACCCCAATCAGGTGAACAACGTCCTCGGCTTCCCGTTCATCTTCCGCGGAGCGCTGGATACGATGTCGACGGCGATCAATGATGAGATGAAGATGGCGGCGGTGAGGGCGCTCGCCGCGCTTGCCAAGGAGCCTGTTCCGGAGAGCGTGAGCCGTGCCTATGGCGGACAGACTTTTCAGTTTGGCCGAGAGTACCTCATTCCGAAGCCGTTTGATCCCCGTGTCCTGGTTTGGGAGTCGGTCGCTGTTGCCGAAGCGGCGATGCGCACGGGAGTCGCCCGTCGTAACATCGACCTTCAGCAGTATCGCAAGGAACTTGAAGCGCGTTTGGAAGCCATCGCCGAGAAGGCAAGGAGCTGAGTCATGAGCAAGAACAACGAGAAGGAAGTCATCCTGACGTCCAAGGCCCCGCAGCCGATCGGCCCCTATAGCCAGGCCATCCGTATCAACCGACTGATCTTCTGTTCGGGGCAGATTCCGCTCGATCCCGTTTCGGGGCAGATCGTCGGAACGGACGTCCAGACGCAGACTCGTCAGGTTATGGAGAATTTAAAAGCGGTATTGGAAGAAGCGGGAAGCAGCCTGGACAAGATCGTGAAGACCACGATCTTTCTGAAGTCGATGAACGACTTCCCGAAGGTCAACGAGGTTTATAGCTCGTACTTTAGAAATGACCCGCCGGCCCGGTCGACCATTGAGGTGTCCAGGCTGCCTAAAGATGTGAGTGTCGAAATCGAAGCTGTCGCTCAGGCCGACTTGGCCTGAGTTTCGCCCTTGTAAGTACGCTTCACAGGGCGGACGACTTTGCCAGAACGAACGCAGCGGCTGCACACGCGGACGGTCTGGGTGTTTCCATTCACGACCGCCTTCATCTGCTTGAGATTCGGGAGCCAGCGTGTTTTCGTCTTGATGTTCGAGTGAGAAACCTTATGCCCGGTAACAGGACCTTTTCCGCAATAATCGCAAACACGTGCCATGGCGTAAACCTTTCCTTAGATAAATCGAGGGTTCCCACCCTAGTTAAGTCGCTCCAGTTTTGCAAGACAGAAAATCCAAGTGGAGGGGGGCGAACGTGAATTCTGCGTGGCGCCCAAAGAAATGGCTCACCTGGCGAAAGCGCCGGCGACTCGTGCGCCGACTTTCAATCGCCGCTGTTTTGGCCGGAATTTTGGTGGTTTTGTGGACTTTGGTGAACGCTGGGGAGATCTACGAGTACCAGGATACGGTCGATGGGGTCCATCTGCCCCAGGTGGATGCCATCGTCGTTCTTTCCGGGGGACGGGGTCGGATCGCGTTCGCCGGGGACATCTGGTACCGGTACTGGGAACTTGCGAACCAGCCCGTCCGGGGGGCCGGAAACGCGCCGTTGCCTGGAGACCCGCCGCTTCTTCTGATCTCCGGGATGGGGCCGCAGTCGAACTGGACCGTAGTGACTCGGGCCGTCCGTCGTGGAGTCACGGACGTGCTTCGTCCGGAACACGTGATTCTTGAAAGAGAAAGCGCCAATACTGCCGAGAATGCCCAGTGGGCGGTTCGTTATGCCCGGGAGCGGGGGTGGAGCCGGATCCTGCTTATTACCTCGCGCTATCATATGCTGCGGTCGCGGTATGTCTTTGCCCGCGTGTTCCTTTCCGCCGGAGTTCCGACCCAGGTCGAGACTCTATCGGTGTACCAAGAGCCTTTTGAGCCTGGAGAGTGGCGATCGAGCACCCACGGTATTCGCGTCACCGTCTGGGAATACTTGAAGTGGCTCTTCTACAGTTATCTCTGGAGGCCTTGAAGGGGGAGCCTTACGGTGAGTCCAGGACAAAAGGCTTCCCGTCGGGCCCCCGGACGGTGATGTCGGTCGATACAGGGTTCTGAACCATCTTGGTGACCTGTGCTTGGTATTCCTCTTCGTCCGGGAAAACGATCCGGTTACTTCTGCCTTCCCGGAATTCATCATTTCCCTTCATCGCGACGCGAAGGGCCTCGAAGTCCAGCCCGTTACGGAAGCCGTCCAACAGCAGAACTTCGGTGTTCGTCGGAGAGTTCTGAAATACTGACATGGGTGTCACAGTGGGAAGGTCAAGAAGCAGGGGCGATTGAGCCTCCTGAATCTCGTTGACGGCTTTGGCGGCGGACCCGCAGGAAGTGTTGAAGTACACGAATTGGCCTCCGCCTGCCTTTTCCCTCTCCCGGATCCAGCTGCCGAAGTCCGCATTGGGTAGCAGCAGGGATTCCGTTTTTTCCGGAGACGGGAAGACCAGGTCCACGACCTCGCGTTTGCCGTCTGGAAGGATGCGTTCTCCCGTCATGACTCGGGCCTTTCGGTCCAGTCCGAAGACATTGCGTTCGTCTCCATCCGAGTGCGCCTCCTTGACGAGGTAGTCCACCTTTCCCGAGGTGATTCCGCTCTTGAGGAAGCCTTGCAGGTCCGGGACCTCCTTGGGTCCCGCGGGAAAGCTGAACCCCCGCTCCCGGTAGTATCTGAGGAAGTGATCCATGACCTTGACGCCACTGGTGCCCAGATTGGTGCCGGCGACGACTATGCCGCTGAGTGTGCCGTCCCTCCAGAGCGCCGGGTAGTCGGGGGATGTCACTGTCGCGGCGGACATGGCAGGTT
>CAYOWB010000117.1:4289-11211 GCA_964407515.1 uncultured Bacteriovoracaceae bacterium
TTGAAGTTCTTTCCGCCGGTCTTCCAGGTGACCTGGCGATCTGCCAAGACCTTGCCTACGGGAGCGGCGCGGTCGAGGTGGACTCTCGGAAGCAGCTTGGCCGAGAAGCCGAAATCAGTTCTTCCTCCATCTCGTTCTCCATCGATGGAATGAGATGACAGCAGGACGGGGATGCCCGCATCTCCGAATCGGGTCAGGGTAAGATCGGTGAGGATCGCGGGCGAATCACCCAGGAGCCGGTGCGCGTAGTTCTTCGTGAACTTCAGGAGCTTGGAGTAAAAGACCCGGCCGAAGTCGTGCGTATCGGCGGCAGCATTCGCAAGTGTGTGGGCAATCCGGCTCAGGGCTGCGGTTTTTCTCTCCGCGGGGAGTAGCGCCAGGAGCGGAGTCAGGGGCCGCAGACTTTGCCAATCGTAGACCTGAGTCTTTCCTTCGGGCCAGGTGCGCGAGATGGTGGCATCGAGGAAGTGTTTGGCCGCCTCCGCCATGCGCATGCGCTCTGATTCGGTGGTGCAAACCTCCGTCGCGGGGAGTGAGGGACTGGAGAGAGGAAACACCGCCTGCCGAATGAATCGGTCGTAATACTCGCCAGATGCAAACAGGACACCGCCTCCGAGCGCAGCAAGAAAGTGATCAGGGTTCTGCCGGATCGCGGGAGATTGGGAAATCGCGTGGATAACCCCCGAGTGCAGCATGGGAACGAAGCCTCCGGGCTTCTGGAACCGCAGCAGGAATCGCTGAATCTGGTCTTGGGAAAGGTTGCCGTCCTTGGGGACTGGGCCGGTGAAACTGTCCCACTCGGCTTCATTAAACTCGGATTTGCAGAGGGTCTCCTGAGCGGTCTTCGCGAGAGCCTGGGCGGTGCCGGGGGGAACGAAGGAATTCGCATTCGTCCCGGAGACCTCGCATTCTGGGGAATCTTCTACTTTGAGCCGCTCATCGTCGAAGCAGGCTTGCTCGGTGAGATCGATCCTTTGGAGTATTGAGATTGCGCCGCCTAGACTTCCTAGAAAGAGAAGCGATTTTCCGTCGGGAGCGAGTCGGATCTCGTCTGGCATTGCAACCGTGGTTATGACCTCGCCAGAAGGGATACGTCGGATCTCCGCCGACATCGTTCCCTTCCCGATATATGCCAGCACCTTGCCGTCCCCGGAGAGCTGCGCGAACTGAATGTTCTCCGGTTTTGTGTTCAGTAAGGCCGCCGCCTTCTGGATGTCGTCGGTTCGGTCTCGGGTCTCCTTTGGCGTCGACGGCCGAGAGAGGGTCTTCTTGTCGCACGGTCTCGATGGGTGGGCTTTGAAATACTGTATGGCGCCGGAGTCGGGGTCTATCTTGGCTAGTCGGGCTCCATCACAGAACCGGACCGAGTTGCCGTCAGGGGCGAAGCGAGCTGAGACACTGGTCTTGAAGTGGATTTCTGGGTGGAGGCGGCCGGTGGGGAGGCAGCTTTCCATGGCATATGCTTGAAATAGAGGGCTGGTTGCCACTGAAAGTCCAAGAGGAATTAGCAACGAGCGGAGTCGAGGCTTCATGAGTCCTTATCGGCACTTCTCCCGTGTATTTTGACTCCGCGTGGGTTCCTTGATCCCAGAATTCCGGGCTCTGTTTGGTCAGGGCCAGCCTGATACTTCCGGGTTTGAGATATCCCCTTTGATTGCTTCAGTTTTTCCAAGGCATTATAAGGGCTCAGGTTTTTCTCCGCTCTTGCCGATCCATTTGGGGTGAAGCCTCGTGTCCCAAGAGTGAGTCGCCTGCCTCAGAATACAGGTCCGGAGCGAGAGCTTCTGGGGGCGATTCTGTTCGGGCAGGTCCCGTACCACCACCTCCTGCAGCCGATCGTGAGTGTGGGGGACCGGGCCATTCACGCCTATGAAGTCTTGAGTGACTGGCCTCGCGAGTTCGGCCCGCAGAAAGAGTCCATCTTCGCGGTCGCCTCACGTCTCGATAACGCGTACGAGCTTGATCGACTTTCGATTCAAACGATCCTGCGCCGGCTTCATGAGGTGCCTCCGAATGCGAAAGTCTTCCTCAATTCTTACCTTCAGAACCTCGGGTTCCTGGAACACTGTTATCGTGAAACGACTCCGCGATGCCCTATTGTGATCGAGATCGACTTCTCGCATGAGCTAGTCGACATCAAAGAGATGCTCGGGCAGGTCGAGCGACTGAGCTCCATGCCCGGAGTGGAGTTCGCGATCGACGACATCGGAAAGGTTCCCTTCGATTCGGACCGTTTGGCGCTCCTCAATCCGAGTTACATGAAAGTCGACATTTGCGTGACCCAGGGAATTCACCGAAGTAAAACGCAGCAGCGGACGTTGAAACAGCTGCTGGGGTTTGCTGAACGGCTTGGGGCACGAACGATCGTCGAGGGGATCGAACGCGAAGAGGAGTTGCGGTTTCTGCAGAAGACGTCGGTTACCTTCGGGCAGGGTTTCCTATTGAGTCGGCCAGCGGACTACGAGGCGGTCGTTTCGGCCTCCGCTATCGAGAAACCCCGAGCGGCGTGAAAGGTCTGGGTTTTTCGGATCCCGAGCGATGTCCGCGGCCGTTGTTACGGCTTCACGAATACGACTCCGAGGTCCTTCAGTTTTTCCATCAGCGCCCGAACCGCCATGGCCCGGTGAGAGATCGCGTTCTTCTCCTGTTCGGAGAGCTCCGCGAGAGTCAGCTTTCGGCCCTGTGGAATGAAGAGCGAATCGTAGCCGAATCCGTTGCCGCCAGAGGCCTCCTCGGCAATCGAGCCTTCGAGCGTGCCGCGGGCGTGAACGAGAAGTCCTTCGATCGACAGTGCGAGAACCGTCACGAAGCGCGCGGTACGCGGGGCGTCCGGACGCTTCTTCAGCTCCTCGAGCAGCAGACGGCGATTGGCATCGTGCTGTTCAAGATTTGAATGCGGGCTGCCGGGCGTCAGTTTCGCGAAGCGATGGCTGTGCACGCCGGGACGTCCCTCGAGCGCATCGACTTCGAGGCCGGTGTCGTCCGCCAGGCAGACATAGTGACAGGCCTGGTTCGCGAGGCGAGCCTTCGCCGTGGCGTTATCGGTGTAATTGTCGTGAATTTCCGCGAACGCCAGCTTCTCCGGATTCGCGATGATGCCCTTGGCGGAGACGATTTCGACTTCCGGATATCGCTCGAAGAGCGCGCGCATCTCGCGCAGTTTGTCGTTGCTCGTGGATGCCAGGACGATCTTGTTGCTCAGGCGCATGCCGTCTTCATAGCATGAAATCGAAAGGTATCCGCTTACTTCTTGTGATGCGCCGCAATAATCTCGTTACTCGTATTGGGCGATGTAGGCGAGTTCGGTCAGGTCAGCGATGTCTTGCGCGCTGATTGCGCCGGCATCAACCCAGCGCTCGAAGATGCTGCGGACGAATGCTTGGAGAGCCTGGTTCTCCTCGGCGGTCGAGCCCTCGCACGCGTCGGCATCGGAGTAGCACGCCGAGAAATACGGAAGAGTCTGCTGGCAAAGCCCCGTCGGCCGAATCGAGCCTTCGATCGTGACGTTCAAGCGTCCCGAAGCCGTTCGTCCTTCGGCGATGGGCTTGGGGGAGGCGTATCGGCTGAAGGTGCCGAGCACCGTCAGGCGGTGGGCGCCCTTGCAGCTGGTGGTGGAGGTCTCATGAATCGTCCACTCCGGAGTCACGCTGGCTCCGACGCCGATGGCGCCGGTCTTGTCGTAGACGCCTCCGATCGCGATGGCGTCATTGCCGGTGAGCGTGTTTCGGAACTCGAGGTCTCCCGTGTAGTCGCTCGTAGCGATGCTGAGGCGTTTGAGGTGAACCGGGTCTGTCATCATGACCTGAAGGATGGCAGGCAGTTCCTCCACTCCGACTTCCTCGCAGCGCGAGACGGTGCTTGTGCTGGCGCAGAACTGCAGAGTTTTTGGGGTTACTTCGTAGTAGCCGCTCAAGTCGTCGGGAGTGGTGATCTTCTCAAGGCGATTGCCCAGTCGGCAGCCGGTGAGGGCGCCGGAAATAGCCAAGGCCACGGTCGTGGTCAGGAGAATACTCGAATAGCGCATGATGAAGCCTCCTTGCTCCTAGTAGGCTTATCGGCGCAGGAGCGTGAGGCACGAGAGGCAGAATTTGCCCAGAAGGTGTCCGGCTCATTTTGGGGTGCTATTCGATTTTCAAGTGAGCCCGGATGGGTAAACGATTTTCCCCGAGAATGTCGTCCTTGAATTTTTGCTCATCCGGAAAAGTGAACTGGTTCTTGGTGCCCGCCGCGTATTCGGTGTTGGCCTCCAGGGTTTTTCGCATTTCCGGGAAGGTCTTCCCGGAGCGAATGCTCTGGATGAGGATGTTCATGGCGTTGGTCGGGACGTGGGAGAAGGTGAAAGCAGTACTCGTGGAGGGGATCTCGATCAGTGCCGGACTCCTCACCTCCTGAATTTCGGTCTTGGCATTGACGGACGACCAGCAGCTGGCGTTGAGGTAAAGCAAGGGGCCGCTCGTTCCGCTCTCTCGCGCACGAACCCACTTGGCAAAGCCCTTGAGAGGGATGGGCTCATTCGCGCCAGGTTCCTGAGCCGGAAAAATGAGTGAAACAGTTTCCTTCTTTCCGTCGGGACGTTGGCGGGTCGCGCGGAGAAGCGTGCTCTTCTGAGTCACCTCGTACAAAGCATCGGGCGTGTAATCGGCATGGGCCTCTTTCACGAGGTAGTCCGCTTTCCCGGATTTGATCTGGGACTCGAGGAAGGGAAGGGTCGAGATCGTTTTCGGAGCGGCGATCTGGAACTTCTCTTGCCGGAGGAACTGGAGATATTCCTCGATGACGAGGGTCTTGGTGGCGGGCCCGAGGTTGGCTCCGATCGAGACGATGCCGCTGAGTTCGCCGTCTTTCCAGAGTTGGTCGTACGGGGGCGTGGAGCCGGAAAAACTGTGCCTATCTCTTGGGATGCCCTCGAATTCCACCGTCGCCACGGATTCTTTGCCGGCGCGTGTCCAGCTCAAGGACTGCTTGCTCAGAATTTCGCCCGGCTTGAACTGACTTCTGACTGTTTGCTTCTGGGTTTTCAGGAGGGTGAAGCCCAGATCCTCTTCCGCGCCGCGGTCCTGGGAGGCGGAGAGATTGTCGGGGGTATGTAGCAGTTCCGGTGCCTGTGTTTTCCCGCCAGGAAGGGGGGGCAGTACGGTGAGAAGAAGTGCGAGTTGGACTTCGTTACCCTTCTGAAAGAGTTGCTGTGAGAGGGTCGGTGTGGCCTCCCGGTTGAACAACCGTTTCACGGCGTTGTTGATGTGCGGGAACATCACGGGCTCTTCAATTTCACGATAACGTTTTTTCGCGAAGCTAAGAACGGAGTGGGTGACCTTCAGTCGGAAGGGGCGACGTTCTTCGGCGGTGAGATCGCTCAGAAACGGCTTGAGTTCGGCGATGTCTCTCCAGTCCTTGAGACGGGTGGGTGTGGAGGCGGAAGCGATTCGCCGTTTCAAATAGTTGAGAAGGAGCTTGCGGCTGGTTTCCAGATCGGCCGCCGAATGGCAGAGGAGGGGGTCCTTGCCGAGGGGATTGGCATTCCGGATCTCGTCCGGAAGTTGCTCTTCCAGTGCTCGCCGCAGTTCGAGGGACTGGAGCTGGATTTGTTGGAGGACACGGAGGGCGGCGACCGGGTGCTGCCGAGCCAGGTCGGATTTCAGAATCGCGACGACCGTGGGGAGATCCTGGGGAAGGCGAAGCGCGCCGGGCTTCTGAAAACGCTGAAGCAGGAGGGGTGCCTGCGATTCCGAGATTTCCAACGAACCCGTGTCAGGCGAGAAGCGGTTCCACGCATCCGCGTCGTAGGCCATGTCGCACAGCTTGGCGCGCATCAGGGGAAGGATCGTCCGATCGATCGACTTTTCCGACGGAGTGGCTGTCGTTCGATTGCAGTCCGGACAGACTTTGGGAGTCACGACTTGGCGGTGGTGCTTGAGGCAAAATGGGGCGGATAGAATCTTTCCTTTGCAGAGAAGATGGCGGCCGCTGCCCGAGAGGAGGGGATTTAACTTACAATCCGCTGGCAGTGAATGGCGGTTCCCGGAAGGAAGGTCGACGAGTTCGGGAGTGCCGTGGGTGAGTGCCACCATTCGCGCACCGTCGTCGCTGAAGGACACGGGGTTCACTTCTTGGATGCTGCTCAGGAGTTTTCCGGTCTGGGCGTCGTAGGAGTCGACATTGAGGTGGTGGGGGTCGCTCGTCGTCAGGAGTCCTGCCTTCTCGGAATACCTGGCCTCCATCATGGAATGGGAGGTCGGCAATCTGAAATGGCGACGAATGCTTCCGGAGCGGACGTCCGCGATCAGAATCTGGTGCGTTCCTCCGTCCAGGATCATGACTGCGTCGTGTTCCGCCGTGAAACCCAGAATTCGAGGGGACTTCAGGGGGCCAATTGAAGTCCATTGGCCACGGCGTTTCGGTTCGGTGAAGTTCACCTTGCCGTACGAATCGACGAAGATGACGCGGGACCCGTCGGGGCTCAGGGTGACTGCTTCCTTGTTAGGAGCGGGATCCGGATAGATCCGCCGGGACTTTCCATGATCCGTGTCCACGAAGTAGGTCCCGTCCTTGCTTCGGAGCAGGGCTTTACGGGCATCGCTGGAAACCGCTAGGGAGTCGATCGTGCGGACGGGCGCTCGGATGAGCCTCGTCGCGCCGGTTTTCAGGTCGACGATGCGTAAGGTGGACGTCTCGGGCAGATAGTTCACGATGCGGGCCCCATCCTCGGCGTAAGCCTTTAGGTCATCCGGGGAGCCTTTCGACAGGGGGGGCTTGCGAGTCGCGCCCGTGGTGAGGTCAAAGAGGGTTTGGCTGAAGTCCTCGTTTTGGGCGGTTGCGAATCTTCCGCCAGGGAGGAACTCGAAGAAGAATCCTTGCGAGAGGCTCGGAGAGTCGTTGAGTGGAAAGTACTGGCATTTCGATGTCTTCGGCTGCTCAGCGAGTG
>CAYOWB010000118.1:0-10203 GCA_964407515.1 uncultured Bacteriovoracaceae bacterium
AGGTCACCGCTCGCGCCGACGGAACCTTGCTCAGGAATCAACGGACAGACGCCGCGATTCAACACTTCCACGATTTGACGGACAGTCTCGACCGCGACGCCCGAGTTCCCCACCGCGAGATTCGCGGCACGCAGGAGCAGCATCGCGCGCACGTAACGGTCTTCAATGTACGGACCCATGCCGACCGCGTGCGAGCGCAGCAGGTTGTACTGAAGCTGCTCGATCTGATCGGCCGGGATCTTGACGTTGGACAACAGGCCGAAGCCCGTGTTCACGCCGTACATCGTCTTGCCCTTCGCGATCTCCGAGGCCAAGAACTTGTGGGCACGCTGAATGCGCTTCACGGCCGCGGGCGAGAGTTCCACCTTCCGCCCTTCGAGCGCGACTTCGCGAACATCATCCAACGTCAGATTCTTCTGTCCTAACTGCAGTGCTTTCATGACTTCCCCCCCATGGCCGCACGCAACTCCGCGACGGCCTTCTTCCGATCCTTTTGACCGAAGATCGCGTTTCCGGCGACGAACACGTCGGCGCCGGCCTTCCGCACCTGCGCGATATTGTCCGCGCCGATTCCGCCGTCCACCTCGATGAGGTAACGACGGTCGCCGCGCACCTTCGCCAGGTGTTCGATCTTGGCCAATGCTCCATCAATGAACTTCTGTCCGCCGAAGCCCGGATTCACGCTCATCACGAGCACGAGGTCGACGTAATCGAGAACTTCTTCCAGCGCGCTCACGGGCGTGCCGGGATTCAAGGAGATCCCCGCCTTGCAACCGAGCTCGCGAATGCGCTCGAGCTGCCGGTGCACGTGCGGGGCCGCTTCAATGTGAATGGTGATGATATCAGCGCCAGCCTTCGCGAACGACTCGACCCAGTCCTCGGGACGCGCCACCATGAGATGGCAATCCAGGGTCATCTGAGTGAGCGGTCTGAGGCTTTTCACGACCGGAGGCCCGATCGTCAGATTGGGGACGAAGTGCCCGTCCATCACATCCACATGAAGCCACTCGGCTCCGGCTTGCTGGACAGTCGCCACTTCATCGGCCAGGCGGCCGAAATCTGCCGAAAGAATGGAAGGCGCGAGCAATGCCTTCTGTTTCATAGACCCCTCCCGCTTCACGGTATCGAGAGGTCACTGTAGCGCAAGAGGTAGGGTCTTTCCACGTCCCTGAAGGCCATTGAGAAACTCTCCGGCGGCGACTTCCTTCTTGCCTTCCCACTGCATGCGGCGAAGTTCCAGGGCGCCATCCGCGGTACCGAGAAGCACCATCCCGACCCGCTCGTAGATCTTGCCTTCGTTTCCCTTCAATCCGGCGTGCAAAACGGCATCTTTGATCTTGAGCCGCTCGCCGGTATCGAGCTTCACGCTGGTCCCGGGCCAAGGGTTCAGGGCCCGTACCTTCCGCCAAAGGACCGTGGCGGACTCATGCCAATCCAGCCACTCCATCTCCTTGGTCAGCTTGGAGGCGTAGGTCACCAAAGCTTCGTCCTGCGGAATCGGACGGATCGTCCCCTCCGACAGGCCCTTCAGCGCTTCGGTGATGATCTCTCCGCCCATCGTGGCCAACCGGTCGTGAATCGAACCGGCCGTATCTTCGCCCCGAATCGGGGTTCTCTTCTGAAGAAGGATATCGCCCGCATCGAGCTTCTCGGCGATCTTCATCGCGGTAATGCCCGTCTCAGCATCTCCGCCAAGAATCGCCCACTGAATCGGAGCCGCACCCCGCCATCTCGGCAGAAGTGACGAATGCAGGTTGACGCAGCCCAGGCGGGGCAGATCCAGAACATTGCGCTTCAAGATTTGTCCATACGCCACGACGACGATGACGTCGGGCTTCAAAGCACTGAGCTTCTCGAACTCACCGGGCAGAGTCAGCTTCTCAGGCTGATGAACGGTCAGGCCCAATTCCAAGGCCTTGGCCTTCACGGGAGGATGCTGCATGGTCAGGCCACGTCCGACCGGCTTGTCCGGCTGGGTGTAGACGCCGACGATTTCACACCGCGGATCATTGGAAGAAGAGCGGGAACGATGAATCGCCTCAAGCGCCGGAACCGCGAACTCGGGAGTTCCCATGAAGACGACGCGAAGCATCGCTCAGAACCCCTTGCCCGACTTCTTGGGCGGCAGCGGCCCGTGCATCTGCTCTTCCAGTTCGCGCAGCTCGCGATCCTGCTTCAAACGCTTGCGGACCATTTCCTTCTTGAGGGGACTCAGGCGGTCGATGAACAGCTTTCCATCGAGGTGATCCATCTCATGCTGGATCGCCACGGCGAGGAAATCCTCTCCTGTCAGGAGCTTCTCGACTCCGTCGATATCGCGGTACTTGATCGTCACGACCTTGGAACGTTTCACCTCGGCAGTGAACTCCGGGACGGACAGGCAGCCTTCGGCGATCGAAGTGGCGCCCTCCTTATGAACGATCTCAGGATTAATGACGATGATCGGCTTGCGGTGCCGGATGGTCACGCCACCCACGACCTCGGCGCCCTCGGAGTCTTTATCGTCGTCCTCGACGGGCTCGTAATCGACGTCGATCACCAGGATACGCTCAAGGAGCCCGACTTGATTCGCCGCCAGCCCGACTCCGGGCGCGGCATACATCGTCTCGAGCATGTCATCCGCGATTTTGAAGTAGGACTTCTCGACGCGAGCGATCGGCTTCGCTTTCTGAGCGAGAACCTGGTCTGGAAACGTGTAAATCTTCAGCTTAGCCATGCGCCATCCAATCTCGGGCAAACCCCGGGCCGCACGGAGCGGTCACCGGCTACGGGAAATCAGCATCGCAGCGACCCCGGAAAAAACGACGCTCGGCAACCAGGCAGCGATGACTGGAGGCAGTGCGCCATTCGTCCCCAGAGATAGACCTACCGAATAGAAAAGCCAATAGAAAAAGGTCATTCCGAAGCAAATCCCAAGGTCTCTCGCCACACCGCCTTCACGCCGGTTTCGGATCGAGAACGGGATGCCGAGCACGCACATGACAAGCGGGATGAAGCTCAAGCTAATGCGCGAATGGAACTTCACTTCATAGCTCTTCGTATCAATGCCGGTCTCTTTGATCTTCTGGATGTAACCGTACAGCTCTTTCAGCCGGAGGCCGTCCACTTCCTTCTCGATCTCCCGAAAGTCGCTGGGCGATTCGCGGATGACGAGCGCCTTTTCCTGGAACTTCTGGGTCATCGGGAATGGGTCATCCTTCTCAAAAACGCTCACCGTTCCGTTCTGAAGCTTCCATCCGGTCGGGGTGTAGTTGGCTCGTTCCGCATCCACCACCTGGAGGAGGTTAAACGAATCGTCGAAGGTATAGACTGACATCCCAAGAATGGAGTTGGTTTTGGCGTCGAAGGTCTTGAGATTGTAGATGAGGTTCTTGGACCGGTACCAGATCTTGTTCTGCTTCACGTCGAGGAAGAAGTCGGCCCTCTTCTTCATCTCGCGCCAGAAGTAATTCGTACGCTTCTTGTAGAGCGGCGGAAGCACGCGGTCCTGCAGCACCAAGGTAAAGCAGGCGATCATGAACACCAGGGAGAGGATAATCGCCGAAATTCGCCCGATGCCGACCCCGATGGAAAAACAGGCGGTCAGCTCGTTGGTCCGGTTCAATCCCGAGAGGGTCAGAACGGTTGCCATCATGACCGCGGGGGGAGTCATCTGGACCAGAATCCCCGGAACATTCAGAAGATGATAGATGAGGATCTGCTGACTCGTGTACTGGCGGTCCATCATCTCGCTGAGAAGCGCCTGAAACACGTAAATGACAGTCAGCGCCATCACAGCCAAGAGAAAGTTCTTGGAAAAGAGGAGTGCGATGTACCGATCCAGGGTTTTCACTACTTCACTCTACAACTTCCGTTAGACTCAGAGTATTGTAATCTTTATGGAAGACACGACCAAGCCCGATTCCGGACAGCCTAAGGCTACCCAAAAGCCGTCAAAAAACCGCAAAAAGTGGATCATGGAAAACGTGGTTTCACTGGGCCTGGCCCTTCTCCTGGTCTTTATGATCCGGTCGAGCGTGGTCGAAGCCTTCAAGATTCCGTCCGGCTCGATGATCCCGACGCTGCTCATCGGCGACCACATCTTCGTGAACAAGTTCGCCTACGGTTTCAAGATTCCCTTCTCGGACCTGGTGACGGACCACCCGATTTATCTCGTGAAGCGCGAGCCGCCGAAACGCGGCGACATCATCGTCTTCATGTATCCGAAGGACGAGAGCTTCTATTACATCAAACGCGTCATCGGCGTTCCGGGCGACGTGATCGAGATTCGCAACAAGGCGCTTTACGTAAACGGCGCGCCCGTACCGCGCGAAACCCTCGAGGGCGAAGCCGCTGACAAGGTCTTCGCGAAACTCGACGACCCGAAGTACTCGCGCAACAACCTCGAAATCTACAAAGAGCACCTCGACAAGACGGATCACCTGATCATGCACGACAAGGCGAACTTCCTGGACGAGAACCGCAGTCCGATCACGGTTCCGGCGGAAAGCCTCTTTGTCATGGGTGACAACCGTGACTTCTCGAACGACAGCCGCTTCTGGGGCTTCGTTCCCTTCAAGAACGTGAAGGGCAAGGCGATGGTCGTGTGGCTGTCACTCTGGGTCAGCTTCTCCGACGGTCAGCTGGTGTTCCGTCCCAACCGGATCGGAACCGTCCTGCACTGAACCGACGGACCCGTCATTTTCGCGATTTCAACTCGGCTGAGAGCTTGCTCGCCATCTCAAGCGCTTTGGGCAGCATCGTCGCGGGGTCGAAGACGCGAATCGTGCGCTTCTCGCGCGGCAGTCCCGGCACCGCGGGAGGAGCGTCGACCTCCAGGGTCTTCAGTTCCGAAGCCGACACGATGATCTGCTTCAGGTGCTCGGGCTTGAGCTTCGGGAACTTGGCGGCGATCACCGCTGCTGCGCCCGAAACTGCCGGGGTCGCACAAGAGGTCCCATCCGGGCACATCCCGATATACGAATCATAGGCGTAGACATCGACCAGATGACCGTAGTTCGAGTATCCCGCGATACGGTCATCGATGATGCCCTTGGAGAGCGCGCCCACGCACAACACACGCGAGCGATTCACCTGACTCGGATCCAAATCGCTGAAGCAGGAAGGCATCGGCGACTTGGCGACTTCCACACCCGAGTTTCCGGCGGCCATGATCCACAGCCACGGGGCTTTGCGGACGGCGTCGGTTTCCTTGCTTAACTCAAGGAGCTTCTTCAGAGTGAAGCCCATCGAGGCCGACACGATCTTGGGGCGGATCGGGTCATTCTTGCGATGAAGCATCGCCTGGGCGATCTCATATCGGTTCGTGAAGTGAGAACCGTCGTTCACCCCACCTGCCAGAAGGCTCCGGATACTGCGAACCTTCCACATGGCGAGCTCCAGTCGGCGCTCCTTCAGAATCTCGGGATGCTGGTGAGCGACGATCGTCAGGAGCGACGCCATCGTCCCCGAGCCGTGCCCGAAAGATCCGCTCGACGGCAACCACGGATTGAGGTCTCCGTCCGCCAGGTCATAAGAGCGAAGGCCGATATCCGAACCCGAACCGAGGAACAGTCCGAGCTCCGGATAATTGATGAAGTCCACACCCGTATCGATGAAAGACACCTTCACCGCTTCCGGATGCGCGTCGGCGTGCTCAGGAGCCGGCGGATTATCGAGGGTCCGCAGGAATTTGTAGAGCGACACGATCTCGTCGATCATCTCCTTCGGGCCACTCAGCTGGGCGAGCGCCTGCTCAACCATGCGGAAAGGGTTCTCACCTGGTTCGAGAGCCGCGGTCTCAGATCCCTTTTCCGGAATGACGGCGACCAACCCGAATGGATGCAGCATCTGACACGGAAAGGACTCGATTTCCTCCGGAACCGCCATCCCGGACTGGCTCAACACCTTGGCCACGCGAGCGCACGAATCCTTGCCGTCCGGATCGGTAGCGGTGTCACGCAACGCCAGAAGAAGCTCGTAGCGATTCAATTCGGAAGTCACGGCCTCTTCGAGAAGCGCGCGATGGGCATCCACCGCGGCAAAGATCCTCGCTTCGGCACGGGAGTAAGCTTCCTTTCTCCGTGCGACGAGGGCGAGCAGCTCCACCAAGTCGTCATCAGAGAACGACGCCCGCATACGCGACGCGTGAGGCGCACCGGACATTCCCGCCATATCGGCGAAGGTAGGATGATTGGCGCCGTCTTTCAGAAACGCTTCAAGCTCCGCGTCGGTCATCGCGGACAGGGCGCGTTCGTCGGAACCCCGCTTCAACGCGATGAAATGGTCGAAGGCCATGTCCGCAAAGGCGGTATCCCTGTAGAGCTCCCGCATGCACTGCCCGAACTGGGCCAGAAGCGCGGCCCGTTCCTCGATGGTCGATTCGGCCGGAAGCGCGCCGACCTTCCCCTGGCAGGGGTCCTGAACCGGCGCGGGCGGAAGCTCCTTGGATTGCGTGAGTTCACTGACTTCTGGAAGAGCGGCGCTCGGCACGGGTTCCGGCTCGGCCTCCTTCGCTGCGTTCATTTTCTGAATGAGCGCGCCCGAGGCGATCTCAGCCACGGTCTTTGAGACATCCAGCGGCCCCGTTTCCTTCTGCTTGGGGGAACACGCGAGTGCAATCGCGAGAGTCAAAAAGAGGGGCAGTACAACGACACGAGGATGAGACTTCACAGGTCCGCCTTCTTCCTGTCTTCAGCCGAACCCGATCCGGCAAGAAGCGCAGGCGGTGGCCTCTATCGCAAGGAGCGTACCCGCCGCCCACAGGTAGCAGCCCATGAAATTGCAGCGAATTTCGAGAAACCCGGGACTGAGTAGGCCCGGGCACCGTCCAGCGTCTCCGCCGCTGTATAACCCTTAGACACTGAAGAAACGGGCGAACCGTTCCATCGCCTCACGCACTGGGAGCACCGTCACCCCATCCATGACCTGGCGTTCGGATCCCTGATAGACTGCGAACTTCTCGCATTCGCCGGAAACGATTTCGGAGAAGCTCTTGAGGCCTCTGAGGTCTTGCTGCCCCACGCGTCGGGAAGCCTTGAACTCAACAGCGAAACAGCGATCTTCAAACTCGACAATGAGATCCACCTCCGCACCCCCTTCCGTCCGATAGGTGCTGAACCGAACAGGTGCATCCAGGGAGGCAGCAAGGTCGTGAATCTGATTCACCATCAGGGTCTCAAAGAGCATTCCAATCCGGTCGTCGGAGACCTTGTAGTTTCCCAGGAGGCCATTCAGGACTCCGGTATCGAAGAAGTAGTAGCGCGGATGCTTGACCAGGCGCCGCAGGTCCGACTTCGCATAGGCGTCGATTCTGCGAATGATCAACGTATCCTCGAGGATCTCAAAAAACCGGCTCGCGGTCTTCTGCGTGATGGCAGCCTGAGCTCCAAGCTTCGCGAAGTCGACGAACTCTCCGTTCTTGGCAGCGGCGATCCGGAGAAAACGCCCGAAACCTTCGATGTTCTTCGTAAGGGCCTCAGCTTGAATCTCCTCCTTCAGGTACGTTGCCGCGTAGCTTCCCAGGAGCCTCTTTTTCTCCGTGAGATCCCTTTCGCTGTACACACCGGGCAGAAGTCCGGTGCTCATCGCCTCTTCCAACGGCTTATCGAAGCCTGCCTCAAGAAGAGTCAAAGGAGAGAGCGTGAACGTGTGTACCCGGCCAGGCAGAAGGTTCGCTCGTCCTCGCCTGAGCTTTCTGGCACTCGAGCCGGTCAGCAAGAAGCGATACTTCCCACGTGTCTCGTCCAAAATAGCTTGAATCGTATTCAACAAGGACGGGATCCGCTGCACCTCATCAATGAAGACGCTTTTCACTTCGGGGTGAGCGGCCAGGACTCGTTCCAACTGATCAGGGCGGGACGCATACTCAAGAAAAGTGACTTCGCGAGCGAGGTTGATCTTCAGATCAGGCTGAAGCCCTTCAATCAACGTCGATTTGCCGGTTTGGCGTGGGCCGAGCAGCAAGACGCTTTTCTTCGACTCTTTAACTGCGCTGGCAAGCGTCCTTGGATATTTCACGGGATATTTCACAGAATCCTTCATGTCTATATTACTACGGAAAATAGACACGAAGTCAAGTGCGCGCAATTCTAGCGAAAATATCCAATCCAGCGCCCGCCGTCCGGCGCATCCAGTCTGGCCAGCGCTCGGAGGCCGCCGCGATCCGGGGCCCATTCACCCCGTACCAGGCGATGAACTTACGGCCCCAAGCGCGATGAACGAGGTACTCGTCACGCCAGGTCCGCAGTCTTGGTACCGTGCGTTCGTCGCAGACATCCATCAGAGCCGTCGCGACGAAGCAGCTCGATCCGGTCAGCATCTTGTAGGCGTTCTTGAAGTCTTCCTTATGAAGCGGCTTCTCGTTGGAGACGTACTTTCGGAGCGTCTCAGCGGAGAGCGCCTCGTACTGCATACCTTTCGAGAAGAGGACGAACTTTTCAAGATAATGCCGGAACTCGACCTGCTTACCCTCGGTGATCGTGCGGTCGTAGAGCTTCACCAAGTCCCAGTAGACACCGGTGATGAGAACCAGCTCCGGAAGGTCGTTCTTCAAATCGAAAAGTCCCGGCGCTAACCCACCGCTCGGTACGCCCTTCCACTCTTCAAGAATCTGCAGATAGGCGTGAAACGCCCGGGCCGCCTCGCCGGGCCGCTTCTGCTGATAGTTGCGCACCCCCAGACGCGCGAGATCTAACCGGCGGCGAAACATCTCCTGCCGGCGCTCTTCGTGCGCCTTTTCCATCGCAGCCTGAACCAGTCGCCGAGCGGATTGCCCAGTCCTGGTCGTCGGCGCGGAGGTCTTGCCTTTGTTTGTCGGCTTATCGGCCATAGGGTCTCAAGACTATCCTATCCCGTACGGATCGATATCCACAAGGCACTGCCATTTCCGGGAGCGGCAAAGTTCCTGAGCCTGGTAGGCGCACCACTGAAGACGATCCACATGGGGCGTCTTGATCAGCACGTCCCATCGATAAATCCCCTTCGCCCGCTCCAGAAACGCCTCGCTCGGTCCGAGCACATCGACTCGCCGCTGTTCCGGAACATTCGTCAATAATCCGACGACCGCCTGAGCCCTCGAAAGGGCATCGTCACGCGATTCATCCTCAAAGCGAAGTCGCGCCAGTCGGCCAAAGGGCGGATACCCGAGGTCCTTGCGCAGCTCGCGTTCGTTTTCAAGAAGCGCCTCCTCGGTCATGTCGCCCTTCACGGTGAGGATCACCGGGTGCTCTTCATTGAACGTCTGGATCAGGACTCTTCCGGGCTTCTCACCTCGCCCTGCGCGACCCGCGACTTGAGTGAGGATCTGATAGGCGCGTTCGGGCGCGCGGAAGTCCGGCCACCGGAACAACGCATCCGCCAGAATCACGACGACCAGGGTGACTCCCGGAAAGTCGTGCCCCTTCACCAGCATTTGAGTGCCGAGCATGACGTTCGCCTCCCCCGCACGGAAGCTCTCCAGCACCTCACCGAGGCGCTTCGCGCTCGTGACCTGGTCACGATCCAGGCGCAACGTCTTGATGCCTTCGACGAGCTTCGGAAGCTCCGTCTCCAGACTCTCCGTCCCCGCGCCCATGGGCATGAGTTCGAGCCCCTGGCACTTGGGGCAGAAATCCGGAATCGGCTCTTGATACCCGCACACATGACACCGGAGCAGCCGACGCTTCATGTGAACCGCCAAGGAGATGGAGCAGTTCGGGCACCCCTTCACTTCGCCGCAATCCTGGCAAACCAGGAACGAGGCGAACCCACGGCGATTCAGGAACACCATGGCCTGCTCGCCGTTGGCGACCACCTGCCGGAGAGCTTCGATCGTCTTCAATGCGAGAGGCGCCTGCGTGTCCGGCACGCATTCTTCGTGGCAGAGATTCACGATCTCGACCGCAGGGAGACCGCCGGAGGCGATGCGATGTTTCAGCTCAGCCAGAACGTAACGTCCTTCCCGAGCGCGCTCGCGCGATTCGAGACTCGGCGTCGCCGACCCGAGAACCACCGTCGCTCCCGTAATCTTGGCGCGGACGATCGCGAGGTCGCGCGCGTGATAACGGACGCGGTCTTCCTGCTTGTAAGTCGGGTCATGCTCTTCATCGACGAGGATCAAACCGAGGTCATTGACCGGGGCGAAGACCGCTGAGCGGGCGCCGACGACTGCGCGCAGCTGTCCGGAACGCAGCGCTGCACCCAAGTCACGGCGCTTGGCATCCGCGAGCGCCGAATGCCAAAGGC
>CAYOWB010000118.1:10289-11197 GCA_964407515.1 uncultured Bacteriovoracaceae bacterium
CGTGCCAGTTCGAGGTAAAGCTCCGTCTTTCCGCTTCCCGTCACTCCGTTGAGAAGCGCTACCTTAGGTGTGCGCTTGTCCGGTTCCTTTAAACGCAGCTGCTCCAGGACGTCGAACGCCTGCTGCTGTTCCTGGGTCATCGGAAAGGGCGCAATCGGAAGAACATCCGCCGTCACGGGGCGCGGTTCACGCCTGGCGCTTCTCAGTCCGATCGCCGCTGCCGGAACCGCGGCGTTCAACACCTCACCAAACGGTGAGCGGTAGTAGTCATGCGCCCACTTGGCGAGCGCGAGGACGTCCTCGGGGACAACCACTTCATCGCCCACTTCGATGACACTCTTGAGTGCGTCACGCGAGACCTCGGCCGAAAGTTCCTCGATCGGCTTCGGCGACTCGACGACAAAAGCGTGAGTGGTGATCCGCCCGAACGGCACGCGCACCCATCCGCCGACACGCACCTTCTCAGCCATTTCATCCGGCAGAAGGTAACTGAAGATCCCGTCCAATGGACGCGGCACTGCGACGGATACGATTTTGGACATCAACGGACCAACAGGAAATAACGATTGATCAGGTCGCGGACTCCGCTGCTCGCGGCGTTTCCGTCATCGGTGTAACCCGGCTCGAACTTCGCCTTGAGATCACCGAGATCCGTGTTCACAACGACATCCAGGACGTCTTCGCGAAGCACCGGAGACTCGGACTTTCCGCCCTTGCCAGGCGCGGCCGGCGCACCGGGCACGAGCAGGATCTGCCTCGGGAACGGATAGTCCGGGCCGTACGAACGATAGTTGTCATAGCGGACATCCCAGAGATCGCCCTTGTTCTTGAGGACCACACGCAGCGGACGAAATGCGTCCTTCTCGATCCAAAGCTGCGGGCCTTCCGTGCGATTGCCGACATCAGCT
>CAYOWB010000119.1:0-1761 GCA_964407515.1 uncultured Bacteriovoracaceae bacterium
GGGATGCGCGGGGATGCGCGGGGATGCGCGGGGGGTGCGCGGGGATGCGCGGGGATGCGCGGGGATGCGCGGGGGTGCGCGGGGATTCGCGGGGATTCGCGGGGATTCGCGGGGATTCGCGGGGATTCGCGGGGATTCGCCCAACCTAAGAACAATCAGGGATTCCTGAGTCTTGAGGTTAGATGAAGGTTGCCTTGGAGATAACTGGATGGGTGGCAGCGAATTGAGTATCGCGCTTGATCGAGAACTCGCCCGGTGTGGCCGAAATACCATTGCCCCCGGGTAAACGCACGGATCGGAACACATCCAGAGATTTCCTGCTGGGAAACACCTGTGTTCTTACTCGAAGTCGGCACTTTTCCGTGGAATGCCATACTAAAAGATGGTATATGAGTTTTCGCGTATGAAACAACGAAGTCTCTTCGCCGATACAGACTCTAAGACTCGCGCCCGCACGATGCGCGCTAGAAAAGCGCATGGCGGTGACCTCTCCAAGAAGGGGCACCGCAAAGAGGCGCGTCCCTTTGATCCAAGGAAGGCGATTCATGTTGTTCTGAGATCCAAGAAGGCGCGGGGTGAGTGGTCGATGCTGCGTCCTCGGTACAAGAATGTGATCCAACACACGGTCTACGCCTGCGCCAGGAAAGCTGGCGTGAAGATTTACCGATTCGCGAACGTAGGAAATCATCTACACATCTTGATCAAGACGGAGAGTAACCGTTTTGTGATTGGTAAGAGGGCTCTTCAGGCTTTTCTGCGGCTGGTGACAGGTGGGGTCGCGATGAAAGTGACGGGGGCATGCAAGTCAAACGCTCTGAAGGCTCGCTTCTGGGATGGATTGGCTTTCACGCGTCTAGTGGAATGGGGGCGCGCCTACGACTGGGTGAAAGACTACTTTTTTCAGAATCTGCTTCAGGCGGATGGACTCCCAAAGGTCTTTGCCGAAGGACTGAAACAGGCTCACGCGGAAGTTCGAGCGATCTGGGATGATTGGCTGGCCGCGGGTGTGGCAGCTCGATGCGTGTGATTCTGCAAGCCCCTTGGTGGGTGGCGCTCCGGCGCGTGTCAGACTCTTTGCGAACGCCGTGCGCTCGATGTGGATCTCGGGCGATGTGGATCTCGGGCGATGTGGATCTCGGGCAATGTAGTGTCCATATTGTAGCTTTAGGGGGCTGCGAGGCTCAGTGTCCTGAGTCCGCAGGGGGCCTTTATATAGTGCGGCGGGCCGCACGTCTGGTTCCCGCGATTCCCACGGCCCGGCACCTCACCACGGCCCGGCATCTCACCACGGCCCGGCACCTCACCACGGCCCGGCACCTCACCACGGCCCGGCACCTCACCTGCCTGAATCCCAACGAAGAGTTGCAAAATGAAGGCATCGCCGCGGATAGTTAGCGACCTGCGCCACCTGTAAAAAAGACAGGGGAAGAGGGTGCACTCACGGGGGGGATTGTCTGAATTGCGGCTTCTGGTGCGGTGTTTTAGCGTGGCGCGGTTATTGCTTTTGGCGAACGACCTGAGCTAAGTAGCTTGGCTACATCTGAGCTTGTGATTCGACTTTGGTCCTCTGGGGGGTAGATGAAAAACTGGGTCCTGACTGCTGGGTGGGTTTGCGCTTCGATCGTTTCCGTCTGGGGTTCCTCGGTTGCCTCTGCGGCTCCGGTCGACTTCATCGTCCGGTTTCGTGAACCTCAAAACAGTAAATCCGCTGCTGCCTTCACTGCGCTCAAACATGGCCTAGGTTGGAACACGGACGTTCAG
>CAYOWB010000119.1:1781-3614 GCA_964407515.1 uncultured Bacteriovoracaceae bacterium
CCGAGGAAGGCGTCGTGAAGCTGCGCTTCGCTTCGACTGAACAAGCTCAGCAGGCTCGCGATCTTCTGTCTCAGTCGGATCAAGTCCTCAATGTCGCGCCGAACCTCTGGTACGAGCCGGCTGTGATTTACCGGATGCGTTCCGTTGTCGCCGATGCGGTGCGCGGCACTTATCTTTCCGCTCCTTTGGCCGCTCCTTTCGTGAAGAACGTCATCAACCGTCTCGAGGCCAAGGGCGTGTCGATGCCGGAAGTGCAGCTCCCCTCCGGGAATGTCGTGACCGGTGCGGATCCGATGTTGGACCAGGATTGGGCACTCAAGTCGATCCGCATGGATCAGGTCTCGAAAGTGACCGCTGATCCCCAGATGCTCACCGCTGTGATCGACACAGGCGTCGACTACAATCACGAAGATCTCATTCGCGCGATGTGGCGCAAGCCCGGACAGGAGCAGGAAGTCGGCTACGACTTCGCTCACGGAAACACCAAGCCGTTCGACTCAGTTCATTACGACATGGAGGGTTGCTACAAGGATTTCCTCTGTCGGTTGGGATTGAACCTGAACAAGTACCTGGTGAATCCCGGTCACGGCACGCACTGCGCCGGGCATGTGGCGGCCGTCTACAACAACTCTCTCGGAATTCGGGGCGTGGGGGCGGGGGCCAAGATCATGGCTCTCAAATTCTTCTATGACTTCGGTGAGCCGAGCGCGGGAAGAGGTGACGATTCCGCCGCCATTCAGTCGATCGATTACGCGATCAAGAACGGCGCTCGGATCATCAGCGCCAGCTGGGGTGGCCGCGTGAGGCGCGATGATGCCGAGAAGTCGGAGTTGAAGCAGGCGTTGATTCGCGCGCAGAGCGCTGGAGTCCTGGTCGTCATCGCCGCGGGTAACGACGGCGTGAATCAGGATGAGGTCAGTGATCCGAGCTTTCCGGCCGCCTATGACCTCGATAACGTGATCACGGTGGCGGCAGTCGATCAGAATGACGGTCTTGCTGACTTCTCGAACTATGGAGCTAAGAGCGTTCATATCGCTGCTCCAGGCGTGAAGATCTTTTCGACGACGTCCGGTAACGGATATGGGGACGTGATCGCCAAGTTCACTGATGCCAGCGGCAAGTCGCACCAGACGGACTGGAACGGCACGTCGATGGCGACTCCGATTGTCGCCGGAGCAGCAGCGCTGGTTTGGTCGAAGTATCCCAAGGCGGATTATCGCGAGGTTCGCGACCGTCTCCTTCGAAGCGTGCGTCGCGTCGCCGCGCTTGAAGGAAAGATCGTCACGGGTGGAGTTCTGGACGTCGCAGCTGCGCTGCGCTAGTTCGCGGCAGAGCTTCGAGTCACGCGGCTTTCCTCCAAGGGGATTCAGGGGGGGAGGGAAGCCGCGTCTTCTTTTTTTCGTTCTTTCGTGGCAGAATTGCTGAGCAGGCTAGCCTGGGTGGACCGACTGCCCAGCTTCCCACTCAAAAGGACGACAAAATACAATGGCCTCCAATACTCAGCGCCGCGAATACCAAAAGGGGAAAATGTGGTCCGAACGGAAGGGGAACGTCCTGACGTTAGGATTGACTGATTCCGCAATCGCCGCGCTCGGCGATGTGGCCAGTATCGAGTTGCCGGATGACGGCGCGGCTTACGACGGAGATGAAGTGATCGGCCGGGTCGAAGGAAGTCATGGTGACATCGAACTCGTGATGCCCATGAGCGGTACCATTCAGGAAGTCAACACGGCGGTGAAGTCCGAACCAGAAATCCTCGAAGAAGACCCGCTTGAGGAAGGCTGGCTGATTAAAGTCGAAGTCAGTGACGCCGATTCAGACGGTGAAGATGAC
>CAYOWB010000119.1:3626-7846 GCA_964407515.1 uncultured Bacteriovoracaceae bacterium
TCAGAAGAAGACGACACAGAAGACGACGCAGAAGAAGACGCCGACGAAGAAAACGAAGAAGACGAAGAGTGAGTCGTCTTCGTCCGTACCCAGGGGCGAGCACAGCGGCGAACCCACGAGGACGAACGATCTCGCGAACACCGCTTCGCTGCTCGAGGCGCGCTCCTTCGCTCAGTCGCTTGCCGTCGGTCATCGGCCTGATCTGGTGCTTTCGCCCCAGGATGAGGCGCTCTTCCGTGCGTTCCAGTCCAATCTGCTTTCATTGATCTCTCATGAGCTGCGCACGCCGCTCATGGGAATCCTGAACTCCCTGACCATGCTCGAAGAGGCGCACTCGGGTGGCGATACTGGCATTCCGGCGGGAGAGCTGCTGGGGATGGCTCGACGGAATGCCGAGCGCCTGCAGCGGACGCTCTCGGCACTGCTCGATCTGGCGGCACTCGAAAGCCGGACGTTTCACGTGCGGTTGAGGGAAGTGGATCTGTCGACGCTGGTGCGGTCGCGCGTGGGGACGTCTGAGTTTCTTCTGAAGGAAAAGGGGCTCAGCGTCGAGTTCGTGGATGGCGACCGACGTGAGCCCGGGGGCATGGCGGTGCTCGCGGATCCTCAGAAGCTCGGACGCGCAGTGGAACTGTGTTTTCAGGGGCTGATTCCACGGGCCGTCGATAAGAGTGTTATACAAGTTCGCATATCCTCAGCGCGCGTGAATTTCACCTTTCAGATCCCCCGCGAAGTGGAGCCGCTCTGGGACACAGCTTGGACCCAGGCTCTGGCGGGCTACCAAGGGGGGGTTGCTTCGCCGGGCTCCGCCTTTGCCGGCACGTTGCAGTCCGAGCAAGAGTTTTTGACCCGAATGGAAGAAGGTCTTGGAAGTGAGTTGCTACTCATTCACGAGATCATGCGGCTGCATCGTGGAATCTTCGAGTCGCGACTCGAACATCGCGATGGCGCCGCGCAGATCACCTTGTCGCTGGAGCTGCCGGAGCTTTCGTCCGAGGAAGGGTTACGCGCCGTGCTCGCTTCAAGGATTGAGCAGGTCGCGCCGGATTACGGGGCCATCAGCTCTCTCGTTCTTGGACTGATTGAAGTGCCTGTCGGCGAGGATCTGCAGCAGTTCCGCTCCGAGGTGAAGAAGAACCTCTTCCGTGCGTCCGATGCCGTCTATGTGCTGGCCGAGAGACGCCAGCTCGCTCTGGTGATGGATGACTGTCGTCCGGATGATGCGCCGCATTTACTTGATCGTATCCGAAAGCAGCTCGGAATGGCCTTGAAGTGCGGCTATGCCGCTAGCCCCGCGGACAGTCTGGATGCCGACGAGCTGATCCGAACCGCCGAAAAGCGGCTGAGTTGACCTTTCGCCTCATCAAGGGATAGACCTGAAGCTCTATGGTGGGGAAAGTTCAAGATGTTGGGGTAGGGCGCGCCGTTGCTACGGTCGTCGCTAAAGATGTTCTTGCGCCGAAGGTGACCCGTTACGTGGTTCAGGCTCCCGAGATCGCGCGTCTGCGCCGACCCGGGCAGTTCGTGATGGTTCGGCTGGATGAAGGCAGCGAACGGATTCCGCTGACGATCGCAGATGCGGACGCGACGGCTGGAACGATCACGTTGGTCGTTCAAGAAGTCGGATTCAGTACCGCGGAAATGGCGCGCCGGTTGACGCCTGGAGCGTTCTTCCGTGATGTTCTCGGCCCGCTCGGCACTCCCACTCACATTGAAAAAGTCGGACGCGTGATCGGCATCGGTGGCGGCATCGGAATCGCGCCTTTGCACCCGATTGTCCAGGCGATGCGCCAGGCGGGCAATGACGTCGGCGTGATCCTGGGCGCGCGAACTCGCGAGCAGATCGTCATGGAAGAGGAAATGCGGCGCGCGGCCTCTCGGGTACGCGTGATGACCGATGACGGATCGGCCGGTGAGAAGGGGCTCGTGACCGAAGGTCTGCGACGTGAAATCGCCGAACATGGAAAGCCTGAGCTGGTCGTCGCGATCGGACCGCTCGTCATGATGCGTGCAGTGGCCGAGGTGACGCGTGAGTTCGGGATCCGTACGTTCGTGAGCCTGAATCCCGTCATGATCGACGGTACCGGCATGTGCGGTGGGTGCCGCGTTTCGATCGGCGGGAAACCCAAGTTCGTGTGCGTGGACGGCCCGGAGTTCGACGCGCATCAGGTGGACTTCGACGAGTTGTTGCGCCGGCAGCGGTTTTATCGGGATCATGAACGTCGCTCGTACGAGCAGCTTCTGGCGGAGGGGGCGGCACCCGCCCCTCGGCATGAGGACTGCCGATTGAGGCGGGCTTCGATCTCGCAGGGGGCGCACCCCGAGGATCACCCGATAGATCGCCAGGCAGATGGTGAGAAGTCCGAGAATGTGGCGGCGCTTCCGGAGCTTCCTGTCCGGGGAATTCCCGCGATCACGCCACGTGAGCGAATGGCGATTCCTCGTCAGCCGATGCCGCATCAGTCGGCCTCTGAGCGTGTGAAGAATTTTTCGGAAGTGGCCCTTGGGTTTGATGCTCGCACGGCGCGCGTTGAAGCGTTGCGCTGCTTGCAGTGCAAGAATCCGAGTTGTGTGCAGGGGTGTCCGGTTTCAATCGATATTCCCGGTTTTATTCAGAAGGTCGCGGAGAACGATTTCGCGGCGAGCTTCGCAATCTTGAGTCGCGATACGGCGCTGCCGGCCGTGTGCGGGCGCGTGTGTCCGCAGGAGTCGCAGTGCGAAGGCGTGTGCGTGCTCGCAAAGAAGGGACAGCCCGTCGCGATTGGGCGCTTGGAGCGCTTTGTGGCGGACTGGGCACGTGAGGGGCGTGCTCGCGAAGGGCTTACGATGGACACGCGGTCCGCGAAGGGCGAGACTGAGCCGAAGGTGGCGGAGACGCGCGCGAGTCATCACCTGAGTGGTGGCCAGAGTGTTCGCCCGAGTGTTCAGAAGAAAACGGCGATCGTCGGAGCGGGCCCTGCGGGGCTTACGGCGGCGGCGGATTTGGCGCGACTCGGTCACTCTGTGGATGTCTTCGAGGCTTTGCATCGACCGGGAGGCGTCCTGGTCTATGGAATTCCCGAGTTCCGCCTGCCCAAGCGGATTGTCGAAGCGGAGGTCGAGGCGCTGAAGCGCGCGGGAGTGCGCTTCCATAACAGTGTCGTCATCGGTCGCACGATCACGATGGATCAGCTGCGCGAGCAGTATGATGCCGTCTTCGTCGCCACGGGGGCGGGGCTTCCGAACTTCATGGGAATTCCCGGCGAGAGTCTGAACGGCGTGTACGCCGCGAACGAGTATCTGACCCGCGCGAATCTGATGAAAGCGTATGATCCCGATTCCACGACTCCGATCGCTCGCGGAAGACGCGTTGCCGTGATTGGTGGCGGAAACGTCGCCATGGATGCGGCCCGCACGGCCCGCAGGCTCGGAGCGGAGGAGGTGATCCTCGTCTATCGCCGCACTCGTGCCGAGATGCCCGCAAGAGTCGAGGAGGTCGAGCACGCCGAGGAAGAGGGAATTCACTTTCACTTCCTGCATAATCCTCTTCGCTATGAGGGGGATTCCGAAGGGCGCGTGAACCGCATGATCTGCGAGAAGATGGCGCTCGGAGAGCCGGATGCCAGCGGTCGTCGCAAGCCCGTACCCACGGGTGAGAAGGTCGAGCTGGTCGTCGATGCGGTCATCGTCGCCATCGGAAACGGGCCGAATCCGCTCGTCCCGCAAACCACTCCCGGACTTAGGGTCAAGAAGTGGGGCAATATTCTGGTGGAGAAGGCGACTGGCAAGACGAGCCTCAAGCCGGTTTGGGCCGGAGGGGATATCGTGCTCGGTGCCGCGACCGTGATCCTGGCGATGGGCGCAGGTCGTGCCGCCGCGGCTTCCATGCATCAGTATCTCACCACGGGTGAGTGGGTGGAGCCGGTGCTGGATTCGTGAGGGGGCCGGATTCGACACGACTCTGACACGACGGGTTTGCCGACGCGTGCGCCGACTTCGCCAGCGGACGAAGCGCCGTGTCAGAGTCGTGTCGAATCCGTTCGCTCGAGTTGCCACTCCGTCATTGACCCACGCGCCGTGAGCGCCTATAACTTCGGCAACCACTTCAATGACGGAACAGGCGAGGCAGAGGTTCTACATCAAGACGTTCGGCTGCCAGATGAACGTGGCAGATAGCGAACGGATGGCTGCCGTACTTACTGAGTTCGGCATGTCGGAAGCCTCTCGGCCTGAAGATGCCG
>CAYOWB010000119.1:7856-11116 GCA_964407515.1 uncultured Bacteriovoracaceae bacterium
TCCTGAATGGTTGCTCGGTCCGTGAAAAGGCTCAACACAAAGCGATTTCGATGCTGGGGGAGTACCACTTGATCCGGCGGCAATCCGGTCGCACCGATGGGCCGAACGCGGTGATCATCGGCATGGGCGGCTGTGTCGGGCAGCTCGAACGAAGCCAGCTCTTCCGAAGGGCGCCGTACTTGGACCTGGTTTTCGGGACGGATGCCATCGACCAGCTTCCGGAGCTGATTCAGCGCGTCCGTAATGGCGAAACCCGGGTTGTCTCAGCCGACTTCGACCGGAGTTCGGTCTACTCGACCCGGACCAAGCTTCACGGTCAACCAGGGCAGAAGAAGATCGCGGCCTTCGTCAACATCATCAAGGGCTGCGACAAGCACTGCGCCTTCTGTATCGTTCCGACGACCCGGGGCCGCGAGAAGTCGCGAAAGATCGACGAGGTCGTGGAGGATATCGCCGCACTCGTGGGGCAAGGAGTGCGCGAGGTCACGCTGCTCGGTCAGAACGTGAACTCGTTCGGTAAGGGAAACGTCAACGAACGTCAGCGCGAGCCGATGGAGCTTCATAATCCCATCGGAAAGGTCGGGCCCAAAGCCGGGGAAGAGAACTTCCCACAGCTCCTGCGGGCGATCGACTCCGATCCGCGCTGCGTGGATCTCAAACGCATCCGATTCACGTCGAGCCATCCGCTCGATTTCAGTGATGAGCTGGTGGACTGTTACGCGCCTTCGGAAATGGGCGGAGTGGGGCGGCTCGCGCCGCATCTCCATCTTCCCGTGCAGAGCGGGTCGAATCCCGTGCTCAAGCGCATGGGACGCTTCCACCAGATTGAAACGTACATCACCCAGATGCAGCGTCTTCGGGAGATCAACCCGGAGATCGGACTGTCCACCGACCTGATTGTCGGTTTTCCCGGCGAGACGGAGGAGCAGTTTCAGGAAACGCTCAGGCTTCTGGATGTCGTGCAGTACGATAATATCTATGCCTTCGCGTACTCGCCGCGGCCGGGAACGCGCGCGGCCGCGATGCCAGACGACGTGCCGGATGACGTGAAGAACCGTCGCCTGAACGAGCTTCTTAAATACCAGCTGGTCATCGCCGAGAAGCGCTACGCCAGTCGCATTGGCAAGGTCATGGAAATTTTAGTGGAGGGAGAGGCCAAGAATCAGGGCCTCATGGCGGGAAGGGCGGAAACCGAGTCGCATCGCGTTTGGTCCGGTCGCACCGGCTGCAACCGCGTCGTGAACTTCGTCGCGGGTACGAATGAAAACCTGATCGGACGCTTCGTTCCTGTCAGGATTACCGGAGCAACGAGTCTGTCGCTCCAGGGCGAACTGACGGAGGTCGCGACATGATCCTGCCGCATCATGGAAAGTGGCCCGAAATTCACGAGACGGCCTTCATCGCGCCGTCAGCCGACGTGATCGGCGAAGTGGAGATCGGCGAGCTCTCCAGCGTGTGGTTCCAGGTCGTGATCCGCGGGGATGTGAACTTCATCCGCATCGGTCAGCGAACCAATGTTCAAGACGGCTCGGTTCTGCATGTCACGCGTGACAGCATCGGGGGCGGACATTCGCTCGTCATCGGAGACGATGTGACGGTCGGGCACAACGTGACTCTGCATGGTTGCGCCGTGGGGAGTCGCGTGCTGGTCGGAATGGGCGCGGTGATCCTGGATGACGCCGAGATCGGTGATGACTGCATCGTGGGCGCCGGGGCGCTCGTGACAAAGGGGACGAAAGTCCCGCGCGGCAGCCTGGTGATCGGATCGCCCGCGAAGGTCGCGCGCCCGCTCAAAGATGAAGAGATCGCGTTTTTGAGGAAGAGTGCCGAAAACTACGTCGGGGATGCCCGCGGATACAAGGCGTACGTCCGTGGGCCGGCGAGGCTCGGTCCAACGGGGCTGAGTGAAGATGATAAGGATTTGGAAAAATTCGAGGAAGGAGACCTGGAATGAAGATCTTGCCTGAGGGCGGTGGTTTCGAGGCTTTGACGTTCGATGACGTATTGTTGTTGCCCGGTTACTCGGAAGTGTTGCCTTCGCAGGTGAGTCTCAGGACTCGTCTCACGAAGAAGATCTCGCTCAATATCCCGCTGCTTTCGGCCGCCATGGATACCGTGACGGAGAGTAAGACGGCGATCACGCTGGCTCAGGAGGGTGGGCTAGGCGTTATTCATAAGAACCTCACCGTGAAGGACCAGGCCTTCGAAGTGGAGAAGGTGAAGAAGAGCGAGTGGGGGATGATCCTTGACCCCATTACAATCGAGCCGAATCAACCTATCGGCGCCGCGCTGAAGCTGATGCGTACCTACAAGATTTCGGGCGTGCCGGTGACGGTGAAAGAGGCGGGCGGTCTGAAGTTGGTCGGTATTCTCACGAATCGCGATCTTCGCTTCGAGGAAGACATGAGTCAGGCGGTCGAAGCGCGCATGACGAAGATGCCGCTCGTGACGGTGCCGGAGGGGACGACGCTGGAGCAAGCGAAAAAGATCCTGAAGGAGAACCGGATCGAGAAACTTCCGGTCGTCGATAAAGGCGGCTACCTCAGGGGCTTGATCACGATCAAGGACATCAAGAAGCAGCAGGCGTATCCGAATGCCAACAAAGACTCGTATGGCCGTTTGATCTGTGGCGCGGCGGTAGGGGTCGGTCCGGAAAGCGTGGAGCGCGCGAAGGCTCTCGTCGAGGCCGGAGTGGACGTGCTGTTCGTCGATAGCGCGCACGGGCACTCCAAGGGTGTGATGGACATGGTTCATAGCCTCAAGAAGATGTTCGGGGAGCGCGTCGATGTGGTGGGTGGAAACGTGGCCACTTATGAAGGAACTCTGGCGCTCATTGAAGCAGGGGCTGATGCGGTGAAGGTCGGCATCGGTCCGGGTTCGATCTGCACGACCCGTGTGGTGTCGGGGATCGGCGTGCCGCAACTTTTCGCGGTGGGCGAGGCGGTTCGCGCGGCATCGGCTAAGGGCGTCTCGGTCATTGCCGACGGCGGGATCAAGTTCAGCGGCGATATCACGAAGGCCTTGGCGGCCGGCGCGGACTGCGTGATGCTCGGCTCGCTCTTCGCGGGCACGGACGAAGCTCCGGGTGAAGTCGTCCTGTATCAAGGGCGCTCCTACAAGGTCTATCGTGGCATGGGCAGTCTCGATGCGATGGCTCAGGCGCATGGCTCGAAGGACCGCTACTTCCAAGGCAATGTCGACGAAGTCGGTAAGCTCGTTCCCGAGGGAATCGAAGGGCGCGTTCCGTATCGCGGTAGCCT
>CAYOWB010000120.1:0-11110 GCA_964407515.1 uncultured Bacteriovoracaceae bacterium
AGCATCGCATTCGTAATGCGGGGGTCAGGTGTTCGAGTCACCTAGGCGGCACCACCTTTCCTGAGTAGCGCTAACGAGGAAGTCGGGCCCGGATGGGCGGGAAGGTGCTTCCGCTTGGGAGTCGCGTGGGTCCCCGGTGGGAAGCGCTTTGAGCCGCTTCTGACTCGCACAAGAGATGGCAGCGTCCGCTGATGGCATCACTTGCCCGCTGCTCTAGAACTGGGCCTCAAGATCGTAGAGGCTTGCTCCTTCGAGCCGGCGCGCCAATAGATCGTAAAATGCGGTCCGTCACGCGTTGAACGATGACGCCGCTACCGGGGGATGAATGCCGAGGATCTTCGACAATATTGATGCGTCACTCCTGCCGGAGTTGAGCAAGGTGCTGTCCGTCTCAGACCGAGCGGACTTTTGTGTGGGGTATTTCAACCTGCGCGGCTGGCGCAAAATCGATGAGCACGTTGAGGCGTGGTCGGGGGAAGAGGGGAATGCATGCCGCCTGCTTGTCGGGATGCATCAGTCTCCCGAACAAGGTCTGAGGGAGAAACTGGCCGCAGCCTATCACCAAGACGGCATCGACAATGCTCGCGCGCTGGATCTGAAAAAGCAGCTCGCGGAGGAGTTTCGCACCCAACTCACGCTGGGCTCTCCCACGAACGCGGACGAGGCCGGCCTACAGCGGCTTGCTCGGCAGATCAGAAGCCGAAAGGTCGTGGTGAAGCTATTCCTTCGCCACCCTCTCCACGCCAAGCTCTATCTGTTGCATCGACCCGACCCCGTGAACCCCAAGGTGGGGTTCGTGGGTAGCAGTAATCTGACCTTTGCTGGCCTCTCGTTCCAAGGGGAACTCAACGTCGATGTCATGGAGCATGACGCTTGCGACAAGCTGGCAGCGTGGTTCGAGGGGCGCTGGAATGATCGCTGGTGCGTCGACATTTCTGATGAATTGGCGACCATCATCGAAGAGAGCTGGGCGGGCGAGGCGTTGGTCGAGCCTTACCATGTGTATCTCAAGATCGCTTTCCACCTCGCCCAGGAAGCTCGCCACGGTCAGTCGGAATTTCGCATACCCGCAGTGTTCGGGGACAAACTGTTTGAGTTCCAGACAAACGCGGTGAAGGTCGCCGCCCATCACCTGAACAAGCGAGGCGGCGTCGTCATCGGCGACGTGGTGGGCCTTGGCAAATCGATCATGGCGTCAGCTCTCCTCAAGATCGTCGAGGAAGTCGATGGCCGAAGCCTGATCATCTGCCCGAAGAATCTGGTGGAGATGTGGGAGGACTACGTCGAAACGTATGATCTTTCCGCCAAGATCGTATCATTGTCCCGAGTCGAGAGCGAACTGCCTGAGCTACGCCGCTACAGGACGATCCTCATCGACGAGAGCCACAACCTCCGGAACCGGGAAGGCAAACGCTACCGCGTGATCGAGGATTACATTCGGTCGAACGACAGCCGCTGCATTTTGCTTTCGGCCACACCCTACAACAAGTCCTTCATCGACCTGTCCTCGCAGCTGCGAATGTTCATCGAGGACGACCAAGACATCGGCATCCGTCCCGAGGCGATGATCCGAAGCATCGGGGGCGAAACTGAGTTCGTGAGGAAGCACCAGTGCCCGGTGCGCTCTCTGCCCGCCTTCGAAAAGAGTGACCAGACTGACGACTGGCGCGATCTGATGCGGCTCTACATGATCCGTCGGACGCGCGGCTTCATCCTTCAGAACTATGCTGAAACCGACGAGACGAACGGCCGGCAGTTCATCACGTTCTCGGATGGCACCCGGTCCTACTTCCCGGTCCGTCAGCCAAAGACGGTGAAGTTCGCCATCAACGACAAGGATCCCAGCGATCCGTATGCCAAGGCCTATTCTCCATTCGTTGTCGCTGCGATCGCGGGACTGAAACTTCCGAGATACGGCTTGGGCAACTATCTGGCCCTTGACCCCGCGCACCCCCCGACTCCGGCAGAGGGGAAGACGATGGACGGGCTTGGTCGGGCCGGAATCCGCCTGATGGGCTTCTGTCGGACAAACCTCTTCAAGCGGCTGGAGAGCGGTGGGCCTGCCTTCATCCAGTCGCTACAGCGCCATGTGATGCGCAACTTGGTCTACCTGCACGCGCTGGAAAACGGCCTGCCAGTTCCGATCGGATCCCAAGATCCCGAGCTTCTGGACATGACCGATGAGGATGCGGATTCCGAAGCAGCGGACACGCTGTTCGCTCAGGGCGAATACGATACTCAGGAGACCGACGCCCCCACCGCACTCGCCCCGCTTGATCGCCTCAGGATCCAGGCCGCCCAGATTTACCAAGTCTACGCCAACGCCAAGGCGCGGCGGTTCAAATGGCTTGGGGCTCACCTCTTCCGGCCGGCGCTGCTGACTGACTTGTCGGCGGACGTGGATGACCTGCAGGCGGTGCTCGCTCACTGCGGTCAGTGGGATGAACGCCGCGACACCAAGCTCAAGGCGCTCATTGACCTCGTTCGTGTCGACCATCCTACGGACAAGCTGCTGATCTTCACCCAATTTGCCGATACGGCTCGGTATCTCGAGACTGCGCTGAAGAATGCCGGAGTCACGGCGGTCTCGGCGGTCACCGGGCAATCGGACAGTCCGACGCGGCTGGCGTGGCGGTTCAGTCCGAAATCGAACAAGAAGGTATCGCTCGCCAAGGCCGAGGGAGAACTCCGGGTGCTGGTCGCGACTGATGTTCTTTCCGAAGGCCAGAATCTTCAGGACTGCGCGACGATCGTGAACTTTGATCTGCCTTGGGCCATCATTCGGCTCATACAGAGAGCCGGGCGCGTCGACCGCATCGGTCAGCAGGCAGATACGATCAACTGCTACTCGTTCCTGCCGGCGGATGGCGTGGAACGCATAATTCGCCTCCGCGCGCGTGTGCGGGAACGGCTGAAGGAAAATCAGGACGTCGTGGGATCTGACGAGGCCTTCTTCGAGGACGACGACCAAGCCAATCCCATCCAGGACCTCTACAGCGAGAAGTCCGGCGTTCTGGACGGCGAGGAGGATGGCGAGGTCGATCTTGCATCCCTCGCCTTCCAGATTTGGCAGAACGCCATAAAGGACGAACCCGGCCTGCAGAAGGCGATCGAAGACCTGCCTGACGTCGTTTACGCCACCAAGGCGTTGCCGACCACTGACGCCCGAGAGGGGGCCCTCGTCTATATCCGCACGCCTGACGACAACGACTCACTTGCGTGGGTCGGACGCGACGGCGAGATTCTGACCCAGTCGCCGCTGGCTATTCTGAGAGCGGCCGAATGTGGGCCAGCTGAACAGGCACTCGAACGGACCGATTTCCACCACGACATAGTGCGCGCCGGCGTAGAGCACCTCGTCCAGGAAGAACGAACGACGCATGGGGCTCTGGGGCGCCCATCCGGAGCACGGTTCAAGACCTACGATCGCCTGAAGCGCTGGATCGAAACCCAAGGGGACGAGCGGACCCTTTTCGTCACTGAACACACCGTCCGTGACGTGGAAAAGGCGATGGCCGACATCTACGAATTTCCGCTGTTCCAGGCGACGATCGACGCCCTCAACCGGCAGCTCAAGTCCGGCATCAGCGACGCCCGGCTCGTCGAAATGGTCGTCGCGCTGCGTGAGGACGGCAGGTTGTGTATGAAACAGGATCGGGACGACTCGCAGCGGGACCTGCGGATCATCTGTTCGATGGGGTTGAAGGAATAGATATGGGGATCGATCGGGGGCGGGCGGCAGCCCAGCTGAAGGCGTTCGACTTTGCTGGACTGTTCAACGAGCTGGGCTGGGATCATCCGCGATCACGACAAGCCGAGACCATCATCCTCGAGGGCGAGACCTATTCGCTATCGCCGGTGGCGGAAAAGCGCGGAGTGCGGATCTTTCATTGCAGCATCGTTCCGGACCGCGCCGTTCGCCAGCGCATCGACCGCGAAATCACCAAGCTAGCCTACGAACACCTGATCATCTTCACGGACCCGGGGCGGGCGCGACAGGTTTGGCAATGGGTTAGCCGCGAGAAGGGCAAACCCGCCGCATTTCGAGAGCACGTCTGGCTGGTCGTTAACGCCCCGGACGCCCTGATCCAGAAGCTGGACTACATCGCTTTCGGCCTGGAAGAAGAAGAGGGGCTGACGCTCGCGGGCACGACCCTTCGCCTGCGTGATGCCTTTGACCGAGAGCGGATAACCAAAAAGTTCTACGGCGAATTCGAAACTCAACACACGGCCTTCCTTGAATTCATCAAGGGACTGGAGAAGACGACCGATCGGCAGTGGTACGCTTCCCTGATGCTGAACCGCCTGATGTTCATCTATTTTATTCAAAAGAAAGGGTTCTTGGACGGCGACACCAACTACCTGCGTGAACGGTTGAAAAGAGTGCAGCAGGAACGCGGCGACGGTCAGTTTCACAGTTTCTACCGCTTGTTCCTTCGAACCCTGTTTCATGGGGGATTGGCCACGCCAGTCGATGAGCGGGACGACGCTACCCTCAAGCTTTTGGGTAAGGTCCCATACTTGAACGGCGGCCTCTTCGAACCGCACGCACTGGAGGCCGACGGCAACAAGATCGAAATCGCCGATGAAGCCTTCGAATCCATATTCAGGTTCTTCGACGACTACGACTGGACACTGGATACCCGCCCAATATCACGTAGCGACGGCAAGGAAATTAACCCTGACGTTCTCGGCCATATCTTCGAAAAATACATCAACAACAAGCAGATGGGGGCCTACTATACGAAAGAGGACGTCACTGAGTACATCACCCGCAATACAGTGATCCCTTGGCTGTTTCAGAATGCAGCCGCCCACGACAAAGTGGCGTTCGAACCGGGGGGGCCGGTCTGGCGCATGCTGGCTGAGAATCCGGACGCCTACATCTATCAGTCCATTCGGAAGGGGGTGTTGCTTCCGCTTCCCCCCACAATCGCGGCAGGTATGGATGACGTCGCGGCCCGTGGCGATTGGAGCCGCGTGGCGGACCCCGAATTCGGGCTGCCGACGGAGACTTGGCGAGAAGTCATCGCTCGACGCGAGCGCTACGAAGAACTGAAAGCCAGAGCGTCCGCCGGCTTAATTGTCTCCATAGATGACTTCATCACGCTGAACCTAGACATCGGCCAGTTCGCGCTGGATGCCATCCAGTACGCCGAGAGCAGTGACTTAGTGAAGGCGTTCTGGAAAGGCATATCCGCAATCAAGGTGCTGGATCCGGCCTGTGGGTCCGGGGCATTTCTGTTCGCAGCCCTGAACGTCCTTCACTCGCTGTATGAAGGCTGTCTGATCCGCATGCAGGAGTTCGTCGAGGCTTGTCCGCCGCAGCACGGCGGCTACCTCGCCCATCGGGACTTCCGCGAAGTGCTCGACCGAGTCGCCCTGCATCCAGGCCGTGACTATTTCATCTACAAATCGATCATCATCGCCAACCTTTACGGCGTCGACATAATGGATGAGGCGGTGGAGATCTGTAAGCTCCGCCTATTCCTGAAACTAGCCGCGCAACTGGAATCCGTCGATCAGATCGAGCCGCTGCCCGACATCGATTTCAACGTTCGCGCTGGAAACACGCTGATCGGCTACACGTCCATCGATGATATCGATCGTCCGAAACAGGCGGGGTTGGCCTTCACGACCGACCTGAAGGAAATCAAAGACCGGGCGACCGATCTAGATCGCGCCTTCCAACTGTTTCGCCAACAACAGACAGCGTTGCACGGCAACATCGACCCGTTGCACAAGAAGGATCTGCGGGACCGGCTGATCGACCTTGGCATGCGCCTCGATCAGTACATGTCGTTGGAATATGATCAGCGAAACGATAGCCCGGAGGCCCTTTCCCGCTGGCGCACAGCTCACAAACCTTTCCATTGGGCCGTGGACTTCTACGGCATTATGCAGGATGGCGGGTTCGATGTCGTCGTCGGCAACCCGCCCTACATTGCATCGGGCGAAGTGCGGAAACTCTACACAGTGCGGGGCTACGACACCGAAAGGTGCCCGGACATCTACGCTTGGATCATGGAGCGCGCGGCGGCCCTGATTTCCCCCCAAGGCTTCTCCGGAATGATCGCACCCCTCAGCCTCACGTTCTCGTCCGGATTCCAGTCCCTGAGGCATCTGCTGATGCAAAGGTTCAGCGCTAACTGGTTCTCATCCTACGCCCGAATCCCAGCCGCGCTTTTCAGCGCTGAAGTTCGCGTCAGAAATACCATTCATCTGGGTCAACGTGGGGGGCGCGCCGCCAACTTCACCACCATGACCCACCGCTGGTTTGAAGAGGCCAGGCCCCATCTGATCCCCCGGTTAGAGTACGCACGATTTCGGCCGGAACTATGGAACGGTCTGATCCCGAAGCTGAGCCAACAGTCGCTTCTAGAGCGGCTTGAGGAGGCCAAACGAGTCTTCCCCCCGCTGGATATGCATCGAGCTAGTCGTCCTACTGGCAACAGACTTTTTTTCAGGAAGTCCGCCTACAACTGGGTGTCGTTCTCCCTGAATCCTGCGCCCACCTACGACGGTCAGGGCCGCTTGCTCGTTTCAACGGACAACGGCGAAATCAATTTCGACTCCAGCAGAGTTCGAGATCTGGCGCACACGCTGCTGAACGGCAAGATTGGGCTGCTGTGGTGGTCAATCGTCGGCGATGACTTTCATGTCACGCAAGGCAACTTTGGCTCTCTACCCTTTCCGGTTCAGGAGGTCGCGACCCAATCCGATTCCGATATCTCGGCCGCGCGGGGCGCTCTCGAAGATGCCATGCAGGAAAATCTCGTTTTCAAGCTGAACGCTGGAAAGAGAATAGGGAACTACAACCTGGCCAAGTGCCGACCCGTTTCGGACAGGTCGGACCGTGTCTGGATCGCCGCCATGAATCTCGACGACCTCATGTCCGAGATTGACCTGGCCTATGCTCAGATCGTTAAGACCGATTTCAGTGAAGCTAATGGACAGCTTGAGGCTGGCGCATGACCCAGTTCATATTCCAGTCGCCTTGGAAACACATTACGTCCGCAGCCCGCAAGGCGAAGCGCCCGGCCAAGGTTGCCGTGGCGTATTTCGGCAGCAGTGGGGACACCCTGCTTCCCCTCCCAAGCGGAAGCTTGTTGGTTGTGGATGCAAGCTTAGCAGCGGTGCAGGGCGGTATCACGCACCCCGGTGCCCTACGCCGTTTGCACGGTCAGGGCGTGAAAATTTTCACCTTGCCAATGCTGCACGCAAAGGCGTTCGCCTTCGATGGAACTGCCTTTGTTGGCTCTACGAACGCCTCCACCAACTCCGAAAAACATTTGATCGAGGCCGTTGCGAAAGTCACCGATGCGACGACCGTCAAATCGATATGCGATTTCGTCGACGGACTGTGTACAGACGAACTTGCCGATGCGGATCTCGGTTGGCTGGAGACGCAATACAAGCCAGCACAGATTAAGCTGCCCAGTATTTCCGATCGCCCTTACGCGCGCCTGCTGATGCAGGTCATGCCGTCGGATAGGCAGGGCTATTCCGGGCACCAAGTTCAGCCAACGTCGGGCGCGTGGAATGCATTCTTTGATGTAGATATCGAAGACGATGATCTTCCTACGCTACGCCTTCGCAACACAGACACCGGCGTCGTCATCGACCGCCGAGTTGTGCGCCACGCTCTCGTTATGACCGTGGACATTCCTGAGGCAAACGGGGGTGACATCTTCGAGGCCTGGAGGGTGGGGCACGACCGATATGACTACCGTGTCGTTCCCCCGACGAGTTCAGAATTCAAGAAACTTGACCGAGAGCTGAAGGACACACCGAACCCGCATTGGCGCCGGGGTCGGCTCTGGATCGTCACGTGAGCTGAACCGCATGAGAACAACAGCAGAAACCGGCGTCGCCTTCTTCTGCTCCAACGCCTGTCCGGGAGACGTCATCCTCAAGGCCCAAGACTGGGCAAACGCGCGCACGCCCCAATGCACGCCTGTCGTCGGCGGCTTTCACACGCCCGTCGAGCGCGAGGTTCTGCGGATCCTGCTACGCGCGCAGGCGCCCGTCATATTCGTCCTCGCACGCTCCCTCGTGGGCTGGCGGGCGTCACCGACGATACGAGGTGCGATTGCCGGTGGCGCAGTCCAAGTCATCTCCCCTTTCGGCCCGAACGACCGTCGCACGACGCGGGAGACCGCCGACCGACGGAACCAACACATATTGACCATATGTAGCGAGGCCCTGTTCGCCCACGCTTCCCCGGGCGGCAAGACCGAGGCTCTCGCGGAGTACGCCCGATCAGCCGGGCTACCGATCACGACCTTGCCATCCCGGTCCAATTCCAATCTGATCGATCTGGGAGCGGGAATCGCCTCCTGGTAGTCGAGGGGGTTTAGAGTGGCCAAAGCCGAAGCGTCTGTCGAAGAACTCGTTGGGATGGTCGAACGCGGCGAGCTTCGTCTTCCGGAGATGCAACGGCAATACGTGTGGAGATCGCCTCGCGTGCGCGATCTGATGGACTCGCTCTATCGAGGCTATCCGTCCGGGGCGATCCTGCTTTGGGAAACCAATGAGGCTGTGCCCTTGCAAGACATGGCCGTCGCTCAGGCCGCCAATCCCTATGCGGCGACGCGCCTGCTTCTGGACGGCCAGCAACGCCTGACATCGCTGTCGGCCGTCATCCGAGGTCAACCCGTCAAGGTCAGAGGCCGGGTCAAGCCGATCGAGCTGCTGTTCAATCTTGAACATCCTGAACGGCAGGAAATCGTCACAGAGGTCAACGAAGACGCAGACGACGAGGCCACTGAGATTGACGAAGCCGACTCCACAGAGGACGAGCTGCAGAAGCGCTTTGAACGCATGACCTTCGTCGTCGCTACCAACAAGCTGGCGGCTCTGCCTCAGTGGGTGAAGGTGTCCGAGGTCTTCCAGGGAGACAGCGATACCGCTTTCCTCAAGGGAGCCGGAATCACCGGTTTTGACGATCCTCGCTATGAGAAATACACGCGACGGCTCGCCCAGCTACGGCGCGTACGCAAATACGTCTACCGGATGGATGTTCTCGAGCGGACCCTGTCCTACGAAGAGGTCACCGAGATTTTCGTGCGGGTGAACTCGCTCGGCGCAAAACTGCGTAGCTCTGACCTTGCCTTGGCCCAGATCACTGCGCGGTGGCGGCACTCTCTAGAGATCTTTCAGAAATTTCAGACCGACTGCGGCAAGCTCGGCTTCGACCTCGATCTCGGCATTCATCTGAAAACCCTGATCGCGTTTGCCACCGGACAGTCCCGCTTCCTTACCGTGTCGAGCCTCTCGCTTGATCAGCTGCAGACCGGTTGGGCCGAGGCGACGGAGGGCATGCGGTTCGCCATCAACTTCTTGAAGAGCAATGTCGGCATCGACAGCCCCGCTCTTTTGTCGTCGCCATTCCTGATGATTGTGGTCGCCTACTATGGTCACGCGAAGGGCTATGCCTTGTCGCCCGCAGAGTCGGAACGGTTGCGTCAATGGGCACTACTGGCCAACACCAAGGGCCGCTTCTCGCGCGGCTCCAGCGAAACCCTGTTGGACCAGGACCTGGCGACGATTGATCGAGGAGAAGGAGCCGAGGCTCTCATTGACCGCGTTCGACTGCAGTTCGGTCGCTTGAGTGTGACGGCCGATGACCTCGAGGGGCGCGACCAGCGAAGCTCACTGTTCAAGACGATGTTCTTGGCATTCCGTGCCGGCGGGGCGAAGGACTGGACCTCGAACCTGCAAATATCGCTCGACCACTCCGGGTCACAGCATCGGCTGCAGTTCCACCACTTCTTTCCGAAGGCCCTGCTCACCAAGAATGGCGTCACCTCCCGCGAGGCCGACGACATCGCGAACCTGACCTTCATAAGCGGCCGGACGAACCGAAAGATCAGCGATAAGGCGCCGGCCATCTATCTGGCGGACATCCTTGATCGCCAAGGATTAGACGTCCTTGCGCTTCAGGCCATTCCGGAAGATCCGGCGCTCCTGGATCTTCCAAACTACTCCGATTTTCTCGCTGAAAGACGGAAGCTTCTCGCGATTAGATTGAATGACTTTCTCGGCGTGACCCCAGAATAAATCGGCCATGCCGCGAGCGCACGAGGGCAGGGAACGGGGCCGGAAAGTTTCGTCGTCCCGTTGAACGGTCCACCGACGCCGATTCCCTTGGTGCCGCGCGGTCGCAACAACCCGCGCAATTCTCGGTACCTTATTTGAAGAACGGATAGGGAGGCCCGCCTCCAACGTCTGTGCACGGTAGCCCCTGCAGGGTAGCCGGCGCGGACATCTTGCGAAGCGATCTCCCATGAAACTCTAGGCCTTCCAGCCGATCACTAGCGCCAGTCGCTGGCACCATCCGCCACCACCCATCCCGAGCCCTCAGTGACCATCGTCGCTGGGGGTTTTTCGTGCCCTGAAAGGACCCTCCATGCTCTCACTCACCGACCGTGACGCTGTCACGGCAGCCCTCACCAACTCCACCCTCGCCCCCTCCCTGCGTGCCCTGATCGGCCTGCGCGTCTGGCAGGTGGATACCGACCGCCGGCGCCCCCTCGGCGAAATCCTTCAGATCGTCGTCATCCAACCCGGCGATACCATCGAGGTCATCCACGAGGCTGTCGGTTTCCCGATCACGTGGGAGCAAGCTGATCAGCCCGGCTGGGAATGGTTCAACGATCACGGCTCATGGTTCGAGCTCGCCTACGTCCTGACCGACGACTTCGGCCTCTTGGTGTTTTTGGCCGACCATCCCGACACCAACCACACCCTGCGCTTCAACTGCCTTGCGGTCGCAAACCGTCCGGCCGTCACAGAGAGCAAGGCCTAATCCCGTCCAGGCCATTTCCGCCGAACGATCAACCAACCCACCCATCCCGAGCCTCCACGACACCGTCGCGGGGGCTTTTTTCATGCCCGAAAGGAGCCTGCCTATGCTTGCCTTGACTGATCGAGCCGCTGTGATGAGCGCGCTCAACAACCCTGACCTAGACCCCGACCTGCGAACTCTCTTAGGCGATCGCGCTTCGTCCCTGAGAGAGGACACCAAGCTCTTCGTCGTCCAGGCGGGGGACACACCAGAGGTCATCAACACAACCCTCGCCTTTGCGATCACGGGCGACCATGCCGA
>CAYOWB010000121.1:0-11091 GCA_964407515.1 uncultured Bacteriovoracaceae bacterium
GCGAACGAGAACATTGCTCGGGCGCAGATCGAGCAGATCGAGACGCAGGCGTCGTTCTTGTCTCTCTCCAGCAAGCTGAAGCTCCTTTTGTGGCGCGCGCCGTATCAGTCGGTGCTCGAAATGAAACTGCCGCAAGGGCAGTAAGATCAGGCGGATGGATCACGGGAGCGTGGCTAACGCTCACGTGGATTCTCTGCTGCTTCTTTTTCTGACCCCCCCCGGTGCCGCTCACGGTGCCGGACTATATGAGGTGAGAAGATACTCTCGCTTTCGGTTCCTGCGGACTCGGTCCGGTCATGGACGCGACTTTGGTGTGCCGGTCAAGATCCGAGATAACGCGTCTTTGAGGCATCCCCCTGCCTTTCCTGCTGCGGCCGCGATGGTCGCGCCGGTCCCTTCGGGCAGGCGCTGCAAGGCGCGGATCCAGAGGTGGAGTCGATTGTAGAAGCTCTGGCTCAGCCCCGCCTTTCGACTCAGAAGCAAAGTGCGAAGCCTGGAGTAGATATCCAGGTGGATCTTCTCTCCTAACGCGATTTGCCGGTTCACTGCCAGTACCCAGTGCACCGTCGAAATCGGCACTGGCTTACCCGACCGTTCCAGCAGCGAGAGTAATTTCACGAAGCGATCCATGCGTTCTCCCGCCGCGAGCAGGGAGGCGACCTCCGTCTCCGCGCTCGGTATCCCCAGAAGTCGTGCTGCCGACTGCGGCGATTCCGCTCCCGAGATGACACGCAACAGATCCACGCCGAAGTCCCGTTCAGTGTTGGTGATCGGAACCGCTTGTCCGAAGTCAATGATCGTCACCCTCCGAGTCGTGGGATCGATCAAGACCTGGCCATCGTGGAAATCAGGGTTTGCGTGCAGGGGAACGGGGTGAGGCTTTCCATTCGGACCGATCCCCATCAGGAGATCGAACTCCGTCTCGCTGAGTGCCTTCATCGCGGAAGCATACGTTTTGGGATCATTGGCGCGCACGGAGCGCGCGCCGCTGCCGATGGCTTTTTCCATCGTCAATGTCATCCCGGATGCATCGTAGCCTTCGACCGTCCTGACTTTCCATCCGTCCACCTCACGTCGGTAGAGGGGATGGACGAATTTCTGCATCCGAAGAGCGGCCTGCTTGTCGAATTCGAGACGGACGGAATCCTTGATGATTCGAGCGAGGCCGAGCAGGTAGCCGTATTTGCGCCGCCCCTCGGGGGTGCGTGTCAGGGATTTCAAAAATCGGTTGAAGCGCGCGAAGTCCTGCTCGGTGGCGATCTCGATGTCCTCGCGGGCAATGCTCATTACGGCCGTCTTGTGGCTCTTCAGGTCTTCATATTCAATCGCCACATTGACCGAGCCGCTCCCGAGGACGCGCTTGATGCGGTAGTGGTCGGGCCACTTTCCGCCCATACGTTTTCCGGCGAGTTCGACCGCCTGGAGATAGGAGAGTGGAAGCGCGGAGTCTTGAAGGGCTTCCAGTGCGCTCCGGTAGCCGGAGAGTTCGGAGGTGAAGGCGAGATACTGCCCCATCTTGATGCCCGGAACACCGTAGGCTTCAAAGAGACTTCGCAGAATCGCTCCTTCGCGGCTGGCCTGCGCTACACCCGGCTGGGGATACTGGCCAAGGACATAGGCCAGGGCGAGGGAGCGGGTGCTGCCCTGGGCCTCCAAAAGTGCGTGAGCGAGTTCCAGAGCGAGGCTTTGATTTTCTGGGCGAACATCCCGAAGCAGATAGCGTAGAAATTCGTCGAGCTGCGCGGGATTTTCGATAAAGGACGAGGGGCCGGCCACGAAGCTGTCGGCGACGAGCACCCGGTTCAGAATGCTGTCGTTGGAGAGCCGGTCTCGGAATTTGCGAATGAGCTCCTGGCTAAATCCATGACGCTCGTTCTCGAGTAAGCCTCCGATGAACTCGGGGACCTTTTCCCGACGACCCATCAGGTACTCAATCAGGTCGACCTGATCCTTCATTGGCTGGTTGCGAGTCAAAGCGAGTAGCGCGCTCATCTCCCGTGTTTCGGTTGAGAGCAAACTGGCTTTCTCGGTGAGGCTCCCCCCCATGCTCGGCCCGGTTTGTCCGTGAATGAATACGGTTTGGAGCTGGTTGGGTTGGATCTGGAAACGTTCCGCGGCGAGGCTGCGAAATCGCTCCCAGGCCTCGGGGTAGGCTTTCTCGAATTTCAGTGCCTCGGTCAGACGCTGAACCGGGTCAGGCAGTGGCGGCTTCGGATCGAGTATCCGGGTGGCGACTCGCGCAAGATTCTCGGTGGAGAGCAACGAGGCTGTACCCTCGCGAATGAGCCAATCGCGCTGCTCCGCAGGGGGCGCTTTCTCGAGCTGGCTCAGGAGATATTTTTCCAAAGGCGGCTGGAGATCATCGCGACTTTTAAGTGCCCCCGGACTGGCCTGCGCGATCGTGTGGAATGCCCGATACCAAGCGGCCAGATCAGGGGCGGAGTCCTGATGCGCAGCCAGGGCCTCGAACAGGAATCCTCCTGCTTCGCTATTGATTCTCGCCAGGCCAAGGTCCGGTATTTCGGTCTCCGGCGATCGGCCGAAAAACGCCTTGAGTAGAAGCAGTTCTCGCTGCCTGAGTCGGCGGACGACGCCCGTTAGAGCCTCTACGTCACGGAAGCTCAGCTTGCCGACGATCTGAGTCGCAACCTTCCGGTCGTTCCCTGCGAACGCAAGGAGAGTGAGCGGTCGATTGATCTCCCGGGAACGGATTGAGTCTCTCAGCATCTGCCCCACCCCGCGACTGAGTGGACTATCATCATCGGGGCCGTAAGGATGTTTGCGGGCGTACTCGATGAAACGCTTTAGCGCGGCCTCCGTGGGCTCGATGGACTCGACTTCGTTGGCGCGTCCGAGAGCCTGCCCCAGGAGTTCCGCATTTTGGGACGCGTGACTCTTGCCGACCAGCTGGACGAACTCCCTGGGGTTCAGACCCGCGAGATAGGCTCCGACCTCATCCGCGATTTCCTTTTCGAATCCTTTTCCCTGAAGCGGCCGACTGGGTTCAAGATTCTCGGCGAGAAAGTAGACGATCTTTTTTTTCGTGGCGGGTGGGGTCTCAGGCGAGCGGAGTCGCGAGGCCAATCGAGCTCCCAGGCGAGTCCAGATGCGGAAGCTCTCGTCGGCTTGCCGGACGTTCTTCTGTCCGATCCGGAGGTCGGCCATCTTGAGAAGCACGGCGTCGAGTTTCTTGAGAACTTGTTCAGGGAAGGGATACGCCTCGTCGGCCATCGTGAGTTGATTGAAGGCCATCGCAGCCTCTGGATTCACAAGAACCGCAGGATCTTTAAACGGATCGGTGGCGTGAGCATTGCGGCGTTCGATGAACTTTTGAATCGAAGGATTGAGTACTTCCTCGATCTGAGCGACGAATTCAGGATCACTCTTCTGGCCGCGAACACGATCCAGAGCATCCAGAAGTTTATCCCGTTCCGGATCGAACTCGCGCTGTTTCAGATAGGCGATGAGGTTCTTCTTTTCAATTGCCAGAAGGGGACGGGAAGCGGGAGCTGAGCTCAAGAGGTCGAAGGAGTAGATCAGGCCAGTCCGGGCTTGAGGATCCGGCGCGTCGGCAGACATGAGCTCAGGCAATGCATCGACCAGTTTCCGGTACTCAGGACCGGAAGAGTAGACCTCGTTGAGTGCCGATTGCAGAACACGAGTTTCGAGCAATCTTCCCAGATGAAAGCCCGACTTCGTCTCAGCCCGAAATTCGGCGAACTTCCACCCAGCGGGACCTTGGGCCGCTTTCAGAAGGAGCGTCAGCTGATGCTCCAGTCCGGCCGGAGGGGGGGCGGACGGTTCCCGAAGGACTGGTCCGAGAAACGAGAACAGGCGAAAAGCCGCGTTGACGCGATTCTTAGGGTCGGTTTTTGAGGTGCGAATGGTCTCAAGCCCTTCGGCGAGCGCTTCCATCGCTTCTTCCTTCGTGAGTCTTACGTTGGAGATCCGCTGGAGTTCGGGTGGATCGGAGTGTCGAGGCCCCCAGTCCGATATTCCGGAATCCACCCAGCGGGGGCGGTCAGAGGCGATCAGATATTTTTCGATGAGGGCGCGAAGATCGGTCTTGTAGTTCGTGAAGTCTTTGTTTCGCAGAGCGATGCGATCCGGGCGCTTGAGATTGAAGTAGGCCGGTGTGGGCCTCATGGCACGCCCGCTAGCTCCCTCGACCGAACGCGAGAGCTTCTCTGCGTGACCCTGCGCGAGTGCCAGTCGGAGCCCTTCGTGGTGATGATCTTCGATCGCGGCTTCTGTCATTCGCTCGCTGTTCGACTTGGAGTTGGGCCCTTGTTTTCGGTAGAGGCGGGTCAGTATGCTGGTGCCTGACTCCGGCGAGTAGCCAGCCGCCACTGCCATGCGAGCCCCCTCATAGTCGGCCACGACTTCGTAGGTTTGTCGCAGCATGAGGTTTTCTTCGGGCGGGTCGATGTGATGTTCCAGAATGTGAGTCAGCTCGTGCCCGAGGACGAAGGCGATCTCGTCTTCGTACTGTGCTTCGCGGAGAATGCCCGCCGTGAGACCTAATTCGTAGATTGGTTTTCCGTCATCCGCGAAGCCGAGAAACCGACGGATGGGCCAAGGAGACTTGTCCCTCTCCACCCATTCGCGCTCCATTGTTTTGGGGGAGGCCGCGAATGCGTTCATTTTTGGAGTGGAGTAGATATTGATCACGACGCGGACGTTCTCGCTCCTCAAACGCTTTCCCGCCAGGCGCTCCATCATCTGCTCCAAGTGCTCGCGTGTTTTGCGGATTTCGGGGGACACTCTTCCCCGAGAGGGGGTGAGGAGGGTCCCTAGGGAGCGACGATTCCGGTTTCCATACTCTTTCAGAGCGGAGACCTCTTTGGGGGACAAGGGGGCCGCGTGGAGCAGGGCCGGGAGGAGCATCAGGACGATCCCGGGGAGTGCGCGGCCTAGATAGGCGGAATTGACGGCAGTCATTACCGACGTATCGGCGCTTTTTGGCCTCGATCTGAGGCAATAGCAGAGCGCGATGCGATGCGTTACTCAGCCGTCCTGACAGGCCTTCGATCGACTACGGGCAATCGCCTCGGGGCGATTGCTTATCGACTCATCGAGAACGAAAGCGGCTTGCGGCAATCTTTCGGGTTGCAGCCGAAGGTCTTTCCGGAGGTGTCCTTATCGTCGAACTCGATGAACATCGACAGACTCGTTCCGCCTGAGGCGGTGACGGTGCCGGTCTGGCCTTGGGCGCGGCCGCGGCATCCGATCGTACCAGTGATTTCACCGTGGGTGATCATCGGAGCGCAGAAGCTGTTCATTTCAAAGACCTGACCGGCCCGGATGTTCTCGGTGAGGACCTGCTGCCCCATGGACAAGAAAGCATTTGCGGCAGGTGCGTCCAGTGGCAGGGCGAAGTAGGAGATCGGAGAGAGAGCCGCGCAATGAACATGAACTCGATTTCCGATCACAGCGACGCCATCCACGGTGCAATTGACGTCGGCGGCGGAAGCAAGCTGAATAGAGGCGAGGGAGAGGAACAGAATCATTAGCTTCAACATGGGGTATCTCCTTTTCCGGTTTTCGGAATCCTAAGGAAGGGTGACTTATGGCAAAGCAAAGCAAGAGAGTCAAGGATGCTCTTGTCGAGTCGATTTTGCATAGGTCCGCCTCTCCACAAGTTCTGATCAAATAGAAAAGCAATCATGAAATAGCGGGAGGTCGCGGTCCCCGATCCTTCGCTAGCTCTTCATTTCATCAATCTCGGCCGTGAATCTTGAATGTCCGACCGATGGATATCAGATATCCGAGTTACCATTGATTGCTACCGACTCTCCACGTACCTGGGGTCGAGCGCAGTACACCTGCCACAGCGCGCTCCGCGAGACGTTGCCCTTCGTATCCTCCGCCTCGAGCAAGTAGCGGAGATCTCCCACTCCCGCCGGTAGGGTCGCGGTGTAATATTGCGCCGCCCGCTTCGCCCCCGTCTGAGTCGGATACGGGCCGGCTGCGTTTGCTGGAACTTTGGGATGCGGAGCTTGTGCCAGAGCCGGCGATCAAGGTCAGAGACTACTCTGAGATCCTGTGTGGGATCTTCTTCTTTTCGGGCGGACCCGAGTGCTCGCGCCAGGCGGCGCTCGAACGTCATCGTCGCAACCAGAAGACCTACCGCATGACAATCGCCGGCAGGAAAACCACTAAGCCCAGCAGCTGGCTTACCGGACTCGAAAAAAAACCAAGAGTGACCGATCTACAAAGATCACTCGGCCCCCGTCAGAACCTCCTTCGATATGATTTCGCCCGAGGTTCAGGCCAGGTCCTGACGCTTCACTACACAGACAAACGGTCCATGGGATCCATCTCGCGGGAACTGGGCATCAACCGCAAGGCCGTGATGCAAATAGTCGAGCGACGGGAAGTCTCTGAAGCCCAAGAAGAAAGATGGTGGCTGAGGGCAGAATCGAACTGCCGACCTGCGGGTTATGAACGCGTTTCAGCGTTTTCTGCAGGTCTCTGAATTTGCCGGACTTTTATAACAATCACGGGAGCTTCTGCTGTTTTTGGACTTCGGGCGGGTACGGGCGATTTCGGGTGTTTTCGGGGGTTGGGTGCACATTTGATGCACATCGGGAAGTGATTACGTGAGGGGTATCCTGTGCCCGTAAGTTTCACAGAAGAAAATCCAGCGGTAAGACTGCACGCCGATTTGTTCGTCGATCATCAGTTCCATATCAAGACTTTCAATTTCAAAGTGAAACGCTTCAGCGATGGTGTTGTCGAAAAGGAGTGTATGGCCGTCCTGTGACAAGGAGATGTGATTGAACATGCCCCACCGCTCCCCCTTGGTGGCCGGGTAGAAAGCCCGAACATTGCGAATAAAAAGCTGCGCTCGATGAACAGGGCGGGTGATCTTGCTGTAAATCCACGACCATGGCTTCTTTTTAGATACGGCTTTCTCGTAAAGGATGATCTCGAGATCAAAGTGGAAAAGCCCCGATGATTGATCGAGGACGGACTGGTTGAGATCGAAGTTCTGGTCGTGCAAGAAAGTCAAAAGTGCTTCTAGTTCTGAGGGGCATGTCGCCTTAATTGCAGTGGTTGTCATCTAATCAAGTCCTCGGATGTGCACGTTCTAGACTGCCGGGCCTCCGTAGCTGGTTCCGCAGTGTCCGCATGTAGCGCCCAGCGTGAAATTACGTTTCTTACAATTAGGGCAAGACCCTGAAAGATAGGCATAGAGGCACATTTGCGCGGCAAGAATCGATATAAGCCCGAAACTAACCATGCCACCCTGCAGCGCTTGATTAGGACTTCGTCGAAACTGAGTAGACGCCTCTGCTGCCAACATAGAGAGGTCCGAGGGGCTGAGCGTCGCAAAGTCCTCCGTTACCCTGAGACCCGAAATCCACTTCATCTTCAGCAGCCCAGGATGAACATTGTATTCTATCAGTTGCCTGTAATCGGCCTTTTTCGGAAGTTCCGCGACAAACAATAGTGGCTGCGATTTATCTACGGGGAGAGTAACGACTCGTCGGTCATCGCCCTGAAATTTCAGTATTACCGGGGAGCGATGTTGAAGAGGCGCGGAGTAGTCGAAATAGATGTTGATCGAAGCCACCAATACAGCAAAAAGGGGCGCCGCAGGGAGTAGGACTACCGCGCCAAAGGCGCGCCGATCCGACGGTATCAAGCGGGACAGAATTACAGCAAATACGAGGTTTGCCACTAGACCGCAGAGGACGATAGGAACGAGATTCACGAAATGACCATCGGTGATTCCAAATAGTAAGAACCACCAGGCGGCACCCACGGCGAACGGACCAAATTCGATCCCTGGGAGTTCGATGGATTTCGGACGTCTGCTGCTAAGGGCCAGCCATAGGCTTGCGACTATGTGCAGCAAGAGAATGAAAAACGCCACCTGAAGAAAAAGGCGGTTCCCTTTCGCGGCGAGCAAGCCGATTCCGGCAAAGAACGGGAAGACAAACAGCAGGACGAAAAGTAAGTCGTTTTTCGAAATCCCGTCGTCACGTTGCATTCGTCGATTGACCGCGGATCTTAATGAGAGCTTGAGCAGCTCTGAAGATAGGAACAAACAGAAATATCCGGACAATGATCCAAGTGGGCGGAGGGGTAACGCCGGTTCTAATTCCCACTTGAACGGCCGTGATCAGTGCCATGACCGTGTCCCCAAGGAAGAGGGCAATTGCCAATGATACCCCCACAATCGAATGTCGCCTCATCATCAACCCAGCGATCAAATATAATGGCGCTAGAAAGAGATTGTAGGCGCCGACACCGATAGAGAGTAGCGCGGGTGGTTTTGCGATAACTGCGATCAGGCCTGCGAGCATGTTGAGGCCAGAAAGAAAAAAGACTACCGCTGCCCCAGTCTTAATCCGTGAAATGGGGTGACTAGAAGAGCCTACGACAGGCTGGCCGTTCAGAGTAATTTGAAGTTCTACGCCCAGAAAGGACTTGCGAAGCTCAACTCCTACCTTGTCGCCTGAGGGCAACGCCCATTCCTTGCCCTTCTTTAACTCGGCATTCGATTCGACTGCGCCAAGCAGAGTCTGGTCTACATAGACGGAGGTTTTTCGCCAAAAGGTGGTCCACTCAACGCGCAGTTCGGTTTCTTTTCCGCCGATATTTGTTCGAAGGACTCGATGTGGCATTGCGACAATTTCCTTAATGAAATTGTACAGCACTAAACGTGGCGCCGCTATTCCGGTTAGATTTATTCCTCAATCCACGTCTTATGCGCCTCAAACCAGGTGATCAGTCCGTCCCGGTCCAACTGACTCGCGGCGCATTTCTCGATGATCTCGGCCAGTCCGTTGATGTCCTTGTTCTCGTCGAGCGGGTACTGAAGATCCATTCCGTGCTGATTTAGGAACGTGATCGCAACCAGAGCTCCAGTCCGTTTGTTTCCGTCGAGAAAGGCATGCGCCTTGACCAGATAAAAGCAGAGCGCGGCAGCTACCTTAGCGATGCCGCCTAAGGCGAAAGGATAGGTGCCTGGATAGAAAGCGGTGCTGATCGCGCTCTCGATCTTTCCGGGATCGTTGCAATGATGGGGATTGCCGCCCGCCTCGGCCGTCGGGAGAAAGATCACCTTCACTTGAGCTTGTCGATCGCGTTCTTGTGCTTGTGGAAGGCCTTCTTGGCGGTCGCCATAAAGTCCTGCGTGTCCACCGGCGCGAGCTGGATTGTCTGGGGCTTGGAGATGAAGTTGGCGACGGCCAAGTTTACCAGTTGAGAAAACTTGATGCCGTTGGCTTCAAGGTACTGTTCAACTTTCTTTTCGAGATCGTCATCAAATCGAACGGTCTTTGGAAGTCCCATAAATGCTCCTGTATTAATAATACTACAAACTACTACATGGCGCAAGTTCGGTCATTTGGCTCGATTTCCCCTGAATTTAACGCATGGGCGCAGTCGACTCCATGCGGATTTCCTCGATAAAAGCTGTCCGTTATCCGGCATAGAAACAGAAGTGGAGGCACAACTGGAGGCAGCGCTGCCTCCAGTTGTGCCTCCACTTCTGTTTTTGATTCTCCCGTTCTCATCAGCACTTATCACAACGCCCGTGATCGAGAATTTATCGACCACACCCCCTGAACGATGCGTGGGTGTGGTCGATAAATTCTCGAACGGGCGAAGCAAAATGCAGGGAAATTCCAGATAAAAACAGATTGAAATCGAAAATGGTAAATTTGACCAGGGATCGGTTTGTGCGGTTTCCTGAAGACGATGACAGCGGAAAAAGCGGGTCGTCGGAGTACAGGAGAAGTGCTATGTTGGCGGTACAAACAGTTCGATCTGAAGCTCATCAGGAACGGACTCCGATCTTTGAAAATTTGCCGGAAATCGTAAAGCCGGAAGCGGTGGCCGAAGTCTTGGGTGTCTCAGTAAAGACAATCTACGACTGGCGCTACCGTCAGAAGCTGAGAGGCGTGCCCGATGGGCTGTTTCTCAAATTCAACCGGCTTCTCTACCTGCGTACCGAAGTCCTGAGACAGTGGATTCGCTCCCAAAATCCGTCGCTCAACTGAGCACGGGAGGAAGGAGTCAGTTCATGTCGGTACGTAAAATCAAAATCAATGACCAAACCAGATGGGAGGTCTACGTCCTAACGGACGGAAAGGGTTCAAAGCGCATCCGACGGCGCTTTGAGACCAAAGCCGAGGCGGACGCGTTCCTGGAGGAGTACAAGACCAGAAAGCGCGAGGCTCGGAAGGTTGGTTTTGGGGCGAGAGACTTCAGCGAGACCACGTTCCAGGAGGAAGTTCAGTATTGGTTTGAACGCCAGAGGCTGCGCTTCAGCCCCGGGCACATCAGGCGAGTTGAAGGTATCTTAAACGAGATCCTGCCTGAATTTGGCAAACTTACTCCGGATCGGATCAACCCCGAGCGACTGAGCCGGTTTCAGTCGGAGCAGCTAGCCAGGGGATTGACTCCAGCCACGGTCAACCGCAAGACCGATGTCATCACTGCGGCTCTCAACTTCGCGGTGAGGCATCGAAGGTTGCCGTTCAGCCCAGCCACGGGGTTTAGAAAGCTCCCCGAGGTCCGAGAGGACATGAAGTTCTGGGAGCGGCGTGAGGCCGAAGCCTTTCTGGAATTCGCTAACCGGAAGTCCCCCCTCGCCAGCCCAAACCGCTGGATCTATGTCGTCTACCTGGTCGCGCTTAATACCGCGATCCGGGCGGGGGAGATTTGGGGCCTTCAGCCCCATGATCTCGTCCAAGGCGGCGAGCTCGTCTACATCCGCAGGCAATGGGACACTGTCGCCCAGGCCTTCAGGCTCCCCAAGGGCAAGAAGGCACGCCACGTACCTTGTAATGAAGTGCTACGGGGCGAACTGGAGCGGCTAATGGCAGGCCGAGAGTATCGACCTGACCAGACACTATTCCAGAGCCAGGCGGGCACTCCCGTTTGCCGGGACAACTTTGATGACCGGGTCTTTCAACCCGACATCAAGGAATCAGGTCTGAAGCGCATTCGCTTCCATGACCTGAGACATACGGCAACGACGCTCATGATAGCCGAGGGGCTGGATCTCAAGACCGTGCGGGTCTTCATCAAAACGAGGGGCATGAGGGATCGCGTTAGAATTGTGTTGCTACA
>CAYOWB010000122.1:0-6003 GCA_964407515.1 uncultured Bacteriovoracaceae bacterium
CTCCGCTGGCGAAGTTCAATCTCGCTCCTTCCTCCGCTGGCGAAGTTCGATCTCCATCCTTCCTCCGCTGGCGAAGTCCGATCTCCATCCTTCCTCCGCTGGCGAAGTCCGATCTCCATCCTTCCTCCGCTGGCGAAGTTCAATCTCGCTTCTTCCTCCACCAGAGAAGCCCAATCTCATCCTTCCTCCGCTGGCGAAGTACCACTCCTCACTTCGGCAGAAACGCGCCCCAAAAAGCCTGGCCGGCGGTGCCGCAAAGCGGACGTGCGCACGATGCGCGCGAGCCGGACAGGGACAAGCACGATGCGCGTCAGCCACACAGCGCAACACGACTCGACACAAACAACGGAACCGAACTCAACAACGTCACACCGGCGCCACTGGAGAACCTTTTGCATCATTATCTTCATCATGACGCACACTCCATCGTTCCTCGCGGCCCTTGCGCTGGCCCTATCCTTCAACGCATTCGCGCAGGAAACCGGGACAACGTCCGGAACGGCCGCGGTCGACCAAGGCGCCGGGACCGGCGGCGGGCCAACGGGCGGAGGAACCGCGGCGGGAAGCGCCGTAGGCGCCGGCACGGCTGCGGGGCCGAGCGCTGACACAAGCGGAACATCGGCTCCGGGCAGCACAGTGGGAACAGGGATCGACGAAGGCGCAACCGACGGATTGACCTCCACACCTTTCATTTCGCAGTTCGATGACCCACTCTTTGGATCGTCTCCACGCAGCTCGCTCGGCCAGTCCCCACTCTTTGGCGACGGTAATGCCATCAACGGCACGACAGGAGGCGTCGCAGGAACTGTCTCGCCCGGATTGGAAAGCGCGGGCATCGGAGCCTCAGGGACGGCCTCCATCACTGGATCCGGCGTCGACTCACTTCCGGGTTCTGCCGGCTCGCTCCCACAGACCGGCTCCCTTCCTGGCTCCGCGGGATCACTTCCACAATCCGGCTCACTCCCCCAATCCGGAACAACATCGGGATCCCTCCCCTCCGGCAACACCGGCACAAACACAGGAAACTCCGCCAGCTTCACCTCGAACGGAGGCTCTGGCACAACAACGCCATTCAGCGGCTCCGGCTCTCCCTTCTTCACCGATTGAAGCGCAACCGCGCGAGCGACTACTGACGCACCCCCACCCGCCACACACACCCCCACCCGCCACACACACCCCCACCCGCCACACACATCCCCACCCGGCCTTACGCACAGCAGCACCCACCACCCACGCCCTCAACCAAAATCAGCCGGCCATCTTGACCCTCCGAAAGTCGCCCGATACGCTGCCCGTCTGTTCATAAGGATTAGGGGGAAGAATGAAGAACCGCAAACGCATCGCACTGCTACTCACCATCGCAGCCGCGCTCTCCATGGGCGCGAGCACTTGTCAGGACAAACCGCCGTTAGGCGATACACTCGTTTTCCACAAAGTCGTGCTCGACGAGTCCGGCAAACTTCTCCCATGGACCAGCTACGGTCGCGTGGTGGATCTTGCCTGGAACGCCTTCAAGAACGTCAAAGTTCTTGGTTCCACCGGACTGCCGACTTATTACACGCACTCCATGTTTGACGGCGGAACGGACTCGCTGTGGAACCCCGGCGGCTGGGCGCATAATCCCGCAGGACTCGCGGCGATGCTCGCCGACTCCGCGGTTCAACACTACGGCTACTCCGGTGACGCCGAAGCGGTCGCGAAGGTGCGCGCCTACGTGGACTACTTCCTCGAGAACGGCCTGACGCCGCTCGACTGGGAATGGTCCGGCGTTCCATTCACCGCCTCGCATCCCGGCGACAAACAGTATCGCGGCGGCGACGATCGCGTATTCTGCTGGGAAGGCAAGCCGTGCGGAAGAGGAGACGGCATCGGCTTCCTCGAAACGGACAAAACCGGCGAACTCGGCTGGGCTCTGGTCCGCCTCCACGAGCAGTCTGGCGAACGCAAGTACCTCGAACACGCGATCCGCTTCGCGGACAATCTCGTGAAGCATTACCGTACCGGGAATGAACTCAAATCTCCCTGGCCCTTCCGCGTGGACGGCAAGACCGGAAAGATCATCCGCGAGGAATACACCGCGAACGTGATCTTCGCGATCATGCTGTTCGAGGAGCTCGCGCGACTCGGCGAAGGACAGACCGCCGAATACACACGCGTGCGCAACCTCACTTGGAACTGGATGATGAAGTACCCCGTCAAGAACATGTACTGGCAGGGTTACTTCGAGGACATTCCGATCTTCGAAAAACCGTGGCAGAACCCGAATCAATACTCGGCGATCGAGACAGCGCGCTACCTCCTGCAGAACGCGCACAAGAACCCCGAGTATCGCAGGCACGCCAAGCGCATCATCGACTGGACGAAGAAGACTTTCGCCGGCGATGTGGACAGCGGCCAGTGGGGCTTCGAGCCGGGAATCCAATGGGGCGCCGAAGCGATCTCCGAGCAGGGCGACGACATGGCGAAGATGGGTAGCCACACCGCCCGCTTCGCCTCCGTCCTGGCGATGTACTCCGTACAGACGGGCGACGCTTCCGCCAAGGAGCGCGCGTTCCGTTCGTTCAACTGGGCCACTTACCCCTGCGACCACCGCGGCATCGTCAAGGTCGGTCCGAACGATCGCGAGGGCTTCTGGTTCAGCGACGGCTACGGCGATTACATGCGCCACTACCTGCACGGCTTCGCGGCCATGCCGGAATGGGCTCCTCAGGGAGAAAACCATCTGCTGAGCACGACGAGCGTGATCCGGAACGTCGAATATAAAGACGAGGCGATCACCTATCAGGCATTTGACGGTAACGGCGTCGAAACGTTCCGGCTGAAGGCCCGACCAGTCGCCGTCTCGAGCGGGAGCGTGCAGTCGGCGAATCGCGTTCAGTCCAAGGTTGAGGAGATCACCGGGACGAACGGCGTCGAAGGCTTCCTTCTGACCGTGAAGCGTGATGGTGTCTCTTCCATCACGGTGAGAATGCAGTAACGCGTCGCTAGAGCGCCTACCGGCGCACAAAGAAAAGGCCGCCCACGGGACTCCCGTCGGCGGCCCTTTTTTTAGAAGTCATTTCGAAGTTATTTCGATCCCAACACCTGGAAATGGCACTTCCGGGTTCGGGGGCCATCGAACTCGCAGAAGTAGATTCCCTGCCAGGTTCCGAGCACCGGCTGGCCTTCATGAATAATGACCTGCAGGGACGGCCCCACCAGAGAGGTCTTCACGTGCGCGTCGCTATTGCCCTCGGAGTGGCGGTAATCGTCGTCCTGCGGAAAAACCGCATTGAGCTTCTGGATGATGTCGCGCTGCCCGCCCGGACCGGAGTTCTCGTTGATCGTCACGCCGGCCGAAGTATGCGGAACGAACAGCGTGATCACGCCTTCACGCACGCCCGACTCGCGAGCCGCATCGCGGACCGCGGAGGTGATATCCAACATCTGACTACGCTTCTCAGTCTGTACCGTGATCGTCTTAAACATGAGTCCACTCCTTGGATCCACTCCTTAGCACGAAGCCGGCTGCTTTGGACAGAACCCAGGCTTGGGCCCGATCGATGGAAATCGGCGACAGACTTCGGGCCGCCGATCATAGACGGTGCACAGGCGTGTCTTCGGGTCCATCAGTCGACAATCGCGGTTCGGCGTCTGCTCCAAGGTGAAGATCTGCCGGGACGGATGAAAACTCCGCACCTTCCCCTCCCGGATCAGCCGACGCGCGACGCTCTTGAGCGAAACCGCAGCTTCTTCCTCCGTTACCCATCCAAGTCGGATCAGGTCTGCGGCGCTCGTCTCCAAAGGCAACGTACAACACCCACCCCAGCAGCCCTGACACAAGCCGCGGCGATACTTCACCCAGTTTGACAGCTCATCGACAAAGTCGAGTCTCGCGGAATGCCGCATGACGCGCATGAGAGCAAATCAGGCGCATCCACGCAAGAGGGAACCTAGTCCCCCGACTTAGCCGACTTCGATATTCTTAGGGCTGACCTCCACGGCCGGAATCTTCTCGGTCGTAAAGAGCCGGGCCAACGGCTCGCGATCCACCCCGTAAACCTGCGTGATCGAATTCAACGTCAGCGATCCAGCCTTGCCCCTGAAAGCGATGGTATCTCCCGCTTTCACGACCGGCATCGTGGGAGGAGGAATCCTCAGCCGTTGATCCGAGCTCAAGTTAGGATCGCGAACCACGACAACGAGATTCTGCCGATCCGCGCCCTCGATCACGAAGGCATTCGGCCCCAGAAGCTTGAGCACCTTTCCCTCGCTTTCGACGTTACGCCCGGTATAGGACAGAATATTACCGCGGACGTCCTCAGGAGCGGCTTCGACCACGGGAATTTCCTGCTGTTCGCCCTGCGCGCCACGTCCTGAGGACGCACAGCCGAATAGCCCCCCCAAAGCGGCCAGCGAGGCCACTGCCACAGCCCATGTTCCTGCTTTCTGAATCTTCATAGAAATGCTCCTCTAGCGAGGACGGACTTCAATGCTCATGCCACCTTCGACGGGCTGCCTCCGAGATGCCGAATGACCCATGCCCCCATTGGAACAGGAGTTGAAGCAGCGTCCGGCTCAGGAGCAAATGATGCCGAGACTTTCCTCGACCCTGTGCCTCCTCCTTCCCTTCTTAGCCCTGGCGTTCGCCGTCGAGTCTCCGGCTCAACCCACGCCCAAGCGTGAGATCCGCATCCTCACCATCGATGGAGTAATCAACCCTCTGAGCGCACGCTACCTCAAGAACGAGCTGGAGGCGGCAGGCCGCGCCGACTCCGTGGAAGCCGCGGTCCTTCAGCTCAACACCCCGGGCGGATTGGAAAGCTCCATGCGCGAGATGACGAGCGCCATCCTCGGATCACGCGTCCCAGTCCTGGTCCATGTTACCCCTAGCGGCGGCCGTGCCGCATCGGCCGGAATGTTCATCACCATCGCCGCGCACGTGGCAGCCATGGCCCCCGGAACGAACATCGGAGCGGCACATCCGGTCAGCATCGGCTCTCAGGGCCAACCCGACCGGGTCATGGAAAGCAAAGTCGTCAACGACGCGGCCGCATTGGCACGTGCCATCGCTCTCGAACGGAAGCGCAACGCGCAGTGGGCGGAAGACGCCGTCAAACGAAGCGTGTCGATTTCCGCTCAGGAAGCCGTCGCTCAGAAAGTCATCGACTTCGTCGCTGCGGACCTCAAGACGCTTCTCGCAAGCGCCGACGGACGCAAGGTCACGCTGGCCGGAGGCCGGACCGTCACTCTCAACACGCGCGACACCACCCTGGCGCAAACCCCCATGGGTTGGACCGAACGTCTGGCGCAGGCCATTACCGATCCCAACATCACTTACCTTCTCATGACCGTCGGACTGATCGGGATCGTAGCGGAACTGTACAACCCCGGCATGCTCTTCCCCGGCATCACAGGCGCGATCTCGCTTATTCTCGCGTTCGCGGGACTCGGAAGCCTGCCGGTGAACTGGGCCGGAGTCCTTCTCCTGATTCTCGGCGTGGCACTCCTGATCTTCGAACTCCAAACGGAGGGAATCGGGTTTCTCGGCGTCGCGGCACTGGTCTCCTTCACTTTGGGCTCACTGATCCTGTACCGTCCCTTTCGCCCTGTCTCGCCGAGTTTTCCTGACGTCGCCGTCAGTCCGGGCTGGATCGCGGCCGTCACGCTCGGCATCCTCGCTTTGATGATCACGGCCTTTCGCGCGCTCCTTCGCGTGCGGAAACGTCCCGCCGCCATCGGTCCCGAGTCCATGAAGGGCGCACTCGGCCGTGCGCTCAGCGACCTCGCGCCGACCGGGCGCGTTCAGCTCGACAGTGAGGAATGGAGCGCCATCGCCGACACTTCCGAGGGCACCATTCTCGAGGGGGAACAGGTGGAGGTCGTCGCTGTCGAAGGCGTGACCCTTCGGGTGAGGCGCCCCCTGGGCCGGACCTTGCAGGCGTCTTAATGCCGAGGTCACGAGAGCTATGATCCACCCCGCATACATCCTGATCGCTATCGGCGCGGTACTGGTGCTCGCCA
>CAYOWB010000122.1:6069-9253 GCA_964407515.1 uncultured Bacteriovoracaceae bacterium
TGGCTCGAAAGGCCCTGGCCTCATCATCCTGATTCCGTACATCGACCGCGGAGTGCGAGTGGACTTCCGCGAAACGTTCTTCGACGTCCCCCCTCAAACCTGCATCACCGAAGATAACGCGCAGGTCTCCATCGACTTCCTCGTTTACATGAAGATCGTGGACGCGCTTCCCAGTGTGCTCAACGTCAGCAACTATGAAGGCGCGGCACGCGGCATCTCGATCACGACGCTCCGAGCGGTCGTCGGCGGGATGCTTCTCGACGAAGTGCTCTCCAAGCGCGAGACCATCAATCATGCGTTGCGAGGAAAGCTCGACGAAGTGACAAACCGCTGGGGAATCAAAGTCACGGCAGTCGAGATCCGCGAGATCGTCCCGCCGCAAGAGATCCAGCGCGCGATGACGCGACAGATGTCGGCTGAGCGCGAGCGCCGGGCCACCGTCCTCGAAGCGGATGGCGCGCGTGAACGGGCCATCCGCGTCGCCGACGGACAGAAGCAGGCGGCCATTCTCGAAGCGGAAGGCATTCGCCAGGCCGAGATCCTCAAGGCCGAAGGCTACGCCACGGCCTTGGAACGCGTGTTCCAGACCGCCCGGCAAGTCGACCACAAGACCATGTCCCTGCAGTATCTCGACGCGCTTCGCTCGGTCGGAGCATCGGCCTCCACGAAGTGGGTCATCCCGCTGGAGCTGACGCGAATGCTTGAGCCGTTCCTCGGGCATAATCGCGAATCCTCGGACAGCACCGAGCGCGAAAGCACGACCAAGCGCGCCGCATAGAGCACATGCGGCCGGGACTGAGCACCGCCGAGGCGCGTCGACGACTCGCCGACGAAGGCTACAACGAACTGCCGGCCAGCCGTCCCAAGCGCCTGCGACAACTCATCCACGAAGTGGTGCGCGAACCCATGGTATTCCTGCTCATCGCGTGTGGCGGAATCTATCTGCTCCTGGGCGATCGACAAGAGGCTCTCCTGCTTCTGGGTTTTCTCTTCCTCATCATCGGGATCACCGTTTTCCAGGAACGGAAAGCGGAACGCGCCCTTCAGGCGCTTCGGGACCTGTCGAGCCCTTCAGCGGAAGTAGTACGTGACGGAAGGGTTCAGCGGGTTCCCGGACGTGAAGTCGTACGCGAGGATCTTGTCCTCATTCATGAAGGACAGCGGGTGCCAGCGGACGGACAAGTCCTCTCCGGAGAGAACCTCAGCGTCGACGAGTCCCTAGTCACAGGAGAGTCTGTCCCCATCGACAAACCTGTATTCTCTCGTCTTCATGCCGGCACCACGGTGGTGCGAGGCCAAGGCACCGTCCGCGTCACCGCGACGGGCGCCCACACCGAGCTCGGAAAGATCGGAGAGTCACTGAGAGACGTGCGGCCCTCACCTACCCGCCTGGAGCTGGAGACCCGCCGTCTCGTCCGAGTCATCGCCTGGGCCGCCCTCGCTCTCTGCATCTTGGTGGTCGTCGTTTACGGAATCACGAGGGGACACTGGCTGAACGGCTTTCTCGCAGGCCTGACTCTCGCCATGGCGATTCTCCCGAACGAGCTCCCTGCCGTGCTCACGATTTTCCTCGCCCTCGGAGCCTGGCGAATCTCACGACGCCAGGTTCTCACCCGCAGGATGCCCGCCATCGAGGACTTGGGCGCCGCCACGACCCTCTGCGTGGATAAGACCGGCACCCTCACCGAAAACCGCATGTCGATTCGAGCCCTTCACACCAGTGGACGCACCCTCTTCCTCGACGGCACAGCCCGCACCTCCGTTCCCGAGGAATTCCACGAAATCCTGGAATTCGGAATCATCGCCAGCCGGCCGGATCCATTCGACCCCATGGAGAAAGCGTTTCTCTCCACGGGCGTACAACTCCTCAAAGGAACGGAACACCTGCACTCCGGCTGGGAACTTCGCAAAGAGTACCCGCTGTCTCCCGAGCTTCTTTCCCTTTCCCACGCTTGGGAACCCCATGACGGCCGCAACGACTTCATCGTCGGCGCGAAGGGCGCACCCGAGGCCATCATCGACCTGTGCCATCTCGACGCCACCTGCGCGGGCTCGGTCGTCACAGCGGCGGAAGCCCTGGCCCGCGACGGCATGCGCGTACTCGGAATCGCCAAGGCATGGCTGCATGTGAGGTCACTCCCCGAAAACCAGCACGACATCGAGTTCAAATACGTCGGCCTAGTCGGCCTTGAGGACCCGATTCGAGCCGACGTGCCGTCAGCGGTCGCCGAGTGCAAGGCAGCCGGTATCCGCGTCGTCATGTTGACTGGCGACCACCCGGTCACCGCGGAAAGCATCGCACGCCGGGTTGGACTTCCGCGTGCCGAACGAGCCGTTACCGGCGCGGAGCTGGAACGGATGGCCCCCGCGGAGTTACAAAGCGTCGCACGTCAGGCCGACGTCTTTTCACGCGTCAGCCCTCACCAGAAACTTCAACTCGTCGATGCCCTGAAGAAGAACGGCGACGTCGTGGCCATGACGGGAGACGGAGTGAACGACGCTCCGGCACTCAAAAGCGCCCACATCGGAATCGCGATGGGAAAACGCGGCACCGATGTGGCGAGGGAGTCGGCGGCACTCGTGTTGCTCGAAGACGATTTCGCCTCGATCGTCGAGGCGGTCCGCACGGGCCGCCGGGTTTACTCCAATCTCCGAAGCACGTTCGTATACCTACTCTCGGTCCATGTCCCGATCGCCGGTCTTTCGGTGCTTCCCGTGATCTTCGGGCTTCCGCTCGTCTTGTTTCCGGTACACGTCGCGTTTCTTCATCTCATCATCGAGCCAGTGTGCTCCATCTCCTTCGAGGCGGACCCGCCTCGCCCGGACACCATGCGGAAGCCGCCGCGCAACCCCACGGAACCGCTCTTCAGCCGAGCCACCCTGCTCCCCAGCATCGCGCTCGGACTCTTCGTCCTCATCATCGTTCTGGGCCTTTATGCATTGACGGTCATGACCGCTGGAGACGACGCACGCGCGAGAGCCCTGGCCTTTACCACCCTGGTAATCGCGAACCTCGCGCTGATCCCGGCCAGTCGAGGCAGCTCAAGCCGCTCCGACGCACTCCTGGTCGGCGCGACGCTGCTCCTCTTGGCGACGATCTTCTCCGTACCGGCGCTTCGGAACGCCTTCCGGTTCGCGGTGCTCAGTCCGGTGGACTGGATCGGGTGCCTGGGATTGGGGGCGA
>CAYOWB010000122.1:9353-11049 GCA_964407515.1 uncultured Bacteriovoracaceae bacterium
CGACCGGCTTCTCGGGCCGGTCATTCGGGCCGCGCGGGGCGTTGACGATCTTCTCGACGACCTCCATACCGGAGGTGACTTCACCGAAGATCGTGTGCCGTCCGTTGAGCCACGGTGTCGGTTTCACGGTGATGAAGAACTGCGAGCCGTTTGTGTTCGGGCCGCTGTTCGCCATCGCGAGAATTCCAGGGTAGTCGAACTTGTCCGTCGGCTTCGTCTCGTCTTCGAAGCGATAGCCGGGGCCGCCCAGGCCGGTCCCTTCGGGGTCGCCACCCTGGATCATGAAGTCCTTGATGACCCGGTGGAATTTAAGGCCGTCGTAGAAGGGCTTGCCCTTGGCGGCGGCGAGCGTCCCCTCGGCAAGGCCCACGAAGTTGGCCACGGTGAGGGGGACCTTCTCGAACTCAAGGCGGAGGAGGATCTCCCCCTTCTCGGTCTCTAGCTGGGCGTACAGCCCATCGGGATACGCGCTCATGTCCCTCTTCTTCGCTTGCGCGAAGCCTGAGCCGAGCGCGAGCATACATAGGATGAGCGAGGCGAAAAGCCTCAGCTTCTTGCTTGGAATCGATATGGATCGCATTGCGGGAACCTCCCTCTCTTTGCGCTAAGTGCCCTGCCACTCGGAACAGCCGTGAGGCGGCCGCGGTTACGGCACTTTGAATCGAGACCAGCACGAAAGGCCGCTTGGGAGGAAGCGGGTGGCCAAGGCGAACGGTCGCGTAATCGGACGCCGAGCCCGCTAACCGATGGCGATCCTCGGCCTATCCGCCCGAAGTTCAAAGGCGTAGGCCTTCTTGCCGACGATCGCCTCGTAGGAGCCCTCGGGAGCCCGGACGCGTAGCGGAGTCCCCGCCGCGATGGGGATATCCGATTCCGGGAAGGCCCACTCGCCGCGGATCAAGGCCTTGAGGCGCGCGAGGGCGGGCTTTTCCGAAAGGTCGGCGCGGAGGAGGCCCGCGGGCGCCCCGAGCCAGCCCCCGTCCACCATGTCCCACCAAATAATCGCCGCGGTCAGGGGATGGGAAAATACCTGGCGGTAGAATTCCTCGGCCTCGGTGAGCTGCCGCGCCTCGCCCTCCGGCGTGCTGGGCCAGGGATCGATATGGAGGTCGTTGAGGTCATCCACTTTGGGGGCAATCTGGCCTGAAAGAATGGTGAGCTCGGTGAAGTGGAGGGGAAGGCCGAAGCGCGAGAAGCGTTCGAGGTATCCCTCGACGGCTTCCTTGCCCCGATAGCCCTCGTGCATGTGGGTCTGCAGGCCGATGGCGTCGATGGGGCAGCCGCGGTCGAGAAGCCTTTGGATGAGCTCGGCATAGCGCTCCGAAAGGTCGAAGTCGTTGATAAGGAGGGTGGCCTCGGGATTGGCCTCGCGCGCCGCCTTGAAGCACTTGAGCACGAGCTCCTCGGCCCCATAGCGCCGCGCGAGCCGCGTCACGGCGTTGTCGTAGCGGTTGAAGACGGGCATGATGACGGCCTCGTTCACCACGTCCCAGGTATCGATGATGCCCCTATACTGGCTCACGTCGCGCCTGATCCTATCGAGCTGACGTCCCAGGATCTCGTCATCGTTATACTTAAGGAGCCAGTCCGCGCAGACGGTATGCCAGCAGAGGGGGTGGCCCTTAAGGCTCATGCCCCGCTCCTTGGCCCAGCGCGCGGCCTTTCACCGATTCGATGAAACTCTTGACCACCGGCA
>CAYOWB010000123.1:0-5710 GCA_964407515.1 uncultured Bacteriovoracaceae bacterium
TGCCAGCGAGCACAGCGTGAGGAGAGAATAACGAGGTCAGTGCGACCACGATCGATGAGAGCAGGAGTGGGTGATGAAGCACGACGGAGGTCATGCGGGCTCCAGAAAACCGGTTCGCGCCTGTATTCATATAAACCTGGCCAAAAAAGTCAACGAACGCCATGTCACATGTAAAAAAGTCTGAAGAATCTCCGAATCAGTGCTACGGTTCGCAGGGTTATGGGTGATTACTATGTCCTGGATGCCGAGGACGCGGATCCACGGCGGATCAAGCAGGAACGCGAAAAAGCCCGCAAACTGAAGAAGACTCAGTGGTGGCTCGATCAGCTCAACCGCGGTGTCTGTCATTATTGCGGACGCAAGTTTCCCGCGGCACAGCTGACCATGGATCACGTCGTCCCGTTGGCACGGGGCGGAACGAGCACCAAGGGGAACATCGTTCCTGCGTGCAGGGATTGTAACCGCGACAAGAGGCTCGAAACGCCCGTCGCGAGCAGCCTGAAGCAGCTGAAGGGATCGTGAACATCGGAACCGCATGGGGCGATGAACGTACCCGCTTCTTCTTTGAACTCACTCCCGACAAAGTGCTCGACGCCGTCGAGGCGACCGGGTTGCGTTGCACCGGACGCTGCATCGCTCTCAATAGCTTCGAGAATCGCGTCTACGACGTGGAACTCGAAGAAGAACCGGTCACGCTGTGGTCCAATCGCCGCGTCGCGAAGTTCTATCGGCCGGGGCGGTGGACTCGAGAGCAGATCCTCGAAGAACATGAGTTCCTGCTGGACCTCGCCGCGGCGGAAATCCCGGCAATCGCACCCGTGCGATTTCAGGATGGGACCACTTTGCGTCAGGCGGAATCCGGAATTTGGTACGCGCTCTTTCCGAAAGTGGGCGGACGCGCTCCGGATGAACTGCGCGACGACCAGCTGGAAATGATCGGGCGCTTGCTTGCGCGCATCCACAACGTCGGCGCGTCGAAGCCTGCTCAGCATCGCGTTCGCGTGGGGCCGGATACTTACGGTCTGGCGAATCTCGACTTCCTGCTTAAGGGGGATTGGATTCCGCTCGAGTTCCGATCCCGTTATGAGCACACCGTCCGCAAGATCTGTGAGGCGATTCGGCCGAAATTTGACCAGATCTCGGTTCATCGTATTCATGGCGATTGCCATCTCGGCAATCTTCTTTGGAACGTGGATGGACCCTTCTTTCTCGATTTCGACGATATGTTACGCGGCCCGGCAGTTCAGGATCTCTGGCTTCTCCTGCCCGGGAGACCATCCGAAGACGATGAGGTCCGACGACAGATGGAAGCCATCCTCGAAGGGTACGAACAGATGCGAGCGTTTGATCGCTCGACCCTTTCGTTGATCGAGCCGCTGAGGGCATTGCGGTATGTGCACTACACGGCTTGGATCGCCTGCAGGTGGGAAGACCCGGCGTTCCCCCTGGCCTTTCCGCATTTCGGGAGCCATCGCTACTGGAGTGATGAAACCGAGAATCTTGAACAACAGCTTGACTTGATCCTCGGCGCCAGAAGAGAATAGTTGATAGAATTGATGATGATTAACCGCAAAAGTGTTGCATCGGAATGGTTCTCAAAACTCGCGGTCGCCGCAGGGCTCCTGTTCGTCGGAACAGGAATGTCCGGACTTACGGTAGCCTCCGCTGCGGAATACGATGGTCCGGTCTCGGAATATCTGGACGTCTTGGAAGGACGCGAGGATCCGGCCTTCTGCGCGGATTGGAACCCGGAGTATGCGCATCGCGGACATCGGTGTTGCTATAAGGTGAAACCCCGGAAACAGAAACGCTGCGCACCCGAGCGGCGTGGGGTGAACTACTGCAACGACATGACGGAGGAGATGCGTCAGTACTATGACGACGCTTCCAGTGGGAAGCTGGGGGATCTCCTCGACGTGGTCTCCCGTGAGATCGGGAACCGCGGGCAGCAGGCTTATTGCGACGTGAACTTCGGATTTCTGGCTTACGGCCGGCCGATGGTTCCGACGTCGTTCAATCGGATTCAGCTCAAGTCGCCGGATCGCTGTGTCTACTTCGGCACGGATCACATGATCGCGATGCTGGAGTGGGTAGGCCACAAGCTCGCGGAGCAGTATCCCGGGACGGATGGACCCGTCGTGAAGATGCAGTTGGGAGATATTTCGGCGCCGCGCGGTGGTTGTCTCTGGGGGCGTAGCGGACGCAGGGGACACTCTTCTCACACGAGCGGACAAGACGTGGATATCGGCTTCTTGAACGTCAAAGACGGCCGGTACTCCAACGTGTTCTCGAAGACCTTTGATCCCAAGCCGAATTGGTGGCTGGTGAAGCAGTTCTTCAAGAACCCCTATGCCTGCGTTAAAGTGATTTTCCTGGATCGGAAGCTGATCGCGAAGCTCGCCAAGGTGGCCGGGGATGATCCGGATTGGTTGAAGTACCGCCGGTTCATTCGCCACGTGAAGTTGCACAGGAACCACTATCACATTCGGATTGGCGATCATCCGGGAGAACCTGGATGCGAGCCAGGCGCGAATCCGGAGCTTGAGACGGTCGAAGAGCTGGATGGCGAGGAAGACGAGATGAAAGACGAGTATTTCGAGTTCGTCTCGATGTCGGCGCAGGCCGCGGTGACGAAGCCCTCGGGCAAGGTAGTTGCTGGCGCGCCTTCAAGGGACAGTAGAGAGGCCCCTTCGAAGAATCCGCCGGCGTCCGCGTCCGCGAAGAAGTAAGAGCGCTGGACCTTTCCGGATTGCAACTCCGACATTCCTTTTTGCAGTGGGCGCGAAGATTGCGCGCGTGCGCCATTTCATTGCTGCCTGGAGAGCCGCTCCAGTCGCGGGGGATGAGAGAGCCTGCTCTGGCTCCAAAAATGCAGCAGTCGACCGTCATGCGTGTTCTCGTCGTGGAAGACGATCGTTCGGTGCGGGAGACGTTGGGAATCGTCCTGGAGACTTATCGCTATCAGGCGGATCTGCTCGATAGCGGTGAAAAGGCTCTCGTCTACCTGGAAAAGACTTGGCCCGAGGTCCTTCTGCTCGACCTCTCTCTTGAGGGAATGAGTGGCGAGGAGTTCTACGAAAAGGCACTTCAGAAGTTCGGCCGCGTGCCTGCCACGATCGTGCTCTCCGCCGTTCAGCATGGCGAGCAACGCATGCATCGCCTGAAGGGCGCTCGCTTCCTAGCCAAGCCTTACAGTCTCGATCAGCTGGTTGAGGTGATTCAGCAGGTTGCTTCCGAGAAATCGGCGGCATAATCGAAGCCGCCCGCTTTGTTTTCGGGGTGCCGCCCTTGAGGCGAAAATGCGGATGTGTCATCACCAAGGCAATGGAGTACCCGCAGCTCAAGGTCCTGTCCTACAACATTCATAAAGGCTTTACCTCCGGCAATGGGCGGTTCGTGCTGCGGCATATTCGTGAGGCGATTCGTCACGTGCATGCGGACATCGTTTTTCTTCAGGAGGTTTTGGGGAATCATGACGGTCACCGCCGGCGGGTTCCTGACTGGCCCGAGGGGTCGCAGTTCGAGTTGCTGGCTGACTCCGTCTGGAGCCATTTCGCTTATGGAAGGAACGCTGTTTATACCGCGGGCCATCACGGCAACGCGATACTCAGCAAATATCCGTTCACCTTTTGGGAAAATCTCGACATCTCCACGAATCGGGTGGAGAAACGCGGTCTTCTTCATGGAATCATCGAGATTCCACGGGACCAGCATCCTTCCGGAAAACCGGTGCACCTCATCTGCGTACACCTAGGGCTGCTGGAGGCCGAGCGTCGCGACCAGATCCGGATGATTTGCGATCGAGTGGATCGTTGCGTTCCTCATGACGAGCCGCTGATCATGGCAGGTGATTTCAATGACTGGCGCAATCGTGCCACGCCGATCTTCTGCCAAGAGCTGGGCTTGACCGAGGCGTTTCATCATCTGACTGGCGGTCATGCACGGACGTTCCCAAGTTGGCTCCCTGCTTTGCGTCTGGATCGCATCTACTGTCGGGGGCTCGAGGTGAATTCGGTTAAGACGTTTTCCGGGAAGCCGTGGAGTCGGCTGTCCGATCATGCGGCGCTTTATAGCGAACTACGGATGCGGAATTGACGGTCCCGCGTGTTCGCTTCAGGATTCCCCACGCCAACGTAGTGACGAGAAGTACCGCCGCGGCATCGCTTCCCCAGTGGAGCGGGCCGGGCATCCAGTGAAGAAACTGTTTTCCGAGCCAGTAATAAGCCGCGGGCAGGATGACGAGATTGGCCAGTGCGAACCACGGGAACGGGATGAAGGCTGCTCCCTGGCCTCCGCTTTTGGCGCCCGTATCCACGCGAGGGTCGGCGAGCGTGACCAGAACCGTCTGAAAGCGGCGCATCCGGAGTGCGACGCGAAAACCGTGGGGGGTCTCTCCTAAGTAGAGGCGGGTGGACTGAACGGGGAAGATCCGGCCGACGAAGTAAGCCACCAAGCTGGAAAACCAGAAAGCAGACAGCGCCAGGAGGAGTCCGAAGTCGCTGCGGAAGTGAAGCAGGACAGCGAGGAACAGGAAAGAATATCGGATCGGGACGAGCCAGAACGAGGTGAGCGCGAGGGCGTAAACCCAGCTTTGGGCGTCATCATGGCCCGTCCACGCGGGAGAGGGAGTCCAGGACTGAGCGACGAGGAGGGATGCCCATGCGGTGAGGACCCAGACTTCCACCAGGACGCCGACCGCCACGAATGGACGTGCGCGGATCATAGCGCGAAAGACCCGCTTCAGGTGGAACCCCCAGGGGACTAGCGGATCGAAGAGGGGCTTCCAGGGGATGCGGGTCAATCCGGGTGAAAGCCGTCTGAGCCGTGACGGCTCATCGTAGGCGCGCCAGGGATGTAGGCGCACGGGATGCACGGACGGACGGATGTTCCAATGCCGCAGGAGTTTATCGATAGTCCGACGAATATGGAGTCGATCCGCCTGGGTTGCTGCCTCGAGTGTCAGGTTGAGTTCCGTGTCGGAGCGGAAGGCGCGATCCGCGAAGTTCGCTGAACCGATTGAGAGATAGGTGTCATCGATCGCGATCAGTTTGGAGTGGACGTAGACCGCTTTCGGCCGGGCGCCGTCCGTGCTGGTGACATACGGTGTTCCGAGAGTGATGCGAGTGCCCGCGAGTCGTGCCGCATCGGTTAGCCGACGAAGGAGCGTGCTCTCGTGGTATGCCATGACCCGAGTGGCCGAGTCGAGTTCACTGAGATTGGCGCAGATCAGGATGAGCTCGAAGGGCTGTCCTTTCATCTCCAGGAGCTTTGTGATGAGGGCGTCATTGAAGGTCTCTGACCAGTAGTATTGGCCCTCCAATACGATGCGCTTACGAGCCCGACGAATCAGATCCCGTGTCAGGAATTCGATTTCTCGCGTGAAGCGCAGCTGGTTATCTATGTCCAGGGGCGCGGACGTGCGACTGATATAGACCTTGTGACCGGGCGTACTCCGCGATGCTTCGGAGAGGGAAGGAGAGGGAAAGGGAATGCTGGAGATCTTGTACCATCGAAGCGCGACGTGCTCCTGCACATAGGCACACACCGGTCCCGTCACCTGCACCGCCAGGTCATGGTAGGGGCCATGATGCTCGCGCGTCCAGGTCAGGGAACGTCGCGGGTCCTCGTACAGGTGAAGTGGGGAGTCCCACCGTTCATCGCAGAGGTCCACTCCGCCGCACAGCACGACCTTTCCGTCGATAATGACGAG
>CAYOWB010000123.1:5749-9179 GCA_964407515.1 uncultured Bacteriovoracaceae bacterium
TGACGGTTGTCGAATACGAAGTGAACCCTCGGGTGGATTTCCTCCCAGACCCGCATCTGGAGCAGTTCCCGCTCCAGCGAGTAGAAGTATGCATGATCCCAGATCAGGAAGTAGAAATGGAAAGCGGGCTTGGTCTGACAGATCCTCAGAACTTTGTCCTTCAGGGTTTCCAGGGCGGGGGCGCCATTCTGGACGCCGCAGGAGTTGCCGCAGCGCAGGGGGAGCCGCGAGTCGACTTGCCATCCCACGAAGACGGCGTACTCGGTCGCGTCTTCAAGCAGATCTGACACGCGGTCGAAATACTCCCCGGCCTCCCAGAGTTCTTCCCAGGAGTGGGCCGTCGTCGCGACTTGATACGCCCGGAGAGAAAGCGGCTCGGTGGCAGCCATGGCGCAACCGGTGAAGCAAGACGTGCGCCGCGGTACTGGCTTCAGGCTCCTTTGGTGGATCTTCGGTGATTCTAGTTCTTATAGGAGAGTTGATTTTTTCACTTTCACAAGACGCGAATCAGCTTAAAACCTTTCGAGTCAGTGTCAAACCTACTCTCTAAGGAGGAGTTCTATGAAGAACCTGGGAATGGCTTTTCTGTTGATTGTTTGCATGATGGCGAGTCAGGCGTTTGCCGCGAATGACCATGCGGTCGAACTGACCGTCGGCGGCGGTTATGCGATTACGACTGGCGTGGACGGACTGACGAAGAAGGGTGGTCCTGCGTTTGGTGGCGAAGTCATGTATCGCCTGATGGATAAGCTCTCTCTCGGTGTCGAGGGGGGATATCTTCAGATCGGTAAGGCTGAGGAGGCTGAAACGGCCGGTGGTTTTACCACTACCACGACTCTGAAGGCTTATTCGATCCCGATCCTCGGCGTTGCCAAGTACGAGTTCTGGGATCGGCTCTACGGTATGGTGGGGTTGGGTGCTGCCATGGTGAAGTATTCCGCTTCCGTCGCTGTGACGCCTACGCCTCCCGCAGGGACGCTTGAGTTGGCCCAGCAGCTCGCGGACGCTGCGGCTTCGGGGCTTAGCAAGACGAACTTCGCCGCCATGCTTGGTGTCGGTTATTCGCTCATGCTGAATGACTCGATCTCGATCGATCCTCGCGCGAAGCTCTATCTCATCAAGATCGAAGGCGGCACGGCGAAGGAAATCGTTCCGACGTTGAACGTGACTTTCCGTCTGTAATCGTCCTCTGACTTTTGGGGCCCGGTACCGCTGGTATCGGGCCCCTTTTTTATCTCCGACTGGCATGACATTCTGTGTCATCTCTCGGCGCTGGCGCTTTCTGCGGCAGTCCCAAATCCTCTGCGCATAACGTTCGCCTGCCTGCTTGCGTCAACCTTCAAAGCAATGTTAACTATTGAGAATGGCGGCAAATCCGCCCGATCCCACGTGGATTCTTTCTAGACCCTTTCAGGAGAAGAACATGAGCGGTCAGCAGCGCAGAACAGTCCGGTCCCACACATGCGGAGAGCTTGGGGCCAACCATCTTGACCAGGAAGTGATGCTTTGTGGTTGGGTGGCCAAGCGCCGCGATCATGGTGGGCTGATTTTCGTCGATTTGCGCGACCGCCACGGCATCACTCAGGTGGTTTTCGATCCGGCGGGTCAGGGAGCAGGCGCCGCTCAGGTACATGAGCTTGCTGGAAGGATTCGCAGCGAATTCGTGCTGTGGTGCAAAGGACGCGTTCGCCGCCGCCCGCAGGGGATGACGAATCCCAAGATGAAGACGGGCGAGATCGAAGTGATCTGCCATGATCTTGAGATCCTCTCCGAGGCCAAGACTCCTCCGTTCGCCATCGAAGATGATGTCGATGTCGCCGAAACGATTCGCCTCAAGTACCGTTATCTTGATCTCCGCCGTCCCAGTTTGCAGCACAATCTGGTCACGCGTCATCGCATGCTGTCCATCGCTCGGAACTATCTCGACGAGCAGGGCTTCATCGAGGTCGAGACCCCGATCCTCTACAAGTCCACGCCTGAAGGCGCGCGCGACTTCATCGTGCCGAGCCGCTTGAATCCCGGTACCTTCTATGCGCTCCCGCAGTCTCCCCAGACGCTGAAGCAGCTGCTGATGATCTCGGGAATGGACCGATATTATCAGATCGCCCGTTGCTTCCGTGACGAGGATCTGCGCGCGGATCGCCAGCCTGAATTCTCCCAGATCGATATTGAGACTTCCTTCCTCGACGAGGAGGGATTCATGCCGATCATGGAAGGCATGGTCGCGCGTCTGTGGAAGCAGATTCTCGGGCAGGAAGTTGCGCTGCCGTTCCCTCGTATGTCGTATGCCGATGCGATGAGCCGCTACGGCAGCGACAAGCCCGACGTCCGTTTCGGCCTCGAGCTTCAGGACCTCTCCGGGATCTTCGCGCATAGCGAGTTCGGTGTGTTCAAGACCGCGCTTGCCGGCACGTCTCATAGCCGCGGTGCGATTCGCGGCATCGTCGTCGAAGGACAAGCTGAGAAGTTCTCGCGCAAGGATCTCGACGATCTTCAGGCTAAGGCCGTCGCGATGGGCGCCAAGGGCTTGCTGTGGATGAAGGTCCAGCCCGACGGCACGATTCAGTCGCCGGCCGCCAAGTTCTTCAGCGATGGCGAAAAGACCGAGCTGACCCGCAAGCTGAACCTCAAGGCGGGAGATCTCGTGCTTGCCGTCGCGGACCCGAAGGCCAAGACGGCGTGCGAGGCGCTCGGCACCGTTCGTCCCGTGCTCGGTCAGCGTTTAGGCCTGATGCCCGCGCTGGGAGAAGGCAAGCCCGCGTTCCTGTGGGTGACGCGCTTTCCGCTCCTCGAATTCGACGAAAAGGAAAACCGTTACTTCGCCTGCCATCATCCGTTCACTTCGCCGCGTCCGGAGTTCTTCGAGGACTTCGTGCAGGGCCGTAACCTCGATGCGATCGAGGCGGCGGCTTACGACATGGTCTTGAACGGCGTGGAAATCGGTGGCGGCAGCATGCGTATTTATCGTCCGGACGTGCAGGCGGCGATGTTCCGTCAGCTTGGTCTGTCCGCCGAGGAAGCCAAGGAAAAGTTCGGCTTCTTCATCGAGGCGCTTCAGTACGGAACGCCTCCGCACGGTGGAATGGCCTTTGGTGTCGACCGCCTGGCGGCCTTGCTCTGCGGCGTCGGCCCGATCCGTGACGTCATGGCATTCCCCAAAACGCAGCGCGGACACTGCCTGATGTCCGAGTCGCCGTCGCAGGTGAACCCTGAGCAGCTCGTGGAGCTCGGTGTTTCCGTGAGCCGGCCACAAGAGAAGCAGTAACGGTCATCCGTCGCCGGAAGGGGGAGGGGTTCTTCCGGTGGCGCGAAGAGAGAGGCAAGAGATGGAGTCCTCGGAGTTTTCGTTCAGGGTGCGCGAAGCCGCTCTTCCGCGGCTTTCGCAGTCGTTTAAAGACGAGTTTGACGTTCTGATCATCGGTGGAGGCAT
>CAYOWB010000123.1:9189-11049 GCA_964407515.1 uncultured Bacteriovoracaceae bacterium
GCTGCGCGTGACGCCGCTTCTCGCGGACTGAAGGTGGCGTTGATCGATAAGTATGACTTCGCCTTCGGGACCTCGTCGCGCAGCTCCAAGTTGATTCACGGGGGGCTTCGCTATCTGGAGCACCTCGAGTTCGGTCTTGTGTTCGAGTCGCTCGCGGAGCGCGCGTTCCTGATGAAGTCTGTCCCGCACATGGTGCGGCCGCTCCCGTTCTACATGCCTGTCTATGAGGGTGACCGTCACGGGCGTGCGATGCTGGGCATGGGCCTGTGGCTATACGATTTCCTTTCACTTTTCCGCAGTCCTGAATCGCACAAGGGGCTTTCGAAGAGCCGTTTCCTTGAGCTTGTTCCGTTCATACGAGACCAGGGGCTGAGGGGTGGTTTCAAGTACTACGACGCCACGATGTGGGACGACGTGCTGACGATCGAAACCTTGAGATCCGCGCATGCTTGCGGAGCCGTGCTGGCGAATTACGTCGAAGCCGTCGCTCCGTTGTGGGCCGGGGACCGGATCTCCGGCTTCCGCGTGAGGGACCGCGAAAAGCCGGCGGGCAAGGGCGAGATCGATGTGCATGCGAAGCGTGTGCTTCTGTGCGCCGGTCCTTGGACGGATTGCTTCCTGCGTTCGATCGCGCCGAACTGGACGCCCTGCTTGAGTCCGAGTCGCGGTGTGCATCTGATCTTCGACTTGAAGCGGATTCCGGTGCCCGGCGCGGTCGTAATGGCTAACCCCGAGGATGGTCGCATCTCGTTCGTCATTCCGCGTCCTGACTTTGGTCCCGGCGTGGCGGTGGTGGGGACGACGGATGGTCCCTCGAAGCCCGAGCCGGAGAAGACGGAAATCGAGGCTGAGGACGTCGACTATCTGATGAAGCTTCTGAACAAGTACTTCCCGAAACTGGGCCTAAAAGATTCGGATATCCTCAGCGCCTATGTCGGCGTTCGGCCGCTTATCGGCGGAGAGACGGACGGCTCGTTGCAGAAGGTCAGTCGTGAGCATTCCATCACGACCGGTCCCGGTGGAGTCGTGGTGGTCGCCGGTGGCAAGTACACGACTCATCGGCGGATGGCTCAAGAGGTCGTTGATTACATGCTGAAGAAATGGCGCGAAGACGCCGTGGCCGGCGTGGCGCAGCCGGTTCCCGCGCATGTGACGGGTTCTCGCACCCTTTGCCCCGTGAATCCCAAGGCTACGCCAGAGAGTGTGGAAGCTGCGCGCTCGGCAGAAGGGGTGGGAGATTCCTGAAGCGCTGTTTGACCGATATGGTGCGGAAGCTTACGACATCGCCGAGATCCACTACGATCGTCCGGCGAAGCTCGCCAAGAGCGAAGAAATGGCTGATCCCGAAGGGTTTCCGTGGCTCGCGGCTCAGTTGCGCCACGCCGTCCGCACCGGCATGGTGATTCACCTCGAGGACTTCTACTTCCGGCGGACTGCTTTGTTTGCCGCGCGAGCCGATCACGGCTTGCCATGGGCCGACACTCTTGCCACCGTTTGGGCGCAAGAGAACGGCCGTGAAGCCGCCGACGCTCATGCCGAGGCCGAAGCCCTGCGCGCCGAAGTCCGTCGGCGCGAAGCCTGGCGTGCCGCCGTGTCCGCCCGATAATCGCGATTGTTTTTTCGTACTCGCTTGTTGGCGCAGCGTGCGTTCGTGCTTTGCCGCGTTGTGCGGGGGGTGTCGCTTTGCTTCCTGAGGGTGTGAGTTTCTGTGGCGAGGGACGGAACCGACTTCGCTGGAGAACGAAGGATGGGGGCACTCCGCCAGCGAAGGTGAGACTGGACTCCGCCAGCGAAGGTGAGACTGGACTCCGCCAGCGAAGGTGAGACTGGACTCCGCCAGCGAAGGTGAGACTGGACTCC
>CAYOWB010000124.1:0-10914 GCA_964407515.1 uncultured Bacteriovoracaceae bacterium
GCGTAGCTCACGTCTTAACTTCTCTGGCTTTTCAATTGCCTTGGGCGGAGCGACTCGCTCGAATCCTTTCTTGAGTCCGTGCCATCGTGACAGGCTGCCTAGGCGGTGCCGAAGACGGGTCATGGTCAGCTCGAGATCGGGTACGTGGGCGAATACATGAAGATGATCAGGCATCAAGACTGCTGCGCCGACCTGCGGAAAGATTTTTTTGAGACCGCGCCAGGTGGTGAGTGCAATGGTGTCGGAGGTGAACGGTTCGTGAGGCGTTCTGACCGTGAAGTGGTGAAAAAGCATGAATGCGTCAGACTGCATCTTCAGGGCCATGAAAACGTGGCAGGCTAGGAGTGAAGGTGGGCGGAATTCAGTCAGCTGCTCTTGAAACCGGTCTCTACACCGCTGTACCGTCCATGTTGTTGTGTGTACGAAGAATCCTCCTGTTACAGGTGGGGCTGTACCCTTTCACTTGTTAGTTGGACCAACAATTCACACGGTACAGCCTCCATGTGACGCGCCGCAGGCTCGCAACCCGGGGCAGAGCACAAACCAGGGCCAGCGAACCCGGAAATCCGCTTCACTTTTCGGCCGCTCTGCGGTCAATTGGAAGGATTCGGGGGAAGTTCAAATGGCACTCACTAAACAAGCCGAGAAGTATCGTGACCAATGCGTGCAGTTCCTGCGCGAGATGATCAAAATTCCGAGCGAAAGCTGCAAGGAAAAGGAAGTCGCCGAGCGCATCGTTCAGGAAATGAAGAAGCTCGGGTTCGACAAGGCGTGGACTGACGACTACGGCAACGTGATCGGGCAGATCGGCAACGGCCCGATCCGCGTGATCTTCGACGGTCACATCGACACCGTCGGAATCGGTGCCCGCAGTAGTTGGACGTACGACCCGTACGAAGGAAAAGTCGAGAACGGTGTGGTCTGGGGCCGTGGCGCTTCGGACAACAAGGCTGCGACGGCGACTCAGGTTTATGGCGCCGCGCTTTACCGCGAACTCGCGGGCGACGAGCTCAAGAACTTCACGATCTTCGTCGTGGGCTCCGTGCAGGAAGAAGACTGCGACGGCCTCGGACTGCGGTACGCGATCGAGCAACTCGGTAACATCCACTTCGTCTGCATGGGCGAGTCGACGAATCTCGACGTCTACCGCGGTCATCGCGGCCGCATGGAGATCAACGTCGTCGCGAAGGGCCGTTCCTGCCACGGCTCGGCTCCCCATCGTGGCGATAACGCCGTCTACAAGATGATGCGCCTGGTGGCCGACATCGAAAAGCTCAACGAGCGGCTGAAGGACGATCCGTTCCTCGGCAAGGGCACCTGCGCTGTCACGCACATCTCGTGCGAGACGCCGAGCCTTTGCGCGGTTCCGGATGCGTGCCGCATTCACATCGATCGCCGTCTCACGCACGGCGAGGACAAGGCGCTGGCTGTCCGCCAGATCGAGGAGCTGCCGAGCTTCGATAAGAACAGCATGAAGGTCGAGATCCTGACCTACGATGCGCCTTCGTATAAAGGGAAGGTGCTCGTGACCGAGAAGTACTATCCCACCTGGGTTCTGCCGGAAGAGCATCCGCTCGTCCAGGCGGGCGCGCAGGCGGCCGAGATGGCGATGGGGCGGAAGACGGGCATCAGCCGCTGGGTGTTCAGTACCAACGGCATCGCCAGCATGGGCCAGCTCGGAATTCCGACGATCGGCTTCGGGCCGGCGACCGAGGAAGACGCTCACACGGTCAACGACCGCGTGAAGATCGAGGATCTGGTCGCGTCGATCGCGTTCTACGCGGCTTTGCCGACGGCGATCCTTAAGAACAAGAAGTGAATGATGGAATTCAGACTCAACGGTCAGGTTCGTCAGTACAACGGAAGTCCCGAACTCTCGCTGCTCAAGTACCTGCGCGAGGTGGAAGGACTGATCTCTCCGAAGGACGGATGCTCGGGGCAGGGAACGTGCGGCTGCTGCACGGTGCACCTCAACGGCAAGCCGACGCTTTCCTGCGTGACCAAAATGAGCAAGGTCGAAGGCGCGGAGGTCCTGACGACGGAGGGCCTTGAGAAGCGTGTCCAGGAAGTCTTCCAGAAGGCATTCCTGAAAGAGGGTGGAATCCAGTGCGGGTTCTGTACGCCGGGGATTGTGATGGCCGCGGCCGCGCTTCTGAAGAAGAACCTTTCACCGACACGCGATGAGGTGAAGCAGGCTATTCACGCGAACCTGTGCCGCTGTACGGGGTATAAGAAAATCGTCGACTCCGTTCTGCTTGCCGCGGAAGCGATCCGTGAGAATCGTGAGATCGATCTTCCCGCCGAGGGAGCGGTCGGGAAGCGGCTTCCGAAGGTCGGTTGCCGTGAGGCGGTCCTCGGCTGGCGGCCTTTCGTCGCGGATATGAAGGCCGATGGGATGCTCCACGGCGCTCTTAAATTCAGTGATCATCCGCGTGCGCGCATCGTCCGTGTGGACGTGAGCGAGGCAGCGAAGGCGCCGGGCGTGATTCGTGTCGTGACTGCGAAGGATGTTCCCGGCGACCGCGTCATCGGGCTCATTTCCCAGGACTGGTCTTTGATGATCGCTGAAGGTGAGGTCACTCACTATATCGGGGACGTGATTGCCGGCGTGATCGCGCGGACCGAAGACGAAGCGCGCGCGGCGGCGAAGCTCGTGAAGGTCGAGTACGAAGTACTCGACCCTGTAATCGACGCCTTCGAAGCGCTGAAACCTGGTGCTCCGGTCGTGCACCCGCAGTTGGGCAAAGGCAACGTGCTTTCGGAGTGCGAGATCAAGATGGGCGATGCGGATCGGGCGCTCGCCACCGCCGCGCACGTCGTGACCGGCGTTTATAAAACTCAGACGATCGAGCACGCTTTCCTGGAACCAGAGTGCTGCATGGCCAAGCCGTGGCAGACCGAGGACGGGCAGGCGGGCTTGGAGGTGTTCTCGCAAAGCCAGGGCGTTTACGAGGACCGTAAGCAGATCAGTAAAATTCTGGGATGGTCGCAGGACCGCGTGAAGGTCGTTCAGGTTCAGAACGGCGGCGGTTTCGGCGGAAAAGAGGATATGACGGTGCAGGGGCATGCGGCGTTGCATGCATTCCTCGTCGGCGCGCCGGTGCGTGTGGCGCTGACTCGCGATGAGTCGATCTGCATGCATCCGAAGCGGCATCCGTTCCACATGGAGTACACGCTCGGCTGTGATGCGAAAGGGAGGCTCACGGCGTTGAAGGCGGTACTCACCGCGGACTCAGGCGCATATGCCTCCGTCGGCGCGAAGGTGGTCGAACGCGCGGTGGGCCACGCGGCGAGCGCGTACGAAGTTCTGAATCTTCATGTCCGGGGCGTCGGTGTCTACACGAACAACATCCCGAACGGCGCGATGCGAGGCTTCGGAGTTAATCAGGCGGCCTTCGCGATGGAAGGTTGCATTGACGAGCTTTGTAAAAAGGGCGGCTTTGACCCTTGGCAGATTCGTTATGACAATGCGATCAAGAAGGGCTCGACGATCGCCACGCAGCAAGTGCTCGGGGATGGCATCGGCGTGCAGGATTGCTTGAAGGCTTTAAAGCCGGTGTATGACCGCGCAAAGTCCGCCGGCCGAGCGACGGGCCTAGCGGTCGGAATCAAAAATACGGGCATCGGAAACGGCATGCCCGACATCGGTCGCGCGAAGATCGAGGTGCTGTCGGGAGGGCGCGTGCGCCTGCATCATGGCTGGACCGAGATGGGGCAGGGCGTGCACACGATGGCGGTGCAGTCCTTTTGCGATGAACTCGAACAAGAGTTCCCGGGACTGTTCGACCCATGTGCCGTCGACGTGAAGGTGGAGACGGATGAGGAAGTCGTCTGCGGGATGACGACTTCGTCACGCGGGACTTCGTTGGTCGGCCTCGCCGTGATTGAAGCATGCAAGGGATTGAAGGAGGATCTCCGCAAAGGAGGTTCCTCGAAACTGGCGCTGGAGCAGCTCTCGGGCAAAGAGTATTTCGGCGAGTGGATCTGCGATTGGACGACCAAGCCGGGACATGAGGATGAGGCGCGGGCCGCCGGCAAGGCGATCTGTACCCATTACTCCTACGGCTACGCCGCGCAGTGCGTGGTGCTGGATGAGAAGGGCCGGATCGAGAAGATCGTCGCCGCGCATGATGCGGGCAGGATCATGAATCCGACGCTCTTCGAGGGACAGATCGAAGGTGCCTTGCATATGGGCCTGGGCTACGCGGTGACCGAAGAGCTGGTCTTGAAGGATGGACGGCCGGTGTCGACTCGGCTATCCAAGTGCGGAATCCTTCGTGCCAAGGAAATGCCCGAAGTCGAGGTCATCGGGGTGGAATGCCGCGATCCTCATGGTCCTTTCGGGGCCAAGGGCGTCGGGGAAATCGGCCTTGTGCCGACGGCCGGGGCGGTCGCCAATGCACTGGCGCGTTTCGATGGAGTGCGCAGGTACGAACTCCCGCTTCGCGAGAAAAAGCTGCTAAGATAGTCGAGTGAGCAGTCTTCTGATCAAAAATGGGGTCGTAGTGACCGAGCGCGGGCCAGTGCAGGCGGACGTGCGCGTGGAGGGCGAGAAGATCGTCGCTGTGGGATCGGGGATCACCGAGTCTGCCGATCGGGTCATCGATGGCACCGGCTGCTATGTTCTGCCCGGAGGCGTGGACCCGCACGTTCACCTGGATCTTCCGATGGGAGACTTCTCCTCGAGCGATAGCTTCGAGAGTGGGACGATCGCGGCTCTTCATGGCGGTACGACGACGATTATCGACTTCGCTAATCAGACGCGGGGTAAGCCGATTGCCGAGGCGATCGCGTACTGGAACTCGAAGGCGAAAGGGAAGGCGCTCTGCGATTACGGCTTCCATGTCTCCGTCACGGATCTGAATACGCGCACGGTGACTGAGATCCAGGAGTGCGTGCAGAAGCTGGGCATTACTTCGTTCAAGACCTTCACCGCTTACAAAGACTCTTTGATGATCAATGATCGTCATATGCTCGAGATCATGGATTGGGTCGGCCGGCTCGGGGGCATCGTGATGGTGCATGCCGAGAACGGCGACATGATCGAGGCGCTACGGGATCGCGCACGGCGAGCGGGACGGATGGGACCCAAGTCGCACGCGGAGACGCGGCCACGCATCTCGGAGGCCGAGGCCACTGCGAGGGTCATTGACATCGCTCATCTGGTGAAGTGCCCGGTCTACATTGTTCACATGAGCACGGGGGACGCGCTCGACCGGGTCCGGTACATTGGCGAGACTCGTTCCGGTCTGGAGCGGACGCCGGTATTCGTGGAAACCTGTCCGCAGTATCTGCTCCTCGATGAGGCGTTGTACGACGCACCAGGATTCGAGGGCGCGAAGGCCGTGATGAGTCCGCCACTCCGGAGTGACGAAGACCGTGCCGCCCTTTGGGTCGGAATCGAGGAAGGGCTCGTCGATGTCGTCGCGACGGACCACTGCCCGTTCACGATGGCTCAGAAGGAAAGGGGTCGTGACGATTTCACGAGGATCCCGAACGGGGGGCCCGGCATCGAGCACCGGCTGGAGCTTCTTTACTCCGAAGGCGTGGCCAAGGGCCGGATGCCCGTTGAGAAGTTCGTGAGTCTCGTGGCGACGACACCGGCGCGGATCTTCGGGCTTTATCCGCGCAAGGGCGTGATCGCCGTCGGCGCCGATGCCGACCTCGTGCTCTTCGATCCGCACGCGCAGCACACGCTCTCCGCGTCGACTCATCACATGAATGTCGACTATTCGCTCTACGAGGGGATGCAGGTGCAGGGGCGCGTGCGCATGACCATCCTGCGTGGCACTGTTGCGGTGGAAGAGGGCCAGCTCAAGGTCGGGCCCGGCTTTGGTCGCTATCTCCCTCGCGGTCGAAGCGCCGCCATGCGCAAGTACTCCGTCTGAACAAGGTGAGCGATTTCTGTCCGGTCCTATTCGCGGACCAGACGCCCGTTCGTCAGCGTGACTTTGATGGTGATGGAGAAGGGGCGCGGAGGCGTGCGGGTATCCTCGGGGGTGAGGCCCTCGATCTGCCCGTTCGTGAGCGATGGGATGAAGTGGTATTTGCGCCTGGGATCGGGCCGCACGATGACGTTCGCGTTCGTGGCCATCAGCTCCACGGGCATCTGCGGTTGGTTCAGTTCCACGCGGGCGTTCTGCCCCGTGATCTTCACGGGGGCGGTGGCGGGCAGTTCGATTCGACACTCGGCTCCCTTGGAGGCCGTGAAGTCGAGTCTGAAGACGCGCTTCTCCGAACTCATCGAGGCGGCGCCATCCTTGTTTTCCACCTGGCACTTCCAGCGGATCTGTTCGTCGGATGACGGAGCGAAAGTGAGCTGTCCATCCGTAGTCGCGATTTCAATGCGATCGAAGCGTCCGTAGCCCACGGTGCTGATTCCATCAAAGGGGCGGAGACCGGTGTCCGGAGTGCTCGGGGTGTTCGCGTTCGGTCCCACTCCACGTGAGCGAGTGAAGAGTAGTACGACGCAGATTCCGAGGAGAACCAACGCGACGATCAACGCTCCGACAAGCCATTTGACGAAAGACGCTGAATGCGACTGTGGTGCCGGGGGTAGTGCGGACATAGCCTTCTCCTTGGGTAGAAGTATGGTCTCGCGGCGTGAGTTGCAGGTCAACGGATGACGCGGCCGGTCTCAAAAAGGTGAGCGATACCTTTTGAAGTCCGTGGTAAGTCGAGGATATGACAAAGCGATTCACCGTCGTCCTTGGCGCTGTTTTGGCAGCCGGCTGTTCTATGCGTGCGTCTTACGCCGTCCCGATCGAGTACCTGATTTCCCGGACCTCGGTGGTGAACGAGGACAAGTATCTCGGACAACCGTCGCAGCATGTGGTGGAGCCGGGGCGCGTGCCGCTGGTGCGTGATCCGGTCGTTCCGTTCGTCGCGTGGGGGCTGTGGTTCGACGAAGACATCATGATTTCTCTTTCCGGAGATCCGGGCTGGGGAATGATCGAGGTTTCCAAGATTGTTCTGCCCTCCGGCCGACACGTGTGGTTCACGCTCGACTCCAAAGAGGACGGACGCCAGTTTGTCGGTCTCCCGGACGATCCACTGGCGGCGGAGATGGCGAAGGCTTTTCCCGCGCCCTCTTACAATGCGGGACTCATCGTGAAGGAAGTCAAGAAGCGCACTCGGCACAAGACTCTCGCGCACTACGAGGTCTCTTACCGCCGAATCGACGGAGCGCCGATTCGCTTCGAGTTGACCGTGGATGACTCCGTGAAGCCGTCGCTGCTGAGAAACGGTCACGCGATGAATCATTCGCAAGGAAACGTGCTCGCGCTCGTCGATCTAGCGTCCATGCAGCTCGTGAAGAGCGGCGGATTCCGTTTTATCGGAGATCACCCGCGCAGGGCTCAATCCCTTCTGACTCAGAAGATTGCCGGCGTACTGCGGCAGGCGGCGGCCGGACTCCGTGCGGGCAGCTGGAAGTTGAATGGGGCCTCGCTTGAGGCGCGGAACTCCGACTCCAATACGCTGGGTCTAGTCATTCTCGGAGATGATGGACGGGTCGTGACGCTCGGTACGGGCGATGCGTTTCCTTCGGTTCAGTATGACTTCGCGCGTGAGGGAGAATCGCTGGGACTACGGGAGATCCGCGTCGATCAGAGCCTTGATGGCCGGACAAAAGAGGTTGCCCGGATTCGTTTCAATCCGGCACTGCCGGATTTGCGGTACGGACCGCCATCGCGGCCTTTGGAGTCGCGAATGGTCGTCGGTGTCAATGGGCAGTCCGGCTACCAAATGGGAGTCGTGCGGGTGGAGCGGGATCGTGACGGCAGTTCGGCTCGGATCTCGGTTCTCTCACGCAAGCCCTCCTGGGCCAAGCAGCGCCCTGTCGTGAGTTTCGTGCGGTATGGCGCTCGTGGCGTGACGCTCGACTCGGCGGTTCTCTCGCCGGGAGCGTCTCCTCACCGGGCGGCGGAGGTGGAGGCTTCTCCGCGTCAGGCTGAAGTCTCAGTACTCCGGAGCGCGGAGATGGTTTGGCGGAAACGGCCGCATCGAGTCGGTACCCTTGAGATCAGCTCCGCTCACGCTCGCCTTACTGGAGGGCCCTGGGCGAACGGAAGCAATGCTTCTGATGAAGTGGTTTCGGAAGTGACTGTCGACACGCTTCGAGGCGCGGACTTCTGGCGCGTCATGACGCCCGTGTTTCCGATGGTGAACTCGTTCACAGGGGAAGACGAGCCGTACCATGGAGCCCGCGCTTCCGGCGTAATCGATCTGACCGTTCGGCTGCCCGAGGGGGTTCAGCCCGGCCAGTACTTTGCCTTTTTGGATGGCTTCGGCTTCGATGCAGGGCCCCTGCATCGAGAGAGCGGCGCGAACACCGCCGGCTTTCACGTCGGGGTCGGCCCCGTTCGTGTGGAGGGGGATTCACTCCGATTGCGTGCGCGACTTGCTCATCAGGTCGGCGACGTGCCTGAGCGCAGGTCCGCCGTAAAGCAATACAGCGCTTTGGGCTGGTTGCATCTCGTGATCGTGCGTGCTCCCGAAGGGACACGCTCGGAGGATAGGCGGCTGAGCTGGAGTGCACGGCAAGAGGGCGGCTGGTTCCGCTCCCCTCGGGTCGGTCGTGTGCCGGCTCACGCGATGGGTCGGGATTGCTCACGTCGTACTCCCTTGTCCTTCCGCAGACGGAACGAAGCTGTGGCCGATACCTCCGCGCACTGAGTGTCTCCTTCGTTGCTGACCACCGTGACGTGATTGATAATGCCGGAACGGTTACCCGTGACCTTGAGTTTCGTGTCGATAAACGGTTCTTGGAAATACCGGGAGTGAATCGGAATTAGGACTTCTTCGGGATTCCGCCGCAGGCCGCCTTGGCGATGGCGATGACTTGCTGCTGGGCCGTTTCTATATCCGAAACACGACGTGGTCCGAGTGCGTCGACCTCCTCTTTCAGCGCGTCTAAGGCGCGTGTCGACAGATTTCGCTCCATCTTGGACCAAAAGGACTCCGAAGCGCGGCGCAGCGCCAACGCAAGGGTCGGGCGAGGAATGTCTTTGATGATCTTCTGAAAGTCACGATCCGGGAGGTTCACCAGTTCTTCGAAGGTGAACATGCGCTGTTCCAGTTTGGCTAATAACGCAGGATCGCGTTCGCCGATTTCCTTCATCAGCTTTTCACGCGTGCGCGGATCGAGGCGACTCAGAATGTCGGCCGCGATCTGCATTCCCTCGATTTTTCGTCCGTCCTTCTTGTTCGGCATAATCCCTTGAGGTTAAATCATAGCACAGGAGACTTTATGAAAAGGATGGTCACTTTCATTTTGGCGGGAATTGCGATGCTTCAACCGGCCGCGCACGCGCGTATCGGCAACGAAGTCCTGTATCAGATCATCACGGACCGATTTCATGATGGCAATCCGGCCAATAACTGCGGAGGCAACGACGCCAGCCTGACTCCTGAGCAGGCTCTCTTGGGCAAACTGACCTGCGATCCGTCCCGGAAGGACTGGAATAAGTATTGGGGCGGGGACTTCGAGGGGATCCTCGCCAAGCTCGACTACATCAAGAACATGGGGATCACGCAGGTGTGGATCAGTCCCGTGGTCGAAAACGCGCGTGGAATGGCCTCCGGCGACGGGGTCATCAAGTCGGCTTATCACGGGTTCTGGGGACGTGACTGGTTCCGTCTCAATGAACACTGGACGACGAACGGAACGAGGGATCTCGACTCGTTCAAGAGCCTTGTCGCATCGACGAAGAAGGCCGGCATGGGGCTGATCATCGATACGGTGGTCAATCACACCAGTCCAGCTTACGACGCGGAATACGGTGCCATCTACGAAAGTGGCAGGCGCATTACGGACTACCTTGAAAACGATGACGATTGGTTCCGTCGCCAGCCTGCAATTCGCTGGGATCTGACGGAGAAGGCGGAAGCGGCGACGGCCCTTCGCGAGTACATGTTCCAGCATGAGATGAAGTTCCAGGGCGCCAAGGCTGCGGATTGGGAGAAGTTCAAGACCGCGGATATCGGTGAACTGCGCCACCGGATGTACCAGTACTACAAGCTCGCGGACCTGGCTGACCTCAATACGGACCATCCCGACGTTCGCAAGTACATGGAGAGGGCGCATCGGTTCTGGGCGGATACCGGAATTTCGGGCTTCCGTATGGATACGGTCCGTCATGTTTCGCAGGAGTACTTCCGTCAGTTCGTGAATGATCTGCGTGCGCGGAACAAGGACATCATACTCATTGGCGAGTGGTGGGGGGCCGGTCCCCAGGATGAGGATTCGATGAAGTTCATGAAGAACACGGGATTCACCGCGTTCGACTTTCAGCTGCGTGATCAGTTGAAGGAGCTGTTCATCGGCAAGAAGAATCTCGCCCGCTTCGCCAAGTTCATTGACTCAAGCGTTGACCGCAAGACCGGCGCGGACACGGCTGCCGACATGGTGACGTTCGTGGACAACCACGATATGCCCCGCATGATGTCGGAAGGGGCGAGCGCGGCCGACACGATGGAAATGACGAAGCTCCTCTTCGGGGTCCGGGGGGTTCCATGCGTGTATTACGGTTTGGAGACATTCCTGGCTGAGAAGAAGGAAGGCGGGAAGGATCCGTACAACCGTGAAATGATGGTGTTCCCGAAGGACCCTTCGACGGCTCCGGGCGTCCGTCTGGTGACCGAGCTGGCGGCCTTCCGTAAGGCGCATCCGGCGCTTCGCTATGGCACCACGAAGACGCTGAAGGCGAACGACTCAGTGGTTGTCCTGCAGCGGGACTATCAGGGTGATTCGGTCATCGTGATGGTGACGAAGCAAGGTGCGGTTCGCGCGGCTCCGAAGGGCTATGTCGAGAAGGTGCTGCCGGGAATGACTTCCGGAAAACATAGCTCCTGGGTGGTCAGCTACTTCTTCACGTAGTAGCTGACCGCCCAGGAGCTATGTTTAGAAGTAGC
>CAYOWB010000125.1:0-9357 GCA_964407515.1 uncultured Bacteriovoracaceae bacterium
GGTAGCCTGGACAAGAACCTGGCGCACGTCGATGAACGGGAGATCCCGGAATGCGTGAAGGACCTCCTGGCCGACGCGGATCATGTCATGACGCTCGGAATCCGCCGAACCGCATAGTACCTTGAATCCCGCGCCGGCTTGATGCATAGCCTACGGAGTAGGTGCACCCATGAAAGTCGTCATCGTCGGAGCAGGATTCGCAGGGATTAATGCCGCGCGCCAGTTGGAGGGGGCTGCGGTGGATGTCACGGTCATTGACCGCTGGAACCACCATCTCTTCTTCCCCCTTCTGTACCAAGTGGCCACTGCCGGGCTTTCCCCGGCGGAAATCGCCGTACCCATCCGCCACGTCCTGAGCAATCAGAGAAACGCCGAAATCCTGATGGGCGAGGTGACTGGCGTCGACAAGACGAGCAAGCGCATCTACATGGGAGAACGCTCAGTCCCTTACGACATTCTCATTCTCGCCACCGGCTCCCAGCACAGCTACTTCGGACACGAAGAATGGGCGCGCTACGCACCTGGCCTCAAATCGATCGAAGACGCCGTGACCATCCGGCACAAAGTCCTCTCCGCCTTCGAAGCGGCGGAGATGGAGCCCGATCCCGTCAAACGCGCCGATCTCATGAACTTCGTGGTGGTCGGCGGTGGCCCAACCGGAGTTGAAATGGCGGGCGCGATCGCGGAACTCGCGCACAACGCCTTAGCGTGTGACTTCCGTCACATCAATCCCAAGATGGCCCGCATCTTCCTGCTTGAGGCGGGGCCTAGAATCCTTGCCAGCTTCCCTGAAGAGCTGTCCGATAAAGCGATGAAGTCGCTCGCACGCCTCTGTGTGGAGGTTCATTGCGGCACTGCCGTCAATCAAATCGACGCCGACGGTGTGACTGTCGGTGGACGAAGAATCGCGTCCAAGAACGTCGTTTGGGCCGCGGGCGTCCAAGCTTCGCCGGCGGGACGTTGGATCGACGCCGAGTGTGACAAACATGGACGTGTGCGCGTGAAGCCTGACCTCAGCGTGCCCGGGCATCCTGAGATATTCGTGATCGGCGACACGTCTTCGCTCGAACAAGACGGCAAGCCCCTCCCGGGCCTGGCTCCGGTAGCGAAGCAGCAGGGCGATTACGTGGCGGCCTTGATTCGGCAGTGGCGGTCAGGGCGCGTGATGCGCGATCAGGTGAAATCCTTCCGATATAACGACCGGGGCGCCATGGCGACGATCGGAAGGTCCGCGGCCGTGGCGGATATCAAGGGCCTGAAGCTCAGTGGCTGGCCCGCCTGGTTCGCTTGGGTGGTAATCCACGTGTTCTTCCTGATTGGATTCCACAACCGCGTTCTTGTTCTCATGCAGTGGGTGTGGGCTTACTTCACCTACCAGCGCGGAGCGCGGCTCATTACCACCGCGAGTGGACAGCCCGCTGCTATCCTCGCTCAGCGGCGCACCACCGCGACGTCTGAAAAACGTCCGGACGTGGCCGCGAGGGCCTGAACTCTAGGCCGCTTGAATCGTGATCACAGGCTCCAGTTCATCGCCCAAGGCGATGAGGAAGTGACACATCTGTTCCAGTGTCGGGCACCGCTTGCCGATCTCGTACTGATACCAGGCGGAGTGTGACTTAAGTCCCGCGCGGTCCGCGGCCTCTCTCAGCGACAGTCCGCGCGCCTGTCGTTGCGCCCTCAAGATGACGGCAAAGAGATACGACGGAGAGAAAGTCTGAAGGTAGTAGTGGCCGCCGCTCGATCTCTCTTCAATCAGGCCCGGAATTCCGAACTCACGTCTGATTTCCTCATCAAACCGACGCTGAAGCGCCGTCATGGCGGTTTCCGCCGTAGTTCCTTCCGTCCTTGCCCCGCCTAGAGGAAACTCGGCAATCCAGATGAATCCCTCTTTCCGAACCTTCAACTCAAACAACATGATCTCAGTGTAAGCCACGATCGTTGTTTGAACGCGGCGGACGGGTTAAGGTGAGATGGAATATGGTTCCCGACGCCCAGGAGACGGGCTGCCACCCGCCTCCCGAGCGCTCATGCATGAACCGAACTCCTGCGAGAAAGTTCGGCCGGGTTTTCCCAAACCTGCAGGAGTTCTTATGCCCGCAATGTTAGCTTCACAGTCCCTTGACCAGGGGGGTGTGCGTCAGATGATGCACATTCTCCTCGTAGATGATGACGCACTCACTTCAGAGGTGATCGAAGACATCCTCAAAAATCTGCGGCATTCCGTCGTCGTCGTTCGAGATGCCGACTCTGCGATTCAACGGCTCGACTCCGAGACGTTTGACGTGGTCATTACCGACTATCAGATGCCCGGAAAGAGCGGTTTGGCCGTAGTCGAGTACGCCTCTCTCAAGAATGTTCCCGCGATTCTTGTGAGCGGAGTCGGGCTTGATCGGTTGCAGAGTCTAACTCAGGGGATGAGGGTTTTTGCACTCATTGATCGATTCGAACTCAATCGGCCGCTGTTGGAATCGCTTCTCCGTCAGCTCGTGAAGGAATAGGGCTCAGCGTCCCTGACGTTCCGCGGGAACCTGGTAGACCCAGAAGGTCTCATCTCCCGTGGCGGAGTCCCCAGTTCTGAATAGCCACGGACGTCCCGGGATTTCGGAATTGCTCACGAACACGAGGTCTTTTCCGCTCGGCGCTGCCCAAACACGCGCGGCTTCCAGTGCTCCGTTAGCCAGCAAGTAATGACGATCGCGAGTCCACTTCACGAAAGTGCCCGAACGCTGCGTGGCCGGATAATACAGTGGCCGCCCGAGATATCCCGCAATCGCTGAGCCGGTGTAATCCGGATGAACCGCAATCGGAGCATCCTGCAGACCGCGACGCCGCAGTGCCGAGGCGACTTCCCAGGCGCCCGAAAAAGTCCCGCGCCATTCATGGTAAACAGCCAATCCTGTCCCCAGCAGTTGAACTGCGACGCTCGCGGTGAGGACGCGCGAGAAGAAGCGACGAGTCGCTTCCGGGTAATCATCACGGTAAGCCGTCTTCATGAGCCAGGCACAGAGCACGAAGGCCAGCCAGATGAACGCATGGTGACGAAGGCTTGAAGTGAAAGAAACCGAAGCACGCGACGCTCGTGAGTAAGAAGAACGCCGCGAGCGGCCTGAGTAAACCTTTAGCCAGATCGCGCCCCGCCAACCCATGCCCCGCCAAAGCACCGACGATCTTCACATACAGCCACCAGGAGAGCGGCGCCAGGATCGCATACTCCGTAAGCTTCCAAGTTTCGAGCAGGTGATGATTCCACCAGTTCGATCGGAAGGACGGCACATAAAAGAACGTCTTGGCCACCAATGTGAGAATCGGTTTGAGGTGAAAGTCCATCCGCCAGGTCGAAGCGACGGTGAGTGCGTCCTTGGGCCGGGTGGATTCCACGGATAGAGCGAAAGCGAGAGCCAATAAAGCGAAGGGCAACGCCAGACGTTTCCAATCCAGACGGCGCTCGGCGACGACGGAAAGTAACCATGCGACTCCCAGTCCTCCGGCCAGAATCAGGCCGAAGAAACTCGTCAATGAGGCGAGCCCCAGAGCCAAGGCGAGCCGCACGGGGCGCTCGTGGCGTCGTTCGTAGAAGTGCGCCGCGAGCAAGAGAAAGAACACGCCGATCAGGTAGTTTCTCGGAATGACCGTGTACTCGTAGAGCGTGAAGTATCCCAGCGCGAAACCGGCACGCTGAAAGCGCGTGAAGGGAGCCCACCAGCAAAATAGGAAGGCGGTGAGCGCTCCGAGTGCGAGCTGGGAGAGCTGCATGACCTCGAGCTCACGCCAGAGTTTCTGGAAGAAGAAAAGCAGCAGGTGCCAAAGCGGGGGATGCCCTTCGTTGCGCAGGTTTCCAAACAGGCTGCCAAGCGATGGGCTTTCCAGAACCAAGAGCCAGTGCTGAAGCTCATCGCGCCACATCTCGTGATGAAACGCGGCAAAGCCGGCAATCCCCACGAAAAGGGCGCTCACTCCAAGGGTGAAAACGAAGTCGGATTTCAGGAAAACCAGCGTGCGGGATCTCATGGGAGCCTGCGTGTGACGCTACCTCGATGCAGCTCGCCAGCAAATCTGATGATCCGTCAGAGTGTCGCAGCGAAGCCCTTTTACTTTGGCACCAGCCGATAAGACGACCACCTCATCATGAGTGAGTTGCCCTGACTGAAGCCGTGACATCAGTTCTGTGTGCCAGTGCGCCATTACGGCATCGTTGTAGCGGCTGCTCTGACCGACGTTGGTGCGTTTTCCATTAATTGCCGAAAGCAAAGTATACTTTCGTACTGTGGATTCTGATGATGCCATTTCACCTCTTGTGACAACCCAGATGGACTTGACTGGGGATAATCTCTGGTCCCAGTAAGTTTTCTCCTCTCCTGTGAGCGTGATCTGCTCGGTGGAGTCTTTTGGGTCGGTAAAGAAGTGTTTGAGTGAGCGGGCGTGAAGAACGAGCTTAGAGTCCGCAATCTGGAGGATGAGAAGAATAGCGAGTGCCCCTGCAGTACGTCTATGGTTGGGGCGACGGCTAAACCAGATGAGGACAGCGGTCAGCAGGGAATAGTAGGGTATCCAGATGAATCGGCCGGACGATCGGAACGTGCTCGGGAGCGGCTCCAGATAGTCGTAGGCTCTTACGACGATGAGGGTGTGGGCTGCTACGCTTATGTCCTTGCTCAGGGCAAACACGGTGGAAGCGAGCGCGGCCCAGAGCCATGGACGATAGCCATCTGGCACTATCGGAAAGAGATGCTTCGTCTCTTTCCTGGTCCGGTATATCCAGTACCCAACTAGGAGCAGCATTCCGAAGCCTAAATAGGCCAGTCCCTCGTAGTCGCCGCCTGAAGACCGAATGTCAGGTAGGAATCGTCCCAGGTGCCTCGGGTTGATGAAGGTGAGAACATCAGAGTGATACAGCCCGAAGCCATACCCACGGGTGCCGCCCATATTGAAATAGCGGAATGCTCGAAATGCGATCACGCTGATGATGAGCTGCAGTGTCAGGACACCCAGCGCAGTGAGGGCCGACTTTGAATTACGCAGAGAGAGTGACCGAGCGATCCATGCTGCGGTGACCACGATGAACACCATGGTCCAGAGGTACGGATTGATCCCTGCGGTGAACAGAACCAACGTTGTGGTGAGGATACATACCCAGAAGCTGTTCTTCCATCTGAGGGCCGATAGATAAACGTGAAAGGACGCCAGAATGAGCCATTGCCCCATCAGCGCCACATGTCCGTGCCGGAATAGGAGAGGGGCTGAGACGATGTAGAAAGCAGCACCGAGGCTGGCGTGGACGAGTGGTAATCCAAACCGGCGCAGCAGCAGAAAACCGAGGCTTCCCTGAAGCAGGAATCCTCCATACATCCATAAGCCGAAATAGTGCCATTCCAGAGGAGCCGACTTTGGCAGCAGTAGCTTCGCCAGTATGGCCAGCCAAGGCATGCCGTCTCCATTGCCAATGGATGTCCCAGCTGGATAGATCAGGTCTGGAATGGAGCCTAGAGGGTAAAGCCAGGGGCCGTTTCTGAAGGCGGCCCAATGGACGAAGAAGTTAAAGACATCGTGAGGAACCAGCATCCATGATGAGTTCGTTGGATTTGCGATGCTTAGGCCGTAGGCGAGCCCGAAAATGAGAGTAGCAAACAGGTTAATGGCAAGGAGTGCGATGAGAGTCTTCTTCATGTCGCTGGCCAGTCTATGTGATGTCTTTTTGGCAATCCAATGAGAAATCCAAGCGGGCCAATTCGTTTGATTTTTGATCGTCGCGAAGAGATAACCATAAGCTATGGAAATCGTGCATCTCAACGACTTTAAAGCGCAGTGGGAAGAGATTCGCTCAAAGGCGCTTGCTGCGGTCGATAGGGTCGGGCGTAGCGGTTGGTTGATCCTGGGGTCAGAGGTCGAGGCGTTTGAGTCTGACTTGGCTCAATACTGGGGGCTATCCCATGCGATCGGTTGTGGAAATGGCCTAGATGCTATCGAGATATCGCTCAGATGTATGGGGCTCGAACCAGGGCAGAAGGTTCTCACCACTCCATTGAGTGCATTTGCTACCACTTTGGCTATTCTCCGAGCTGGCGGAGTTCCCGTTTTTGTGGACACCGAGCGGAATGGTCTAATGGACCTGAACGCCGCCGAAGCAGCACTCCAGAAAGACCCTGGCATTCGCTTCATGGTGCCCGTCCACCTTTATGGGCATGCGTTGCCGCTGCAGCGGCTTGAATACCTTCGTGATCGCTACGAGCTGCGGATTGTCGAAGACTGTGCTCAGGCCATAGGTGCTCGAAGTCATGGTCGCCCGGTGGGTAAAGTGGGACAGATGTCCGCGACTAGTTTTTATCCGACCAAAAACCTTGGGGCTATGGGGGATGGCGGAGCGATTCTGACTGATGATTCGGAGCTAGCTCAACGGGCGCGAGGCTTACGGGACTATGGGCAGACTGCGAAGTATGTTCATTCAGAACTGGGACTCAATAGCCGACTGGATGAATTGCATGCTGCCATTTTGCGGGACGCTCTCCTGCCTGTCTTGGCGCGAGGGACCGAGCGCAGGACCGCGATCGCAAGTGCCTACATGAAAGGAATCCGCAACGAGTCGATCCAGATTCTCCCGGTGCCCGAAGGATCTCAGTCAGTGTGGCACTTATTTCCTGTCACGGTTCCCGCCGACCGCCGGAGTAGTTTCATGGCTTTTGCGAAAGAAAGAGGAATTCAGACAGGGATCCATTACCCCCGGTTGATCACGGATCAAGATGCTTTAATTGGTGCAGGAACGTTGCATGTGAGCGGGATGTTGGAGCAGTCCAAGGCCTTGTGCGCAAGCGAGGTCTCTTTGCCGATTCATCCCTACCTCAGTGCTGCTGAAGTGGATCGCGTCATTGACTGCTGTAATGCTTGGGCGGGGTAACGTATGTATTCGCTGGTGATTCCGGTTTATCGGAACGAAGGTTCCCTTTCGGAACTGTTGGATGCCCTCTCAAAGCTGAATCGGGAACTCGATGGGGCCTTTCAGGTAGTGTTCGTGGTCGATGGCAGTCCCGATCGGTCTGCGGAAATTCTCCGGTCACGGCTGCCTGAATGTGAATTTCGTTCTAGTCTGGTTTTACACTCACGGAATTTCGGTTCCTTTGCGGCGATTCGCACTGGTTTGGAAGAGGCGGAAGGTCAGTATTTCGCGGTTATGGCGGCCGACCTTCAAGAACCGCCGGAGCTAGTACTTGAGTTCTTCCGGAAGTTGCGGACTGGAAACTATGATGTCGCGCTAGGCACCCGGACGGGGCGATCCGATCCTTGGATTTCCCGCACGCTCTCTGAGATTTATTGGTGGTTTTATCGAAAGTGGGTTCAACCCGAGATGCCGGCAGGCGGCATAGATGTTTTCGCATGCAACCGCGCATTTCGCGACGTGCTAGTTCACCTTCGGGAATCCAACAGTTCGTTGGTGGGGTTGATTCTTTGGATGGGATTTCGGCGTTGTCTAGTCCCTTATGCGCGACTTGAGCGAAGGCACGGTCGCAGTGCTTGGACGTTTCGGAAGAAGTGGCGATATCTGACGGATAGTATTTTCGCCTTCTCCGATCTTCCAGTCCGAGTACTGACGTCTATTGGGGCCATGGGAATGGTAGCGTCGGTTCTACTGGGACTCATCGTGGTGAGTGCCCGCTTGTTAGGGGATATTCCTGTTCCAGGCTACACCGCCACCGTTCTGATTGTTCTGTTCTTCGGTGCGTTGAACTGCTTCGGGATTGGGTTAGTGGGGAGTTATGTTTGGAGGGCGTTCGAGAACACTAAAGGCCGTCCTCAGTCGATTATATTGCAGCGAAATGGATTTAAGGGGAGAGGAACTGCATGAGCTTTTTCGTACATGAGAAAGGAATATGCGAGAGCAAACAGATCGGAGAGGGTACCAGAATCTGGGCCTTTGCTCATATCCTTCCCGGGGCGAAAATAGGCAGCGAATGCAACATCTGCGACGGTGTTTTCATCGAAAACGACGTTGTTCTGGGTGATCGTGTAACTGTCAAGTGTGGTGTGCAACTTTGGGATGGGGTCCGACTCGAGGACGACACGTTCGTAGGTCCAAACGCTACTTTTACCAACGACCGTTTCCCTCGTAGTAAGCAGTATCCGGACAGCTTCTCTAAAACGATTATTGAAAAGGGAGCATCGATAGGCGCGAATGCGACGGTACTTCCTGGGATTACGGTCGGCCGGTCTGCTATGGTCGGAGCTGGAGCGGTCGTTACGAAGTCCGTTCCGCCGTATGCTGTGGTCGTCGGTAATCCAGCGAGAATCGTGGGATATGTGGATGCCGAAAAACACTCCGGCGGAAGTGCGTCCGTCCTTCAGCCAGTCTTTCCTGAGGGACAGTCGATTCTAAAGACACATGTGGACGGCGTTACTCTTCATCGCTTGAAGTGCGCGCATGATCTCCGCGGCTCGCTGTCGGTGGGTGAGTTCACCACCGACGTACCGTTTCAGGTGAAGCGGTATTTCATTGTCTATGACGTTCCCACGTCCGAGGTCCGGGGGCAGCACGCACACCGCCAATGTCATCAATTCTTGGTCTGCGTGAAGGGCAGTTGTTCTGTCGTGGTGGATGACGGCAGGCGTCGACAAGAGGTCGAGCTGGCGCGTCCCGATCTCGGTATCTATCTTCCTCCCATGGTTTGGGGCATCCAATACAAGTACTCCAAGGACGCCGTGCTTCTCGTGTTCGCGTCTCATCTGTACGACGCGAAGGACTACATCCGGGATTATGGCGAGTTCTTAGCTGAGAAGAAGTGATGCTTCGGCGATTTTGGACGGACCCTATCCTGCTTTGGGCCCTGCTTTTCTTCGCGGTATCGGTAGGCCATTGGCAGGGAGGCGGTGTTAATCCTGCCTCCCGATTTGCGGCCCTCGCAGCGATGTCGGACCGTTACACTTTTGAAATCACCGGCTACGAGGATCGCACCGTTGATTGGGCAAAGACGCCGGATGGAAGGTACTTCTCAAACAAGGCGCCGGGCCCGATGTTTGCGGCATTTCCTCTCGCCTGGTCGCTGGATCGCATTCGTCAGGTCTGGCAACGCCCGGTTTTCGAGGAATGGAATGGCGTTGTCCGGAGGGTTGAATACTCCACTGAGATGAAGACCGTGTTCTGCCTAGTCTTTCAAGTCATCCCTTACTTGCTGTTGAGTGTTCTGATCCTGAGGGATCTGGTTCGTCAGGGGATGTCCGTTGGTGCCGTTAACTACGCGGCCGTTGGACTATTCTTCGGGAATACCGCCGTGCTGTTCATGAATACTTTCTTCGGTCACGGTTTCGCTGCCGGGCTCGTTCTTGCCGTCGGATGGAGTCTGTTGCGGCGGAGCTATTTCTGGCTTGGCTTGA
>CAYOWB010000125.1:9386-10785 GCA_964407515.1 uncultured Bacteriovoracaceae bacterium
GTGCTGCGTATCTGGTCCCGGGACTTATCGCTGCAGTGGCCCTTCGTGAACGCCGAGAGGTGTTGCACCTCCGTCATTGGCTCGTGCCGACGGCTCTTGGTGCAGTTCTCCCAGCGGGCCTGTGGATCTGGTACCATACCGTCTGCTTCGGGAGCCCTTTGACATTACCTTTCAAGTTCCAGAATCCCGATTTCGTAGAGACGTCCGCCGGTGCCCGGAGACTCTGGGGTGTGATCGCTATTTCGCCTGATTGGAGCATTGTATCTAAGCTCCTGTTCGGGCGGGTTCGAGGCATTCTTGTGACTCAGCCGTGGCTGTATTGGGTAGTAGCGATGCTACTCGCCACATGGATTCGATGGAAGAATCGGAATGTGACAGTGCTGTGCACTTTCGCCTTAATGTCGCTAGGCGGTTTGCTTTGGATGAACTCCAGTTTTAACGGATGGTTTGGAGGAGCTTCTCCCGGACCGCGTTACCTAAGCATGGCATTTCCGCTTTTTGGTTGGCTTGCTGCTTTCGCTTATGAGGCGAGTCCGCGATGGAGTCGTGCCTTAGGATGGCTCCTCATGCTGCCGTCAATCGTCCTTGCGGCACTCGTGTTTGCATGGGGACCGCTTGCTTCCGAAGTGGCACCTCTCTGGCCATTCTACTTAGGACGACTCACTGAAGAGTTCTTTCCTCATGTGGGAAGAAGCTTCGTCATTTACCTCGTGTTATTTTTGAGTACGCTACTTGTGACGATGATGCGCCGCACCTCCGTAGGTAGCTCTTAGTAGGTTGTCGGATATTGGCTTGTCCGATCGCACACTACTGAGTATGTTGTTACGATCATGGTTAATGGAAAAAAGGTGATCGTGGTGCTTCCGGCCTACCGGGCTGAGAAGACTGTGGAACGAACCATTCGTGATGTCCCGGCTGGCGTGGTGGACGAGTTCTTGCTGGTGGACGACGCAAGCCCGGACAATACGGCTGAGGTCGCGCGCAAGCTCGGGCTTCATACGATCGTTCATCCCAAGAACCTGGGTTACGGCGGCAACCAGAAGACCTGCTATCGGAACGCGCTCGACCGCGGCGCGGATATCGTGATCATGCTCCATCCCGACTACCAGTATGAGCCCAAACTCGTCGGAGCTATGGCGCAGATGATCGCTTCGGGAGTCTACGATGTGGTTCTCGCTTCCCGCATTCTGGGGAAGGGCGCCCTCAAGGGCGGTATGCCGATGTACAAGTACATCGCGAACCGCTTCCTGACTCTGGCTGAGAATATTTTGATCGACCAAAAGCTGAGCGAGTACCACACTGGCTATCGCGCTTACAGCAAAGAGGCACTCGGCGCGGTGAAGTGGGAGAAGAACTCCGACGACTTCGTGTTCGACAATGAGATCCTGGCTCAGTTCCA
>CAYOWB010000126.1:0-5089 GCA_964407515.1 uncultured Bacteriovoracaceae bacterium
GAGCCGCATCGAGGTCGTCACCGAACTGCATCCCGACACCGACTGGCGAAACCTCGAACTGCAGGTGGCCGCCAGCAACCGCGTCTGCGTCACCCGCTCCGTCGGGTTGAGGCTGACCCCTTCATAAGGGCTGACCGATGAAAAGTTCAGGATCTGGCCGGTGCGAGCGATCTGAATGAGGGCATGGAGCAGCGGAGGGGCGTCGACATAGGTTTTTGCCGCACCTTCTGAGCTGCCGGCCGGCGAAGCCGGAGGGTGCTGCGCGAAGCGACGGGATTCCCGGATTACATTCAAAGCCTCGATGATACTCGCTCCGCCGAAGCCTGGCGTCCCGCTGCAGGTGACCTGGAATCCGTTCCACTGGGTGTTCACGGGCGTGGTCCACTGTGGGCGGTACTGGCTCAGGTCCTTGAGGGAGATGTTTTCTCCCCGCTGCTGAGCGGCCGCCACGAATTTTTTCGCCCAGTCGCCGTGGTAAAAATACGGGCTGCCATTTCGCGCGATGTTTTTAAGGGTTTGAGCCAGGGCAGGCTGCTTGAAGAGATCGCCCTGTGCGTGCAGGGTCTGCGAACGTGGGTCCTTGAGGAAGATCGCGCGGCCACTTTCGTGTTGGAGGAGCTTCTCGCGGTTCTTCTCACAGAGTCGGGCAAGTCGGGAGTCGAGCGGAAAGCCGCTTTCGGCGAAAAAGATGGCGGGCTCGAAGAGAGCCGAAAAGGGAAGGCGCCCGAAGCGGCGATGGGCTGTCTCCACTCCCGAGATTAATCCGGGAACCAGGATGGAGATCTTTCCGGAGTCCGGCCTCGGTGTTGAAAGCGGCCGGTTCCAGCCTGAATTGAGAGAGTGGATCTGTTTACTCGCAGAGTCGTAGTAAAGGATTTCCGCGATTCCGGCGTAGCTGACGAATGCGCCGCCACTCAGGCTGATCTCAGTCAGGATGCCTGTGATGGCCGCATCGAGTGCATTGCCGCCGTGCCGCAATGCCTGCGCCGCGGAGTGAACCGCACGCGCGCCGAGCAATCCTGCAACCACGAAGTCCTTGCCTCGGGTGAGGGGGCGGGGCGATGGATCCGCGAGATCCAGGGAAGTGTACTTTTCCAGTTCACCTTTCGGCCAATGTGCGGGGGAAAGGCTTCCGGGGGAATGCGTGAGGACTGCTTTCCGGGGCGCCATGGTTTGAGGAGGTACCTCGGCAGCAGGGGTGGCGCCGCAGGCCAGGACTCCGAAAGCGAGCAAACCGGCCAGAAGTCGTCCCGAAACTGGCTGTCCGAATAGAGACACGAGGCGCTTCATTCTTCCTGAGTAACAAGGTTGGGAAAGGTTTCCCAGAAAGTAATACTCGCAATTTCTTTCCGGCCGCTCTTGCGATAAACAAGAAGCATGAGAATGAGTCAGCAGGTCGGCAGGCGAATCAAGGAAACCCCCAAGGACGCGCAGACGCCCAGTCACGTGTACCTCATCCGCGGCGGCTACATCCGCCCGGTATCCACGGGGATCTACTCGCTGCTGCCGCTGGGTAAGCGCATCGTCGCCAAGATCGAACGGATCATCCGTGAGGAAATGGACCGCATCGAGGGCCAGGAAGTCCTGATGCCCGTCGTCCTGCCTCGCGAGCTCTGGGAAGAAAGTGGCCGTTATAAAGGTGTCGGTCAGGAACTCCTGCGTTTCAAGGACCGCAACGGCAAGGACATGCTGCTCGGCATGACCCACGAGGAAGCGGTTGTTCACCTGGCTCGGACCGAGGTGAATTCGTACAAGCAGCTGCCTTTCATGCTCTATCAGATCCAGACGAAGTACCGCGACGAGGCACGTCCGCGCGCGGGTCTGATCCGCGTTCGCGAGTTCACGATGAAGGACGCCTATTCGTTCCATTCCTCCGAAGAGTGCCTCAAGAAGTATTACGCCCGGGCTCATGAGGCGTATGAGCGCATCTTCAAACGGCTCGGCTTCAAAGACGTCGTTTCCATCGAATCCGATACGGGGATGATGGGCGGCGCCGTCTCTCACGAGTTCATGGCGGTGTCGGAATCCGGTGAAGACACGCTCTTCCTTTGTGGGGGATGCGGTTATCGCGCCAACAAGGAGGTCGCCCGTTCGAACCTGCGCTTCCAGACCGAAGCGCCGCAGCCGCTCGAGAAGGTTCACACTCCCGGTCACAAGACGATCGAAGAAGTCGCGAAGTTCCTGGGGGTCCAGGGGTCGCACACCGGAAAGGCGGTCTTCTACACCGACGACGACGGGAAGCTTTACTTCGTCGTGATCCGGGGTGATCTCGAAGTCAATGAAACGAAGCTTCGCAATCATCTGAAGCTGCGCGAGCTGAAGTTCGCCAACGATCAGCAGATCCGTGCCGTCGGCTCGGAGCCGGGCTACGCTTCGCCGCTGAACGTCGATCCCGCCAAGTGCCGGATCCTCTTCGATCGCTCCGCGGTGGAGTCGACGAACCTCGTCGTCGGCGCCAATGAGCCCGACTACCATCTGAAGAACTTCTGCTTCGAGCGTGACATGAAGGCGGTCGCCGCGAAGGTCGAGATCCTGGATCTCGCCGCCGTCCGTGACGGCGATCCCTGTCCGAACTGCAATCAGCCGCTCGCGGCCAAGCGCGGAATCGAAGTGGGGAACATCTTCCAGCTCGGCACGAAGTACTCGCAGTCGATGAACTGCACCTACCTGGATCAGAACGGCAAGGCCCGCCCGATGATCATGGGATGCTACGGAATCGGTGTGGGCCGCTCGATGGCTGCCGTGATCGAACAGGCGCACGATGACTACGGCCCGATCTGGCCGATGTCGATCGCGCCGTACGAAGTGCACATCTGCGCGCTGAACTTCGATCAGGAGCCCGTGAAGAAGGCTGCCGAGCAGCTTTACGAAAACCTCACGCGGCGGGGAGTGGAAGTGCTCCTGGATGACCGCAACGAGAAGGCCGGATCCGCATTCAACGACGCCGACCTGATCGGTGTCCCGGTGCGCCTCATTCTTTCTCCGAAGAATCTGGCTACCGGCGAAGTGGAGTTGAAGACGCGCGACAAGTCCGTCAACGAGCGTGTTGCTCTTGCTGCGGTCGAAGAGCGCGCCTTCGGGCTCGTGCAGTCGCTTCGTCAATCCTGAGTCAGTCGTTCGAAGAGAAGATTCGACCCCTGCTTCGTGATCTTTCCGTGTGAGGCCGGATAAACCGGTCACGGTCTTCTTTTGTTTTGCATTCGCGGGTGAAGAGGACTATTTTTTTCTCATTCACACAGTCTGTTCCTTTCGATCTTAGAATCGGAACTCGGGGAAGGAGTGTACCCGCGTGGCGGTACTTTTATCCGGCGTTGCCATTCTTCTTGGCTCGGCTTTCCTTTCGTTGGCTTCAGGACGAGGATTCAAGACCGCGACTCGTATCGGGTCGGTCGGCGCTTGGGGCGGAAGCCTGTTGTCGCTCGGCGCGGCCGTGAGTTTTCTCGCGCAGGGAAATTCACTAGGCGGCAGGGCTGGCGAATGGCTCGTGCGGATCCCGTGGACGCTTCCGTTTGCTTCCTTGAATGTCGGCCTCGACGGGCTTTCGGCTTTCTTCGTGGTGGTGATCGCGCTCGGCGCGGCTTTTTCCGCGGTCTACGGTGTCGCCTATCTGGATGCGCATCATCAGGAAAAGCATTACGGAGCGAAGTGGTTTTTCTTCAATACTCTCGTGGCGAGCATGTTGCTCGTCGTGATCGCGCGGAATGCGGTCCTCTTTCTGCTCGCCTGGGAGGTCATGACGCTTTCGTCGTTCTTTCTCGTGATGTTCGAGCATGAGAAAGAGCAGTCGCGGCATGCGGGCTTCATCTATCTGGTCGCCAGTCACGTCGGCACGGCGTTTATCTTCCTGCTTTGGCTCGTGTTGGGACGAAACGCGGGAGTGCTGGATTTCGATCAGTTCACGACCACGGGGCTCCCGGTCGGAATGCTGTTCGTCTTCGCGCTGATCGGATTCGGGACGAAGGCCGGTCTGATTCCGGTCCATGTCTGGTTACCCGAAGCGCACCCGGCGGCGCCTAGTCATGTGTCTGCGTTGATGTCGGGCGTGATGATCAAGTGCGGAATTTACGGGCTGTTGCGTGCGTTGATGTTCCTGGGGCATCCCCAGTGGTGGTGGGGTGTCGTCCTCATCGTCGTGGGGTTCGCCTCGGCGATCTCGGGAATCCTCTATGCGCTCGCTCAGCATGATCTCAAGAAGCTGCTGGCGTATTCCACGGTCGAGAATGCCGGACTCATCACGATGGGGATCGGCGTGGGCGTGCTGGGAATGAGTTTGAATAACCCGATCCTCATGGTGCTCGGGTTCGCGGGCGCGTTGATGCACGTGTTGAATCACTCGCTGTTCAAGAGTCTGCTGTTCTTCGGTGCGGGCACGGTCATTCATCTGACCGGAGCTCGTGAAATGAATGATCTTGGCGGGTTGATCCGGCGCTCGCCGGTCTTCGGAGTCCTCTTCCTGATTGGCGCGTTCGCGATCGTCGGTCTTCCGCCGCTCAATGGGTTCGTGGGCGAGTTCCTGATTTTCCTCGGTGCGTATCATGGAGTCGTGCTGCTGCGCGCTTCGGTTGCCACCGTGCCTGCGATTCTGGTGATCCTCGGCCTCGGGCTCGCCGGGGGGCTCGCGGCCGTCTGTTTCACCAAGGTGTTCGGAACGGTATTTCTGGGGGAACCGAGGACGGATCATCGGGCTTCTTCGCGAATGCCGGAGCATGCCGTGCCGGTCTCCATGCTTCGTCCCATGGTGGGGCTCGCGGCGCTTTGTGTCCTTCTAGGCGCGACGGGGCCGTTATGGGTGAGGTTCTTGATCCCGGTTCTGGACCGGATCATCGGAGCCGGCTCCGCCCCGCTTGTCGCTTCGGTGCTCGACTATGTTTCTTCTCCGCTCTGGCTCATGACCGGGACAGCGACCGCGTTCGTCGCGTTGTTAGGATTGATCGCCGCGATTCGGGCCCGGCTTCTCTCCAAAAGGCCGGTCGGCGAGACGGTCACCTGGGATTGCGGGTATGCCGCGCCGACGGCGCGGATGCAGTACACGGCATCGTCCTTCGCGCAGCCGACGGCAGGTGTGTTCGGCGCTCTTCTTCGTAAAAAG
>CAYOWB010000126.1:5099-6070 GCA_964407515.1 uncultured Bacteriovoracaceae bacterium
CGCGACGTTGCCACACGGGTACTTCCCGCAGGCGTCCGGCTTCTTCACGGACACTCCGGATGGCTTCCGCCGGTATGGATTCGAGCCGCTGTTCGCCTGGGTGGAACGCCATCTTCTCAGGTTCCGGCCGCTGCAGCACGGACGGCTGCAGCTTTACATCTTGTACATCGTCCTGACCTTGATCGCGTTGCTGGTCTGGCTCTTCCTTTGGGAGGCGAAGCACTGATGATTCACGTCGAAGCGCTTCCGCAGTTTATTTCCGCCTTGGTTCTCGCTCCGTTGGTTCCGGGCATCATCAATCGCGTGAAGGCGAAGTATGCCGGGCGAACGGGGCAGCCGTTGTTTCAGGCGTACTACGATCTGGCCAAGCTCTTTCGGCGAGGTGCCGTCTACAGCCGGACGACAAGCTGGGTTTTCCGCGCGGGACCGATGGTCGGTGTCGCGGCGGCGGTCTCCGCGTTGGCGCTCACGCCGTTCGGTGGCGTGCCAGCGCTCGTGTCCTTCCAGGGGGACTTTCTGCTCCTGGTTTATTTCTTCGGAGTGATGCGGTTTTTCACGGTTCTCGCGGCGCTCGACACTTCATCGGCGTTCGAGGGGATGGGGGCAAGTCGCGAGGTACAGTTCTCGGCGTTGGCCGAGCCGGTGTTTCTGCTTGGGCTCGCTTCGCTGGCCGGGAGAGCGGGGGACCTTTCGCTCTCGACGATGCTAGGGCAGGTGACGCTCGCATCCTGGCCGCATTCGGGGATGATCTACATCCTGGTCGCGGGCGCGCTCATGGCGGTCTTCCTGACGGAGAATGCCCGCATTCCGGTGGATGATCCCAATACGCATCTGGAGCTCACGATGATTCATGAGGCCATGATCCTGGATCACACGGGTCCGGATCTGGGATTCATTCTCTATTCATCAGCGCTCAAGCTCTGGGTGCTCGGAACGATTGTCGTCGGGACGGTCTTTCCGCTTCGCACGGG
>CAYOWB010000126.1:6080-6326 GCA_964407515.1 uncultured Bacteriovoracaceae bacterium
CAGTATCTGGGCGGACCAGGTGGTCTTCGTGCTGACGCTCGGCGCGCTGGCCGTGATGGTGGGATCGATTGAGTCGTTGATGGCGCGGTTACGGCTTCTGCACGTACCGCGGTTGCTCGTGGGTGGTGGGGCGTTAGCCGCGATTGCGCTCCTGCTTGTATTGAGGTGATGCCGTGCTTTCTTGGATTGAATCGGTACTGGTGCTTCTGGTTTTGTCGAATCTGTTCCTGCTCGGCTCAAGCCGTC
>CAYOWB010000126.1:6361-10772 GCA_964407515.1 uncultured Bacteriovoracaceae bacterium
CCAGGGGCTGGTGCTCGGTGTGCTCACGCTCGGATTTCATGGGCATGACTTGTCGGTGCGTATCGTGCTGCTTTCGATCGTTTCGACGATCATCAAGAGCGGACTCTATCCTTGGTGGCTGTTCCGCACGGTCCGTACGGTGAAGATCAAACGTGAGATCGAGCCGTTGGTCGGATACGGGGTGTCCATTCTGGTGGGGATCGTGCTCTTCGCGTTGTCGTACTGGCTTGGCGGTAAACTCCCGTTGCCTCCGACCGTCGCGTCACCGCTCGTATTGCCGGTTTCGTTCTTCATGCTTTTCACGGGCATCTATCTCATCATCAGTCGTAGCAAGGTGATCACGCAGGTGATCAGCTATCTGGTGATCGAGAACGGGATTTATCTTTTCGGCATGACCTTCGTGGGGCTGGCCCCCATGTTGGTCGAGTTGGCTGTTCTGCTCGACGTGACCGTCGGTATCCTGGTGATGGGAATCACGATGCATCACATCGGACGCGAGTTTGACTCTTTCGATGTGAAGGAGCTGACGAATCTCAAGGATTGGAACCCGGCATGATCTACGCGCTCTTTCTGATTCCGGCGGTCTTCGCTCTTGCGGTGCTGGTGGCCCGTCGGCAATGGTTCAATAAGCTCGCTCTGTTGGGGGCCGGGTTGATTCATCTGGCCCTGGTCGTGCGCGTGCATCAGGTGCGGCCACCGGCCGTGCTGAACGGCTGGTTCGGCGTGGACGCGCTGGGGCTCTTGTTCTTGTCGATCCTCTCCGTGTTGTTCCTGGCCTCGGCGGTTTACGCGGCGGGGTATCTGCGCCGGCGTTATGAGGCGCGCGCTGGTGCGACGGATGGCATCTTCGTTTCGATGCTTCTGTTCTTCCTCTCCGCGGCGACGATGGTCACGCTCTGTCAGCACTTTGAGCTTCTCTGGGTCGGAATCGAGGCGACGACTCTATCGAGCGCGCCGTTGATCTACTTCCACCGCAGCCGGCATTCGATCGAGGCGACCTGGAAGTACCTCGTGATCTGCTCGATCGGCATCGCGCTTGCTCTGTTCGGAAACTTCTTTTTGGCGATTTCCGTTTGGCAGCCGGGAGTCGCGTCCGAGCATTCCTCGATGCTGATTCAGGAGCTGGCGAGCCGTGGAGCGCAGCTCAATGCGCCCTGGCTTAAGACGGCGTTCGTCTTCTTGTTCGTCGGCTATGGGACTAAGATGGGGCTGGCGCCCATGCATACGTGGAAGCCGGACGCGTACAGCGAAGCTCCGTCGCTCGTGTCCGCTCTTCTGGCCGGCGCCCTGATCAACTGCACGTTTCTCGGAATACTCCGGACGTATCAGGTCTGTGTGGCGGCCGGGCATGCGGGTTTCGCGCAGTCCATCTTCGTGTTTTTCGGGCTGCTGTCGATGGCGTTCGCGACGGTCTTCATCGTCCGGCAGACGGACTTCAAGCGGCTTCTGGCCTACTCGAGCGTCGAGCATGCGGGGATTCTTTCATTGAGTGTTGGACTGGGAGGCAGCGCGGTGTTCGGCGGCATGTTGCACTCAGTGGGGCATTCGCTGGTGAAGTCGATGCTGTTCCTCGTGGCGGGGAACCTGCTGGCCGCGTACCGCTCCAAGATGATCGTCTCGGTGCGTGGAGCGGTCCTAGCGTTGCCGTACTCGGGCGTATTGTGGATTGCCGGACTGCTGGCGATCACCGGCGCTCCGCCGTTCGGAATTTTCGCGAGTGAGCTGACCATTCTGAAGTCGGCGCTCGACGAGGGCCGGTTCGGTGTCGCCGCGCTCTATCTGTTTTTCCTAGCGGTGATTTTTATCGCGATGATCGGGGTGGGGATCCGGATGTCATTCGGGTCGAGCTCGGTCGAGGTGGATGCGGCGGGGGCGGTCGCGCTGAGGCAGGAAAAGTGGTGGTCGATTATGCCGCCTCTCGCATTGGGGATGGCGGCGTTGGTGCTGGGGCTTTGGATCCCTTCAGGGATGACGGCCTTCCTGTCGGAGGCCGCGCATGTCTTGACGGGTCAGCCGATGGCCGGGAATTGAGGATCGGGCATGAAGACGCGAAATACCGAACCTATCGCAATCGACGGAATCGAAGTTCTCGAGATTCGGGTCTGGAGGGACGCGATCATTGCCGGCGTGAAAGCCGGAGGGCGGATCTCCGCTTTGTTCGCGGACGAAAGGGCGGAGCCGACGCTCTATGCGGTGCTGGCGTATGACGCTCAAGGGGACTTGGAAATTCTGCGTACGACGGTGACCGGAGGGCGTTATCCCGCGTTAACTCCGGAGTGTCCGCAGGCCCACTTGTTCGAACGGGAAGTTTTCGAATCCCATGGGATTCGTCCGGAGGGACATCCGTGGCTGAAGCCCGTCCGCTCGGGCGCGCTGCTCGAACCGTTCGTGGTTCACGGCAAAGAAGTTCATGAGGTGGCGGTCGGACCGGTGCACGCGGGAGTGATCGAGCCGGGGCATTTCCGCTTCCAGTGCCACGGGGAGAAGGTGTTTCATCTCGAAATCGCCCTCGGTTATCAGCACCGGGGAATCGAGAAGCGGCTTCAGGGAAAGCCGGGGACCCGCACGCTGCATTACATGGAGACGCTGGCGGGCGATACGACGATCGGCCACTCGCTGGCGTACTGCCAGGCGCTCGAAGGGCTGGCGCACGTGCGCGTATCGCAGCGAGCCCAGGCCATCCGTGGCGTCGCGCTCGAACTCGAGCGGTTGGCGAATCATGTGGGGGATCTCGGCGCGCTGGCGGGTGACGTGGGGTTTCTGCCTACGGCCTCGTTCTGCGGACGGTTGCGCGGAGATTTCCTGAATCTGTCGGCGGCTATCTGCGGAAATCGCTTTGGACGCGGGACCGTGGTGCCGGGGGGGTGCGGTTTCGATCTGGATCGCGAGCGCGTGCAGCGGATGAGCCGGGGGATTCAGGAGTACATGAGGGATGTGAACGGGGCGGCGGAACTCCTGTTCGAGACGCCATCGGTGCTGTCCCGTTTCGAGTCGATCGGTACGCTTTCCGCGGAGTCCTGCACGGATCTCGGAATCGTCGGCCTCGCGGCGCGTGCCGCGGGCGTGAAGCGTGATGTGCGTCTGGATCATCCTTTCGGGATCTATCGCCATGTGGCAATCGGTTCGGCCTCGTGCCTCGCCGGGGATATCTTCTCGCGTGCCTACGTCCGCTGGCTTGAGATCCAGGAGAGTTACCGGTTCATTGTCGAGCTGCTGTTGATGCTGGCGGAGGGTGCCGTGCGTGAGGCGGTTCCGGAGAAGCTGGCGAAAAGAAGTCTGGTGGTTTCGCTGGTGGAAGGATGGCGTGGCGAGATTTGCCATGTGGTCATGACGGATGATGAAGGGCAGGTGGGGCGTTACAAGGTGGTGGATCCTTCTTTCCATAATTGGAAGGGGCTCGCCACGGCGCTGCGCTCCATGGAGATTTCGGATTTTCCGCTCTGTAACAAGAGCTTCAACCTGTCCTACTGCGGACACGATTTGTAAGGGAGTGGGACATGTTCTTGAAGCCGATTCTCACCCGTTTGAAGCAGGGACACCGTACGATGAAGTTTCCGGCACAGGAGCCTCTGCTGCCGGACCGCTTCCGCGGACTTCCGGCCTGGGATGCCTCGAAGTGCGCGAAGGGAACCGGATGCGATGCCTGCGTGCGGCAGTGTCCGACGTCCGCGCTTTCGCTGGCCGACGGGGTGCTTTCGGCGGACTTGGGGCGTTGCCTGTTCTGCGCGGATTGCGTGACGGGGTGTCCTTCTAGCGCGATCGAGTTCTCCCAGGATTATCGCCTGGCCACCCGGGAAAGACAGGAGCTGAATCTGGCGCTCTCGGAACCGGAGTTGAAGCATGCTGAGGCGTTGGGCGAGGAGTTGCGCAAGCTCTTCGGACGCTCGCTCCGGCTGCGTCAGGTGAGCGCGGGGGGATGCAACGCCTGTGAAGCGGACTCCAACGTGCTCACGACCATCGGGTGGGACATCGGTCGCTTCGGGATTCAGTTCGTCGCGTCGCCTCGCCATGCGGATGGGCTGCTCGTCACTGGGCCGGTGAGCCGCAACATGAGCCTCGCGCTCAAGAAGACCTACGACGCCGTCGCGGAGCCTAAGATCGTCATCGCGGTCGGGGCCTGCGCGATTTCCGGAGGCCCGTTCATCGGACACGACGAGGTCTCGGGCGGCGCGAGTGCCGTCGTTCCGGTAGATCTCTACATCCCCGGCTGCCCCCCGCATCCGGTAACCATCTTGGACGGGCTCCTGCGACTCCTGGGGCGCCGGGACCGCTGAGTGCGGCCTGAGGCGGAGGACGGGCCACTCCATCGGCACTCGCTTTGCCCTGTTCACGCGGAGGCCGGCTCTTCCCGGTGCACGGCTCATTGCCACGTTCACGTATGGGGTCTTTTTCACTCTCTCCACTGGGGCCG
>CAYOWB010000127.1:0-8268 GCA_964407515.1 uncultured Bacteriovoracaceae bacterium
TAGGTAGCATCGCCGCGCCGATTCAGAAAAGACGCAAAGCTGCCGATCGCCTTGAAGTTGCGTTGCACGGCCATCATATCGAACACGAAGCGGAACCGCTCGCGGTCGAGGCGCTCACGCGTACCCGCCTCCCAGCGGGCAATGTAATAGTCGATGAGACGCTCGATCTGCGACTCTTCCAGCTGGTAGTAGCTGTCCTTGAGGAGCGACACGAGGTCATACTGCGCGGGACCGAGGCGCGCGTCCTGGAAGTCGATCATCGACAGACGCAGTCCGCCCTTCGAATCCGGCTTCACCATGACGTTCCGGCAGTGGAAGTCGCGATGGGTGAACACCGTCGGCTCGTCCGCCAGCAACCGGCAGATTTCTCCGAACCCGTCGGTCAGGACCTTGCGATCCTCCTGGCGCATGGTGCGCTTCAGATACGTGTCGTAGAAATGCTCGAGCGTGAAGTTCACTTCCCACATCAGCTTCTCGTAGTCGAAACGCAGGCGATAAGCCTCAATGTTCGCCGGACGGCGCTCTGGGGAGGCGTGGATCTGCATATGAACGAGCGAATCGATCACTCGCTCGTAAAGATGCCGTTCCACGTCAGCGCTGCAGACTTCCTGAAGATGGCGCAGCAGCGTGATATCGCCCAGGTCTTCGAGGAGAATGTAACCATGCGCAGGATCCGCATCCAGAACGGCCGGAACGTCAACACCGGCGGTCGCGAGGTGCTTCTGCACCACGATGAACGGAAGATTCATGCCCTCGTTCGCGAAGGGCTCCATCATCATTAAAACGCAGGTCGCATCGGCGCCCGGCGCCACGGCATGCGGCTCGAACTGAACTCGGTAATAACGGCGAGAACTCGCGTCTCCGGGAATACGGTCAATGGACCGGATGGCCCGCGGTTTTCCACCCCACTGCCCCACCCACTTCGATGCGTCTTCCAATCCGCTGACCTCCTTGTAGAACTGTTTCACAGCTGCTTCAGCCTTTCACGAATCGCCACGAACGCGGAGGAGCGCACGACGGGGTTCCTCAGTGGCGCATATTGCGCGATCACTTGCCGAGTGTACTCGAGCAGGTGCTCCAGCGATTCAGGGGAATACGGGGAATGCACCGGCTCCTGTTGAAACCGCTGCCAGAGGGAGACGAGCCCGCGCGGATCGTAACCGGAGCGATATAGAATCCCGACCGCGGCCTCCGCGGCTTGAACCGTTTCCTCGTCTCTGTAACTGAACAAGCCAGCGGGACCATAGAAGACCGGTTGCGCATGCGCCTCGTCTTGAAGAACCGGAAGCCCGTCACGACGGGTGCGATTCTCCTCGGCTCGATTCAGCACGTGACGCTTCTGGATATGGCCGAGTTCCATGGCAATCGCGGCAGCCAGTTCATTCTCGTACCGCACTGTCCGGAGCAAACCGCTGGAAAGGTAGACGCGGTTTCCGGGAAGCCCGTAGCAACGATGGGTCTCGTCGCGATCCTCGATGATGAGTACTCCCACGGGAGCGATGCGGAGTTCGGGCGTCGATTGCGTGAGCCTCTCGGCGACCTGGCGCAAGAACACGGAGACTTCCACTTCCCGCTTGAGCTTGTGTGACGCCTCGAAGTGCTGGGCGAGTTCGCCCCCCTGGGTATTGTCGCGGCGAATCTGTTCCTCCACGCTCACCGGTGCAACCGAAGGAGTCGTGGCGCATCCCGTAACCAGGCCGACCGCCAGAAGAGTCAGGAAGACATGACGCATCCCCTGATCTTATCAACCCTCAGGGATCAGGCCAAGAGTCCGTCTTAGGGGTTCGAGCTCGGCATGCGGATTCCGCCGCCCGCGTTCACGCCGCTCTGGGCGGTCTCGGAGAAGCCAGGTGCGGCCGCCGGAGCGTTTTGGGCCGGCTCGGCCTGCTGCTCAGCCGCCGGTTCAGCGGTCTGGGAGTCCGCGATCGGCGTCCGCTGACGGCCTGACTTCATGCGCTCCGCATCTTGCCGCTCTTCCTCGGTGAGCGTGTAGTAGAGGAAGAATCCCGCGAAGATCCTGTTGGGGTCGCGGATCATCTGCTTGTTGTTTTCGTAGAGCTTGCGCCACTTTTTCGGCGTACCGTAGACATCATCCGAGATCTTGCCGAGAGTGTCCCCGAGCTTGATCAGGTACTTCTCGCCGTTGCGCTCGATCGTCACCGGGACCGCCGGCTTTTCGATCTTCAGCACCATGCCCTTTTTGAGAGCGGTGGGCGACGGGAGCTGATCGCGATTCATTTCGTAAACTTTCTTCCACTGATAGAGATCCCCGTAGGTCTCGAAGGCAATCCGCATCAGGGTGTCGCCAGGCTGAACGGTGTAGTGATCGTTTTCACCGGAGCTGGCCGCGACGGGCGGAGCCACCGGAGGAGCGAGGGGCGCGTCAGGCTCAGCTGGAGGAACCGGCTCGGCCGCCGGCAGGGGAGCGGGTGATTCAGGCGCTGCCGCTACCTTTTCGTCCATCGGATTGAATTCGGGCTCGGCGGGGGTTTCCGTCGGGACACTGGATTCCGCCTGAGGCGTGGCCTCGGGCGAGGTTGCCGGGTCGGTCGCAGCCGGATCCGCCGGCAGCGCGTCCGTTCCCGCGTCCAACGTCGGAATCTCATCCTGCGACTGAGCCAAGTCCGACTTCTTCGAAGAAGAACAGCCGTTCAGCGCCAGAGCCATTCCCAGTACCACTACGAGCCAAACCGTAGTCCGTTTCATTGAATCACCTCTTCCAGCCTTCTCCACCGCTTCTCGGACGAAACTGGTCAGACCTCGAGAGATGAGGGGAAAAAGATGCCTACGCCAGAAGGTGGCCCCCACCATTTGGTCTAGCGCCGCGTCATGGCGCGAATGCAAGACAGCCCCTCGCCACATCTTGGTGCGGCGAGTCGCAAAAAGGTGAGCGATACCTTTTGTTAGACGACGGCGATGTTGCGGGACTCGAGGAAGAGGTCGCGCTGTTCGAGGGCGCCCACGATCGAGCGAGCGACGTAATCGAAATCCTTCTGGTTTGCCAGGAAGTCGAGGTTATCAGTATCGAGGATGAGCTTGTTGCCCAAGTCGTAACGCTCCATCCACTCATCATAAAAGCGATTCAGGTTGGAGAGGTACGTATCCGGGATGTTCTTCTCGTACTCACGCCCACGCTTGGCGATCTGGGCCTTGAGGCGGGGGAGCGACTTCCGCAAATAAATGATGAGATCCGGCGGAGTCAGGAAGCTGCACATCACGTTGTACAGATCCAGGTAGTTCTTATAGTCGCGCTCTTCCATCTTGCCCTCTTCATACAGGTTGCGGGCAAAGATGTTAGCGTCTTCATAGATGCTGCGGTCTTGAATAGCGCTGTTCGTATTGAGAACGACTTCTTGATGCGCTTTGAAGCGGTTATTCAGGAAGACGATCTGAAGCGGGCACGACCAGCGCGACATATCCGCGTAGAAGTCCTCAAGATAGGGATTATCAGTGACGGCCTCGAAGTGGGCTTCCCACCCGAAGCGCTTCGAAAGCATATGGACCAACGTGGTTTTCCCGGCACCGATGTTGCCGGCCACAGCGACAAAAATCTTCCCGTTAGCCAAGCGGACCCCTCTCCCCTGTTTCGTTAGCATTCCACTGATAGGACTTGGGCGGCACGGAGTCAAGCTAGCGGCCAAAAAAAAGACTCAGGTCGACTCAGTTTTCTGGAGGTCGGCGTCAACCCGCTGAAGCAACGAATGTATTTCCTCTTTCAGGCGGGCCGGGCTCCGAAGGTCAACTCCAAGATCACCTTCCTTCGCGCTCCCCGTCACGAGGGCTTCATACTTTTCAAAGCGACTCAATGCGAGCTGAAGATCCTTCCGAACCGTCCAGAGCGTCTGCACATCACGCGGAGACTGAAATCTCCTGAAACGCGCGAGCAAGACGAGTCCCTGAAGATGGAAAGGATAGGCGCGCGTGTCCTCTTCAAGGAACTGAATGGCCGCAGGACGCTGACCCACCGAGGCCAAGGCCTCGGCATACCAGAGGGGGGCCAATTCGGACCCCTTCATCCCTTGCGCGGCACTCTTCAACTCCTGAATTGCCTCGGTGAGTTCCCCCCGCTGAAACAGAACTCGTCCGAGCCACAGATGAATCTGCGGATCGAAGGGGTTGAGTTTGCGTGCGAGGCGCAGACGTTCGGCCGCGCTGTCATAATCCCCCTGAAGCAACAGGCTCTGTCCCAGCCGCACCAGGACCTCAACATTGTCCGGTTCCTGCTTGAGGAGCTTCTCGAACCGCTCCTGCGCGATCCGATACTTCTTACCCTCAAGCTGCCCCAACGCCTCCTGAAAGGCCTGGAACGTCTCATTGGTGAGAAAAAGCCGCGACGTCACCTGAACTCGACGCACAATCGCCTCACGGCGAGCACCCTTTTCCTTGCCGGCCTGTTGAATCAAGCCGCTCAGCGCCTCTTCACGCCTGCCGCTGTAGACTAAGGCGCGCCCGAGATCGAACTGCGCTGAGAGGGCGTCGGGACTTTGGCGCACGATCCGCTTGAGCACGATCGCCGCTTCCGCCCACTTCTTCTTAGCCAGGAGTTCGCGCGCATCTTCAGTCACCGCTCCGGTTGGAGGCGCGTCCAGCTGCCCGCCTGCCGGAAGTTCGGCGAATGCGGTTCCATTGAAGAGCAACCCGGCAAAAAACACCGAGCAGACAAAACCCCGGGCCCAAGCTAGACTTAAGTGAGCGGAATATGGAACTGAATGAACACCCATTGCGGGGATTTAAACCGAATTCACGCCCTCTTGTCAAAAGCGTGATTCGCCTTTCGGTCCTGACCGCCCTGCCGCTCGTTCTTGGCGCCCCTTCCGCGCTCCTTCATGCCATCGCCGACGACATGCCGGCACTGAAGGAAACGATTTCACCTTCAGACCTTGCCCCACCCGAAGATGAGCCGGCCACCGCGCCCGCCCCTGCCACAGAACCTTCGTCAGAGCCACTACACTTCGAGGACCCCGAACCGCCCGCCCCTGCCACAGCGCCCCCGTCAGAGCCGCTACCCGCAGTAACGCCGACAGCCACCATGACGGCGGAACCCGTCGCGGAACCCGAGCCTCCCGCGCAGACGCAGCCGCCGGCGGAGGCGCCTGGCGAGAAACCGAAGCCCGGCGAACTTCCCAAGATTAAGGCGCGCACCTACGACGTTCTGCCCAAAAAACGCAGCAAGTCTAACCGCGTTTACCTTTTCAGTGACGTCACCGAGGCCAAGCCTCGCCCCGGCCGCATCCTCCTTCTTCGCGAAGGAGACCAGCAAGCGATGGCCTTCCGGGTTCTCAAGACTTACCCGGAGAAGAAGGAATTCGCCGCGAAGCGAGTGAAAACCTACGACGGCAAGGCGACGATCGACCTCGACCGCAACTTTATGGCGATCGAGAAGCTCTCGGACGTGCCGCTTCCACCACCGACGCTCCAGGACCAGCAGGATCTGAAGGAGCTTGAGGACTCCGCCACCCCGAAACCCGCGCAGGCGCCCGAGACAGTGCCGATGGACAACCAAGGCCTCTTGCCCGATGACATCAACACGGGAACCAAGACCGACAGTGGCAAGGACAACCTGAGCCTCTACCCCGAGATCCTTCCGTTCGACCCGGACCTCGACGGAGGAAGCTCCCCGACGCCCGAAGGCACAAAGCCCGAAGAAGTCTTTGAACCCAGCTACGATGGCGAGGACGATCACCGTCTCTCGCTCACAGCGGAAGAGGTGAACCAGATCGAGCGAACGAATCACGGGGCGAGCCTGCAGCTAGGATTCTTCCGAAACGGAACGCCGCAGGGCCAGTCACAGTACTTCAAGGGCGGAGGCCTCCGCTACGGATACACGCCCGCGAAGATGATGCTGCTTCGCCTGCCCCAAGTTCAGGATTCCATCACGCTGGAGGGCGGCGCGTTCTTCTACAAGGTGCTCGCCAAGAACAATGACGGCTACTCGGTTCTCGCCTTCAATACGACCGTCCGCTACAACATCATTCTGAACGAGGACTACGGCGTTTTCTTCTACGGTGGTCTAACTCGCAATCAGGTGACCTCCTCGGCACAGGGCCGGGAGGACATGCTGACGGCGCTCTCTTCGAGCTTCCCTGCCGGAGGCGGTGGGCTCCTCTTCCGCATCGGTCCTCACTGGGAAGCCCGCCTCGACATCGGCATCGATATGATGACCGGCGGTCTTATGCTAAGGTTCTGATCATGAACACGCGCACGCTATGGGTAATCGCGGGACTGTCGCTGGCTCTGGGCTTGATCGCTGCCTGCGGAGTGAAGGGGCCGCCACTTCCTCCGATCGCAAGCACGCCGCAGGATTCGGAGCGGGCAGTCCCATCACCGGTGCCGCGCATATCGCCTACTCCGGTCGGCAACTCAGGCCCCTGATTTGCATCGAGCGGACGCCATGCGCGATTTCAGCCCCTACCAGTATCGCAACGGAACTCTGACGGTGGAAGACGTCGCTCTCGAGCGCATCGTCGCCAAGACGGGCACGCCGGTTTACGTCTACTCGCAGCAAGCGCTCCTCGCGCCGCTGAAGGAACTCCGGGAAGGCTTCGCGGGAGCCGACGCGCTCGTGTGCTTTGCCGTGAAGTCGAACTCTAATCTCGCCGTGCTGCGCACGCTCGGACGCGCTGGCGCGGGGGCCGATCTGGTGTCTGGGGGAGAACTGTTCCGCGCACTGAAGGCCGGGATTCCCGCGTCACGCATGGTTTACTCGGGCGTCGGAAAGTCCGCGGACGAAATCGAAATGGGACTTAGCGCCGGGATCTATTCCTTTAATGTCGAGTCGGAGGCCGAGCTGACGTTGATTGACCGCGTCGCCGCGCGATTACGCATGAAAGCGCCCGTGGCATTGCGTTTCAATCCGCACGTCGACGCCAAGACGCATCCCCACATCTCCACGGGACTGCGCGACAACAAGTTCGGCATGCTCCGTGAGGATGTTCTGCGAATCACACGCCGTGTGCGGACACTCAAGAACGTGGACCTCGCCGGGCTCAGCATTCACATTGGCAGTCAGATGCTGTCGCTGCGTCCGCTCGGGGAGGCGCTGCGAAGCCTGGAGAAGCTGGTGGATGAAGTCGAGGCAGTACTCGGCTATCCGCTCCGCTTCCTCGATCTTGGCGGTGGAATCGGCGTCGCTTACAAGTCGGCGCAGAAGCCCCCAGCGCTTAGAGACTACTGCTCGATGATTGTGAAACGCTTTGGCCCAGCAAGCGGTCGCCGATTGCGTCTCATCGTGGAACCGGGCCGCTGCATCTCAGCACAGGCTGGCGCGCTTGTGACTCAGGTTCTTTATCGCAAGGAACAGGGCAAGAAGAAGTTCGTGATCGTCGATGCCGGAATGAACGACCTTATCCGGCCCGCGTTCTACGGCAGCCACCATGAGGTGCGCACGCTCTCTGAGACGCGCGGCCGCGGTGCTCATGAAAAGATCGATCTGGTCGGTCCAGTCTGCGAAAGCTCCGATTGTTTCGCCTCCGCACGTGAGTTGCCGCGCGGATTGCGCGAAGGCGACGTACTCGCCCTACTCACCGCCGGGGCCTACGGCTTCGCCATGTCGAGCAACTACAACTCCCGCCCGCGCCCGCCGGAAGTGCTCGTGAACGGCGACTCGTTCCGCGTGGTCCGAAAGCGCGAGACCTACGACGATCTCATCGCAGGCGAAGTCGTTTAACGCGTGCCCCTTCCACGAACCGCCTGACTGTGACCCCTGTGCACACCTCGCGCCGCGTCATCCCAGCGCGAAAACGCGGAATTTCGGCTCGCCGGAGCCGCTTGCTCCATGCTAGAAAACAGGGACTATGCGTGGAATCTGGACTGCGATCATCACTCCGTTTACTGACTCTAACGAATTGGACCTGAACGCCTTTCGGCGGATCCTGAAAGACCAGAAAGAAGCCGGCGTCGCCGGCGTCGTGGTCTGCGGAACGACGGGTGAAACCCCGACGCTCAACGCGAACGAGAAAAAGACGCTGATCCGTACAGCGCTCGAAGAGCTGAAGGGCTCAGGCGTTCGCGTAGTCGCCGGGACGGGCACCTACAGCACCGAAGAAACAGTCGAGGCGTCGCGCTGGGCATCGGAGCAAGGCGTGGACGGCGTTCTGGTCGTCGTGCCTTACTACAACAAGCCGTCACAAGCCGGCCTCGAACACCACTTCCGCGCGGTGGCCGACGCCGTGAAATGCGACGTCATTCTCTACAACATTCCGGGCCGCACCGGGATCACGATGGCTCCCGAGACGATCGTGAAGCTCGCCTCGCATCCGCGCATCCGTG
>CAYOWB010000127.1:8288-10692 GCA_964407515.1 uncultured Bacteriovoracaceae bacterium
GTGGGTTTCACCAGCGAGCTGATCGACCAGCTGACTCAAGCCAATGAGTCCATGGACATCATCTCGGGTGACGACAACATCTTCCTTCCGATGCTCTCGGTCGGCGCGGTGGGCGTGATTTCGGTTGCCAGCAATCTTTTCCCGCGTGCGATGGTCGCCATGCAGAACGCTTACATGAAGGGCGACGTTCAGGAAGCGCAGCGCCTGCACAAGCAGTACTTCCCCCTCTTCCGCGACTTGTTCGTCGAATCGAATCCGGTTCCGATCAAGTGGGCGATGGAATACGCGGGCTTCTGCGGCCCCAAAGTGCGCGCGCCGCTCGCGCAGCTGACCGAGGCGAGCAAGAAGAAGCTTGAAGCGACCCTCCGCCGCTGTGGAATCATGCCGGGGAGGCCGCTGTGATCCGCATTGGATTGCTGGGTGCCAAGGGCCGCATGGGTCAGCGCGTGACAGCGTTGATTCAAGACAAGTTCGCCGATCGCGCAACACTGGCCGTCACTTGCGATCGGGGCGACGACATGAAGCGCCTTCTCGACACTGACGTCGTCATCGACTTTTCGCTTCCCGAAGCGATGAGCGAACTGATCTCGCTCGCGGCTCAAGCGGATAAGCCGCTGCCCGCTTTCGTCATCGGCAGCACGGGCTGGAACGAGGCCGGCCGCATGGCCATCGCCGGCCTGGCCGATCACACGCCGACGATTCTTTCGTCGAATTTCTCGACCGGAATGTCCGCGCTCGTGATGATCCTGAAGCAAGCTGCCCCGATGCTCAAGCGCCTCGGTTACACGCCAGTGCTCGTTGAAACGCATCACAAACACAAGAAAGACGCCCCGAGCGGAACGGCGCTGACGATGCAACGGGCGATCGACCCGGAAAATCCCTCGTCGATCCAGACCCACGCCATCCGCGCGGGTGAAATCATCGGCGATCACGAAGTCACCTTTTACGGACAATTCGATCACCTGACTCTCGGCCACTTCGCGCAAGACCGCTCGGTCCTCGCGCTCGGAGCGATCGAAGTCGCACTCTGGATTCAAAGCAAACGTGCCGGCTGGCAGAACAAGTCCGATCGCCGGCTTCTGACGATGGAGGACTTCTTCAATGTTTGAGACCGCAGAACGCGTCAAGCAGCTTCCGCCCTATCTGTTCGCCCGCATCGACAAGATCAAGCAGGAAGAGATGGCGAAAGGCCGCAAGCTCATCGCGCTCGGCATTGGCGACCCGGACCTTCCGACTCCGGACTTCGTCATCGAACGCATGTTCGCCGCCGCCAAGAAGCCCGAGAACCATCAGTATCCTTCGTACTGGGGCATGATCGAGTTCCGCAAGGCAGTCGCGCATTGGTACGACCACCGTTTTGGCGTGAAGCTCAATCCCGAGACGGAAGTGCTCGGCCTCATCGGATCGAAAGAGGGCATCGCCCACATCCCGCTCGCGTTCATCAATCCGGGCGACGCCGCGCTCGTACCCGATCCCGGCTATCCCGTTTATGCGACGGCGACGATGTTCGCCGGCGGCAAATCGCTCCTTTTCCCGCTCAAGGAAGAGAACGACTTCCTGCCCGACTTCGCTTACCTGGAAAAGCTCATCAACGACGCCGCCAAGCAAGGCACGAAGACCAAGCTCCTTTTCTTGAACTATCCGAACAATCCGACGTCCGCATCGGCCTCGCTCGAGTTCTTCAAGGACGTCGTGAAGTTTGCCAAGAAGCACAACCTGATCGTGTGCCACGACAACGCGTACTCGGAAGTTTACTTCGACGGAAAGAAGCAGCCGAGCTTCCTCGAAGTGCCCGGCGCGATGGATGTCGGCATCGAGTTCCACAGCCTGTCCAAGACGTTCAACATGACCGGCTGGCGCGTGGGCATGGCGGTCGGCAATCCGAAAATCATCGGCGCACTGGCGCTTGTGAAGACGAACATCGACTCCGGCATCTTCAATGCCTGTCAGGAAGCCGGCATCGCGGCGCTTGAGCGCTACGACCAATTTACCGCCGACCTGCGCCGCGTTTACCAGGAACGCCGGGACCTCCTCGTCCCCGCTCTTCGCGAAGCCGGCCTGAAGTGCCGCACGCCTGAGGCCACGTTCTACGTTTGGGCGCGCCTCCCCGAGGGCCTGCGCTCTGAGGACTACGTCCTCAATCTCATTCGCACGAAAGGCATCGTCATCACTCCTGGAAACGGCTTCGGCTCAGCGGGTGAAGGTTACGTGCGCCTCACTCTCTGCTCGGACGTCTCCGTCCTGAAAAAGGTGGCCGAGGCTCTGAGATGAGGATTTTCGCCTGCATCCGGCAGGTCCCGGACCCCGAGACCACGGGGGCTGGCACCGCTCCGACCAAGTGGATTACGTCGTCACTCGACGAGTTTGCAATCGAGGAAGCGCTGCGGGTACGCGACCGGAATCC
>CAYOWB010000128.1:0-1586 GCA_964407515.1 uncultured Bacteriovoracaceae bacterium
GCCAATGCTGCCCACCCTCTCTTTCAAAAAATTCATCCTAGTTTTTCAAAGAACACATCACGGAGTTCCGACCGGCTTGCCGTTCGGACTGCGTTTCGCTTTCCGTGACCGAGTGAGGTAGTTTCTAAACGTTTCTGAGTTTCCGCGCAACAAGAAATTTCAAAAACTTTCAGCTTTTTACTGCCGCTCAGCGTTACACCACCCGCCGACCGACCGAACCCATCGATCGGACATTTAAGAAAATAGAAAATTTACGGGCAATTATAAACCTTTTCTCACTTCGACATCTCCCTCTCGGGAGTACACGCGAAGCTGCTGATTGCTTCGCCCGCCGACCTTACCGCGGACATGAGAAGGCGGCTCAGGACCATAATTTCGAGCGTCCAAAGCAGGAATGAACGGGAAACCGAACTGAGTTTTACCCGAAAAACTCCAGACATCGACCTCCGCAGCGAACGAGGGAGGCAGAATTAGGCTGATCTTGCCCTTTTGCGATTCGATAATGGCCTTATCGGCGAACTTCCACTTCGCCATCCGCACACGGATGTCCCCGCTCTCAGTACGACCACTGGCGAAGCCCACGTCTCCCTCGAGTTCCACCTTTCCACTTTGGCTATTGAACTCGATATGCCCTTCCAGGTCAGTACCTCGGATATCACCACTCCGGGACACGTAGAGTTGCTCAGCCCGGATCTTCTCCAAGAACTGTTTACCCCCGGCTGACTCGACATAGAGCTGATCCCCCTCCACTCCAGAAAGACGGATATCACCGTCCCCGCCCATGCAGCGGACCGTGCCACGGACATTTCTGGCGTGAATGGCGCAACTTTTACATAACAATGAGACGGGCCCTTTCTTCACGTCGGCCACATCAATGGCCCCGGAGGCGGTGCGCACCTCCAGTGGACCAGCCCACGGCTTCACGGTCACCGCGCCTTCCGCGCCCCACACGCTGAGACTGAGGCCCGCAGGCGCCATCACGGTGATGTCCATTGCGGTGCGGGGACTCTGACGTTCCCGGAGCCGCTGCTGTAGATCCATCCCTTTTCCGTACTCGGCCGATAACTCGATATCGCCATCGATCGCACGGTAACGGAAGTCCATCGCGGAATAGAGGGCGCGCGCTTCCATTTCATTCTCGGCGATCACACGGCGCACAGCTTTCACGCGCACTTTATCCATTGGCCACCCGTGAACGGTGATCGTCCCCCGCAGATTCGTCACGATCAGGCGTCCGATGGAGCGAATGGAGTAGTCGCGCTCGATCTCCTCCTTGAACTCAGCCGGAAAGGCAACCGATGAAGCGGCGAACAAGGAGATGACAATCACCCCTCGGAGCAGACTGAAGGACTTACCAACCATAGCCGCCTCCAATGACGAGGTAACCACCCTTCGTGACGGGGGCATTCGTCGGGGCGTACTGAAAATTGCCCCAGTAGGTCGTGAAGAACAGCAGATTTCGCCTCTTGAATGGATGCGTGTAAGTCAGCTCCAGCTCCGTGTAGGACTGCTTCAAACTGAAGGCGAGCGGATTCAGAAACGACTGAAGCGGCACGACTCGAAGGGTCAAACCGAGGCTGTCGCGC
>CAYOWB010000128.1:1628-10593 GCA_964407515.1 uncultured Bacteriovoracaceae bacterium
CACCACGGGGTCGATAATCCGCTGCAGTCCGAATTTCTGGCTCTTCACATTCATGAAGAAGTACCAGCCCCCCAGAAAAGGCTCGACTCTCCATCCAGCATTCTCGAAGACGCGATACCGGAACTCGGCATCCAGGAAATATGTCTTCACCGACTCTTCGAAGTTCACTGCGGGCTCAAAGCTCTGCGACAGACTCAGGAGGGAGCCGAACATCCGCACCATGAAGGACAGCTTGGTGAAGACATATTTCCTGGATGGTACCAGAACTGACTTAGGAACGCGGTGCTCGTCTGCCCGTACTTCGATTTGAAGTTCGACTGCTCAAACGATGTCTTGAAGAAGGCCAAGCCGACCCATGCCTCGTAAGGCGGCGGAACGAACGGCTGGTAGTTGATCGCATAGATGCTCTGCTGACCTTGAGGATGGAAGCCACTCAGCTTGGTCTCGGTCTGCCGGCGTGACTCCAACGGCAAGGTGACGACCGAGCTATTGGACGGAATCGCCTTGGACATGTATTCCACGCGGTCCACGTCATTCCACAGAACATCAAGACTCAGCTCCTGAGGACGTCCGCCGGCCCTGCAGCCGATGTAGACGAGATTCGGTCCCTTGGGGCGCTTGAGCTCCCGGATCTTGAGCGCGTACTCACGGCAGTTCTCGTCCACGAAGACGGCACTCTCCAGAAGCGCCAGAGAAAGGACAACCTCCCATTCCTCAAAGCGTCCGGTGGCGTCGATGACGGTGAAGAGAAGCGGATTCACCTGCTTGACGATCGGAAAGCGCATCGAGAAATGCCCGTCTTTATCGGGCGGCAACTTGCCGGAGCGCGCGGCCAAGACCGTGGAGTTCGCAGGAACATTCGTCAATCGCAACGTGATGAACGGAACGCTGACGGAAGTACCGGGGATGTAATCCCACTGAAGCGCCGAAGAGCCGACATCCGCCTTGAGCCCGTCCTTGAGGACTCCGCTTCCACTCACCCTTCGGGTCTTCATGGTGATGCGCTGGGATGACGAGAGAGTCTGCACAGGCGCAGAAAAAGCCTCTTCCCCTCCGCCCACGTTGGCCAGGATCAAGAGAGCCGGAAGCATGATGAAAGCCCTCCGCAGCAGCCCCATCGCGCTAGGTACTTCCTTTCGCCGCAGAGTGAGCCGGAGCTCCTGTCGCGCGCGCACGCGCATTCCGCAGCCGCTCGCCGTACTCCGCCTTGGCCGGGTTGATCGAAGACAGGCGTTCAAGCGCTTGAACAACATCTCCCCAGCGTCCGGCTTTCTCGGCCACGAAGGCCAGATTGTACCAACCCTGCTCGCTCTTCGGGTCCAGCTCGACGGTCTTCCGGAAAGCCTGGAGCGCTCGGGACGGGTCTCCCGTGGCAAGGCGAGCAACCCCCAGGTTGTACCAACCCTGGACATGCGCGGGATGAGCAGCCACGAGGCGCTCATAGGCCTGAATCGCGTCGGAAGTCTTCCCGGCATCCAGCTCCAGTCCGCCTAAATGAAAGAGTGCCATATCACTCCGCGGCTCGACCGAGAGCGCGCGTGCGAGGACACGCCGTCCTTCGTCGAATCGCTTCAAACTTCTGAAAATGATCGAGAGATTGATATCGGCCGCGGGATAGCGCCCTCCCGTCAGATCGACGGATTTCTGGTAATACTGGATGGCCTTCTCGAAATCCTTCTTTTCGTTGTAGAGCTGCGCCAGGTGGAACGTCGTGTACACGCTGTTCGGACTCAGCTGAATCGCCCGAAGCAGCGCTTTCTCCGCCTCGTCGTAGTTCTTGAGCGCCATCAGCGAAACACCGCGATTCAACGGGCAATGCGCATACGTCGTCCAGCTGCGCTCGCATTGCTCGAGCAAATCTACGGCTTTCTTGTAATCGGCGCGAGCCATGTAGACCAGCGCCAGGTTGTTCATCGCGCGCCCGGAGCCGGGATTCTTCGCGAGCGTGTCGACCCAAAGATTTTCGCCATTGGCCCAGACGCGATTCCGCTCCTGCGTACCGATCACCAAGCCGACGAAAACGACGGCGTAAATCCAACCCAACCAGCGTGCGCGTCCCTCGTTCGACATCAGGGTCTGCGCCGCCGCCAGAAGGATCACGAAAGTCCCTCCCGCAAAGCCGATGTAGGAGAGATACATGCGGTGCTCGTTGATCGCCTCGGCCAGCACGACGACGCTCGATGCAGGGGCGATCGTCACGTAAAACCAGAGGACCCCGTACAGCAGAGCGGGAAACTTCTTCCGGTTGAACCACGCCAGAGCCAGGACGAGAGCATTCCCGATGGCCGCCTGAATCACCGGAGCCTCGGTCAAACTATTGGACCAGGTGACGGTCACATAGTCGGCGTTGAGATCCCAAGGCCAGAACCAGAGGCGCATGTACCAGAGATAGGCGCGCCACTGCGTGAGGAAATAGCTGTAGGACGAGATGAAACCTCGTGAAACACGCCCCTCGTCCGGACGCATGAGAAGAATCCAGGCAGCCAGAACCACGCCGAAGAGCGCGACCGGAAGGGTGAACTTCACGGCGGGAAGCAGCTTGTGCCGGAGCCACTTGTTCAGGTCCTGAGTCCGGGAACTGTTTGCCTCGCCAGGGGCAGCCGCACGGGCACGCGTGGCGGTGTTCGCGCTCGAAAGCATCAGCTCCGTGATGAGGATCATCGCCGGAAGCGTGATCCCTTCTTCCTTCGATGCCACCGACAGGAAGTAATAGACCAGAAGCCAGACGAAATACTTTCGCCGTCCGGAATCCCGGTACTGCAGATAGGAGTTGAACCCGAGCAGGAAGAACATCGCGCACTGGAGAGACGTCGTGGCGGAAATATAATCGACGCACTCACTGCCTGTCGGGTGCACCGCAAACAAGAACGCGAGGAGCAGCGCCGCCTTCTCGCCATCCACTTCAAATGCCTTGCTCGTGAACGGAAAGTGAATCGAAAGGGGCTTTGAGAGGAACCACCCCGGCTCTTGCCAAAGTCGTCGCCAGATCAGGAAAAGCATCAGGCAAACCACGACATGCATGGCGATTTTGAAGAGGTGAAAAGCCCAGGTCTCACCGCCACCCAGCTGCCACGCGAGCGCGTACCCCACGTACACCATGGGACGATAAACGCGGTTATCCGGAATGAACGAGGAAGTTTTGGGATCGATCCAGAAGCTTGGAATATTGGACAAGGAGCGAATGGCGACGTTCCCTTCGACGCTGTGACTGTCGTCGAAGTGAAACTCCCCGTTCATGCTTCCGAAGTAGCAAAGCCCCACCACCACGGCCAGCCACAAGGCGACTTTCTTGGCCGAAAGGATCATAGATCGTAGACCCCTCTTTGCTCGATCAAACGTTCACTGCCGTCTTTCTTGAAGAGGCGCGCCTGCCCGGAAACCAGCCAGAACTTGCCTTGGCCGTTTTCCCCGACGGAAAGCCCGATTTCGCTCTCCTTGGCCTCGATCCGGACCGCGGGAGTCCTGACGACAAGCCACTGTTCCGAGGCCTCGTATTCGTTCGGCTTGGCGCGAAGCCCCCCTTGATGAACCACCCACTCGAATACACGCCGCGAGGGAGCATCATCACGTTTCGCGTCTTCGAGGACAAACTCACCCGGACCGTCGAGGATCACGAGGTAATTCCCGGAACTCGTCAGCTGGACCATGGACTTCTGCTCGAGCCGGAAAAGCGATCCGAGGAAATACGGAATCCGCGCCTGAGTGATTGGCGTCCAAATCGTTCCGGGTGAATCCGCCGAAGCGACGGAGCGCCGTCCAGGGGAGAAGTCTTCGGGCAGAGCCAGGCGAGTCTTGACGCCACCGCTCCAGAGTTCCACGAGCCCAGCCTGGCGATTCCCATCGAGATCGGGAGTGGCCAACCGAGGCACGCCGGAGGTGCCCCCGGACTGCATCCACTGCACCAGAAATCCGACCGCGATCACTCCAGCGAGAACGGCAACAACCCATCGCAAAGTCGAAGGTTTCCCCTTTTCAGCCATTATGTAGATTGTCACGGACGGGATCTAGACTGTCAATTTGAGAAGCCGCCGTCCCTTAAGAATCCTGCAATAGTTCCCCAGCGATAGCGCGGAAGCAGGTCGCGGAGTTTCGGCAGAGTAGTCTTTAACCGGGCGTAGTGAACGGAGCGTTCCCACCCGCTTAACGGAAGCCGGGGATGCTCAGGGTCGAGCTCCCTAGGATGGAGCACCAGCATCACGGTCTGCCCGAGCTTCGAGGCGCGCGCCAGACCATGGCGAATGAGCGGAAGCGGGGCGAGTCGAAAGAACGCGCCACTGGCAAACGGCAAGCGCAGAGGCCCGACCGTCAAAACCGTGACGGGCACACGCACGATACCCTTCTCGCGGGTCACCGTCAGTGGGGCATCGCCTTGCCCGTAAAGGGTCGTCTTCACCGGAAAGATGCTCGAATCGTAGCGGATACCCTGCTCACGGAGTTCGTCCAGGTACCAGGGCGTGCGCTGATCCACGGACCAACTCGGCGCACGGAATCCTTCCGGCGATTTTCCGATCAGGTTTCCAAGAGCCCCGATCCCTTTCTTCAAGTACTCCCTGAACTGTTCCTGAGACATCCGGTAGATCAGATCATGGGTGGCACCATGAGAAGCGACTTCATGTCCGGCCTCATGGAGTTTGCGAACGGCCTCGGGAAACGCTTCCGCGAACTCCCCGAGAACGAAGCAGGTGCTCTTGGCTCCGGTGACCGCCAAAGTCTCCATCCAAAGCTCGACGTTCCGATCCATCCGGTAGCGCCGCTCACGGACAGTCGCGCGAATCCGATCGGCCATCGGGTCCAACTGATGGAAGTTCGCGTGGTGCCAGTCTTCGACGTCTAATGTCAGCAGGCCCGGAGCAAGCATCCCATTCATAGTAGCACGTCACAGGAAAAGGACACACCCTCCGGCCTTGGCGTACCGGCGGCAGGGGTGTGCTATGCTTTGAGAGTGATTCGTGCGACCGCGGATTTTCCAGTCATCGTTACGGACGGCCTTTGGCGAAAGAGCGTGAGCGCCATTCGATCGCTCGGCAAGGCCGGCTTCCACGTCCACGTCATGGGTGACAGCTGGCTGACCACGGGCTTCTGGTCCCGCTATGCGGATGCCCGGATTCTCGCCCCCTCCGCCGCGAAGGATCCGGATGGATTCGGGCACGCACTGCTGGAAGAGCTGAAGCGACCGGGACAATCCCGTCCCGTCTTGATTCCGATGGAGGACGCGACACTGGGTTGGATCAGTGCGCACGCACAAGAACTCGCGAATCTCGCGGATTTTCTCCTTCCACCGACTCACTCTCTCGCAATCGCTTCGGACAAGGCCAAGACGATGCAGGCCGCGCTTGAAGCCGGAATCCCCCACCCGCGCACCGTGGAGCCTAAGTCGCCTGCCGACATCCCCGCCTGCATCGCCTCTCTCGGGACGAAGGCCTGGGTTGCAAAACCACGCACATCAAGCGGATCCGCGGGGGTCATATTCCACGACAAGCTCCCTGTCCGCGGGCCGATCGGCGAAACGGAAGAGTTCTGGACTCGTCACTGGCGCAAACACGGCCCCTTGCTCCTTCAGGAGCGAATCCCTCACGAAGGAAAAGCCGTCGGAGTGAGCCTCCTGATGAACCGGGACTCCGAGTGCCTGGCTGCCTTCGCGCACCAGCGCATCCGAGAATATCCGACGAGCGGCGGTCCGAGCACGGATCGCATCAGCATCCATGACGAGCGGATCATCTCCTTGAGCATCGCGTTCCTGAAGAAGCTGGAGTGGCGCGGGATCGCGATGCTGGAGTGGAAACTCGACCCGACGACGGGCGAGCCCAGGCTCCTGGAAATCAATCCCCGCTTCTGGGGAAGTCTTGAACTCGCCGCGAGGAGCGGAGTGGACTTTCCCACGCTCTACGTCCGGGCGGCCCGCGATGAAGCGGTCGCTCCCGTGAACCAGTACCGCACCGGAGTGCGTTGCCGCTGGATGATCCCGGGAGAAGTGTTGCGTTACCTTTCCACTCCGCGAGCCGAACGCGAAAGTCTGCGGGAGTTCCTCAGGGGACTGCCGGGAATAGCGGAGGAATGGGACGGGACGGATCTGCGCGGCACGTTGGCCACGATTATTTGTTCGGGGCTTCTGGCCCTACATCCCCGCTACTGGAAATATCTGCGGCGGCGTTAAGCTCCTGGAGCCTGCGGCCTTCGTTCAATTCACGGAGCTTACGTTCCAGCTCGTTCACACGGCCCTCAAGTATCCCGACACTTTGCGTGAGCGTCGTGCGCTCATTCAACAGCTTACTGATCACGGTGGAGAAGTGCATGAGGATCAGCAGCATGAAGAACACGAGAAGCAGGAACAAGGCGCTCGGCGGATAATAAACGCCGATGAACGCAGCGAGGTCGTTCAACCAGGCCCTGCGAAGCGTGAACACGAGAAGAACGACCGCAGTCAGAAACCAAAGGAACGAGTACCGTTCTTTAAGGCGCTTGCGACGCACGAGCTCAAACAGGGCACCGAAGAGGACCACGCAGCCGAGAATGGCCCAGAACTCGATTCTGAAGCGGTAATCCGGAAGCGACGTCACTACAGAGAAGGGTGAATCGACCGTCACGGGCTCACTCCTCCACCCCTGTGGACTCAAACCCTCGGATCTGCTTACGCCGCGCAGGCAGCGGCCGGATGACGTCGAGCATCGTCGCGAAGGACACTTTGATCATGTAGTAAACGCTGCGGATCGGAGTGATACTCGACGTACCGCTCTTGCGTGGACGCATGCGGACACCGACCTCGGAAATCACGAACTTTTTGCGAGCGAGCGGAACATAGGCTTCCACTTCGGGATAATCATCCGGATAGCACTGAGCCAGGAACTCGGTGGCCTCGCTGCTGAACGCGCGGAATCCGCTGGTGGTGTCAGCGATCCTGACACCGACGAGCAACCGGAGAAGCTTTGAGAAGAGAAGCGTCCCGAAATAACGGGCGGAACTTGAAACGATGCCACTCGTCCCCTGATTGACGTAACGGGAGCCCACGACCACTTCGGCAGTTCCGTTCAGAACAGGCTCGACGATGGCCGGAATTTCTTCGGCCGGATGCTGACCGTCGCCATCCAGCTGCAATGTCACGTCGGCGTGGAGGCGAACGGCGAGCTTGAATCCAGCCTGGACCGCGCCACCGATTCCCAGATTCACCGGGAGAGAAACGATTTGGGCACGGTATTTAGGCGCAATCTGATTGAGGATCGCTTCGGTCTGATCCGTCGAGCCGTCATTCACGACAATGGGAACGATGTCCCACTCGGGCTTTCGGCCCTGAAGCGTGGCGATCTCTTGAAGGACTCGCTCGATGTTCGCTTGCTCGTTGTAGGCGGGAATCACGACGGCAATGCGCGGCCGACGCCGCCCAGGGCGAACCGCAGAGCCGGGCCCGAGATTAGGAATCACAAGCTTAAGAGCCGAGGACGGAGCCATATCACCTCACTGAGTAGATCGGCACTTCCGGCAAACTCCTTTAAAATTATCATGTAAAAGCAACTGATTAGCCATGGTACGAAGTTGCCCACTGCAGGACTTGCCTTTTATAACACCCTGCGCTAAGGTCTAATTATTAGGTGTTCTTAAAACTGGGATAGGCACCTAAAGAAAGGGACCTGATCTTTAACAAGTTTTAACAGGTTTGGCCCACGGAAGCGGGCCGTTTGAAGAGGGCGGTTCACGCAATACCCCCTTTGAAAAAGGCACTCCGGTCGAAAGGCCGGCAACGCAAAGCCACGGGGCTAAGGACTGACTACCCCGACAGTCTACGCTAGCCGGGCTGCCAAAGGAGGAGAGCAAACGATGGCCATGTAGGCCTACTTCGCTTTTCAAAGGGGGGTCCCCTTCAAGGCCCCCCTCTTCAACCTCGAGGCCCTGGTCGCATGAATGCGATCGGGGCCTCGCCATTTTCTCCGCTCCCTTTTGTGCTATAGCCCTTTTCCGTGAACACTCCTCTAACGCTTCCTGTCTGCGAGATCTTCTACGGCCTCCAGGGAGAGACTTCCCTGGCCGGGCTGCCATTCGTCTTCGTGCGGCTGGTCGGCTGCAATCTGCGGTGCCGCTACTGCGACTCCACGCACGCTTATACCGGCGGAACGAAGATGACCGTGACCGAGATCGTGAAGGAGGCTACCCGCTATCCGACTCAGCATGTCCTCCTGACAGGGGGCGAGCCGTTGATTCATACGGAGGCCACTGAACTCGCCCGGGCGCTAGCAACCGCGGGAATGTCCGTGAGCATCGAGACCAATGGCGAGACACCGATCGCGCCGGTCGCGCCATTCTGTCGCATCGTGATGGATATCAAGACGCCTTCGAGCGGCGTGGAACCTTCACGCTATCGGGAAAACCTGCCTCTTCTGAAGCGCTCGGATGAAATCAAGTTCGTCATCGGGGACGAACACGACTACGCGTGGGCGAAAAGAGTCGTGTCGGAGATCGGACGTCCTTGTGATGAAATCCTCTTCTCCCCCGCATTCCGTGACGGCGCCGAGGGCCAGGAGTTTCTTCGCTGGCTTGCGGAAAGCATCATCAAGGACCGCTTGGCGGTGCGCCTTCAAGTTCAGCTTCACAAGCTGATCTGGGGACCTGATCGTAAAGGCGTTTGATCACCGAAGAGTCCGCCAGAAGCGCCATCGGGCGACATGCGAGCACAACCCCATCACAGGACTTCCACCATTGAGCGAGCCATGAAGGACCGGCGGACACCCAGCCGGAGTCCAGCAGCCGGAAGGAGCGCCATTCCGGGAAACCCACCCGGTCCGCAAGAAGCAACGTGCGCTGACCGGAATGGGGGCCGACCGAGAGCCACTGACGCGTATCCTGTCCTTTCGGGGTCTTCTGTCCGAAAACGGCGGCAAGAGTCTTGGCGAGCAGCTGCTCGGGATTCCGGGAAGGCGCCGAGGCCATTTCCGCGCTCCCCACAGGGAACATCACGGTGACCTCCCCAATCGTCACG